>NZ_CP117256.1:0-300000 GCF_003240565.2 Rhizobium tumorigenes
ATGGCTCAAATCATTGGCAACATCCCGCCCGCAGACGAAAGTCTCATGGGGCTTATCGAGCGGCATTCGGATACGCTGTCAAGTCAGCTTCAGGCCCATCATCTAAGTGTCTTTCCACCTCATGCGGAAAAAACGATCCGCTTTTTTCAGCCAGCTGAAGCCGCAAGGTTTATCGGTGTGAAAGAGGTGTACCTGAGAACCCTTGCGAACGACTTAGCCGCGGATCTCGACGTTAGCACCGGCCCAGCAGGCCGGCGATCCTATTCAGCGATGGATATGCATAAGATCCGCAATCATTTGGACAAGGTCGGCCGCGGAAGTCGGCGTTATCTTCCACACCGTCGCAACGCAGAAGATCTTCAGGTCATTTCCGTGATGAACTTCAAGGGTGGCTCCGGCAAGACCACGACCGCCGCACATCTCGCGCAATATCTGGCGCTGCGGGGCTATCGCGTTCTTGCGATCGATCTCGATCCGCAGGCGAGCTTGTCCACCCTCCTGGGCGTTCAGCCCGAGACGGATGTCGGCGAGGGCGAGACGCTCTACGGTGCGCTGCGCTACGGGGCCCCTCGCCCCATGCACGAAATCGTCAGGGGGACGTATATTCCCGATCTTCATCTTGTACCCGGGAACCTCGAACTCATGGAATTCGAGCATGACACTCCGCGTGCGCTGATGAAACGAAAGCCCGGCGATGTTATGTTCTTCCAGCGGATGAAGGCAGCCCTTGCCTCGGTCAAAGACAACTATGATGTTGTCGTCGTGGATTGTCCGCCGCAACTTGGCTATCTCACACTGTCTGCAATTGCCGCCGCGACCTCATTACTGGTGACCGTCCACCCGCAAATGCTGGACGTCATGTCGATGAACCAGTTCTTATCCATGATGTCCGACCTTTTGCGCGAGATCGCAGGACACGGCGCAGAGTTTGATTACAAATGGATGCGTTACCTCATCACGCGCTTTGAACCGAGCGATGGGCCGCAAAACCAGATGGTCGGCTATCTTCGCGCCATGTTCGGCGACAACGTGCTGATCCATCCCATGCTCAAAACTACAGCTGTCTCTGATGCTGGCCTCACCAATCAGACGCTGTTTGAGGTGGAGCGCGGTGCGTTTACGCGGGCGACTTATGATCGGGCCATGGAGGCGATGAACAATGTAAACGGAGAGATTGAATCTCTCATCAGGAAAGCATGGGGACGGGCAGCATGAGCCGTAAAGACATTTTGCCAATTCCGCAGAACATTGGTCGAGTCGAAGCAACGCGCCAAGCCAAACCGCGCACTTTGCCACTTATGCCCGAGCCGCAAGATAGGCTGTCTCTCGTTGAGCAGCCAAAAGCAGAAAACAAGATTGTCAAACAGGTCGGCTCGACATTTGAACTAGAGCGCGAGCGTCAGGCGCGTGCCGACGATATCGAGAAGCGCCTGCTCGCTGGCCAATCGATCATTGACATGGATCCTGGTACAATTGACCCATCGTTTCTGCAAGACCGTATGCCCGGCGACATAGATGGGCTAGTGGTCTCTATTCGTGAGCAAGGGCAACAGGTACCCATTCTGGTGCGCCCTCACCCTGATATCCCAGGCAGATACCAGGTCGCGTTTGGCCATCGGCGCCTTCGTGCCGTTGCGGAACTCGGACTGAAGGTCAAGGCGATCGTCCGTGATCTCAGC
The DNA here is from genome assembly GCF_003240565.2 of Rhizobium tumorigenes. Taxonomy (NCBI): domain Bacteria; kingdom Pseudomonadati; phylum Pseudomonadota; class Alphaproteobacteria; order Hyphomicrobiales; family Rhizobiaceae; genus Arminella; species Arminella tumorigenes. The sequence continues at coordinate 1,680 of NZ_CP117256.1, forward strand.
GACGATCAGCTTGTGGTTGCGCAGGGACAAGAAAACAACGAGCGCCAGGATCTCACCTACATTGAAAAAGCTAGGTTTGCTGATCGCTTGAAGGCCCGCTTTGCTCGCGACGTGATCATGTCGGCTCTCTCTGTTCAAAAGGGAGACCTGTCGGTCATGCTGTCCGTGGTCGCCAAGATGCCAGGAGAACTAATAGATGCCATCGGACCTGCTCCAGGCATAGGTCGTCGTAGCTGGATGGAATTTGCAGACTATTTGACCGTCGGAAACAACCTCGACAGGGCAATCGATATCAGCGAAGGCGAAGACGTGCAGGCGCTACCATCAGACGAGCGGTTCAAGGCTGTCTTGAGACAGTTACGGCCCAATGCTGAGCGGCAAAAAGCAGAGCCTTGGACAAGCCCACGGCAGCATCGTCTTGGGCTAGTTAAACACGGCAAAGCCACGCTGGATATTTCTGTAAGCACGAAAGACGCGCCCGATTTCGCCGCGTTCTTGCTGAACCACGTTCCAGCACTCTACGATGAATTTAAATCGAAAAGTACCGAACATCAACGCAACGGAGAGTAGACCGGAAAAGAAAAAGGCCCCCAAAACGTTGCCGTCGTGGAAGCCCCTTCTGTAGTCCGCAAACACAGAATCGCACTTCCATGAAAAACAGTCAAGACTCCTGGCATCATTTTGGTGAGCGGATTTCTTTTGCCTATCGAAAGGTAAGAGTTAATGCACACAGAAAGCGTGACGACGCCCTTTGGGCGGCGGCCAGTGTCCCTTGCCTCGATCAAACGGCAAATGGCGGCTGTCGAGATCAAACCAGGAAAATCAGCAAATAAATGGAAAGTGTTTCGCGACATTGCGGCAGCAAAGTCACTTCTCGGCCTTCAATCTAGCAGTCTTACAGTTCTGAACGCGCTGCTGAGCTTCCATCCTGATGCAGAGCTGCGTCAGGATGGAGTGCTTATTGTGTTCCCTTCCAACGTTCAACTTGCCCTGCGCGCCCATCAGATGTCCGATGCGACCATCCGCCGACATATTGCAGCCTTGGTCAAGAAAGGTCTGATCATCCGCAAGGACAGCGCCAACGGCAAGCGCTACGCCCGTAAGGATAGATCTGGAGCCATAGAATCTGCGTTCGGCTTCGATCTCTCACCATTGCTCGCCAGAGCCGATGAGTTCCTATGCTTGTCCGAGGATGTGGCCGCCAAACGAGACGCGTTGCGAAAGGCCAAGGCCGACTTGACGATATGCCGTCGCAACGTCCGTAAGATCCTCACAGCCGCGATCGAAGAGGGTGCAGAAGGGAATTGGCATGAGATCGAAAACACCTATCTGGGTCTCGTCCGCCGCATGTCCCGTTCACCCACCATTACAGAAATAGAGGCGTCTCTAGCTCACATGAAAATGCTCGAGGCGGATCTCATCAACCGTCTGCATTTATTGGTGGATCCTGAGAAAATGAGCGGCAATGACAGTCACAATGACCGGCATATACAGAATTCAGATCCTGACTCTACTATTGAATTTGAACAGCGGTTAGACCAAAGCGCACACCGCCGTCCCCGTGGACCTGAAAGCGCACCACGAGATACACGAACGATATATCCCTTGGAAACGATTTTGCGTGCTTGCCCACTTATCTCAGACTATGGCCCAGGAGGGACCATCAAAAGTTGGCGTGAGCTTATGATCGCGGCCGTCGTCGTCAAGTCTATGCTGGGCGTCAGCCCGTCTGCCTATCAGGAGGCATGCGAACTCATGGGACCAGAAAACGCAGCGGCAACGATTTCATGCATTTTACAGCGTACAAATTTTATAACTTCTGCGGGCGGATACCTTCGAAATCTCACCAAGCGGGCGAGGGAGGGGCGATTTTCGCTTGGTCCCATGATTATGGCGCTTCTTAGATCCAACATAAGCAGGGAGCCCTCGTTTGGTTAGCGAAGTTTGCCGCGGCAAACTTTTCCCCATAAGAGTTTGCCGCGGCAAACTGCGCATTTCCCTTGCCAAGGGAGATTCAACCGGGATTGGAATGGTCGCGTGACTTCTCAAATCCCTCCTCCCGCGAAACAAAGCGGGACTCAGACACCATCGAAATGCCCAGACGGACTTATCCCGTGCCCGCGGGATCTGTAACCAATCTGGACGGCCGCAACAACGCTCGCCAACATGACTGGACCTCAACGCCGCAACGAAGACGACAAAGCAATGTAAACCAGACTGGTCTTACACAGAGAGCAGTCAGATGAAAGAATAGGGATTTGCTCGATGGTCGAGGGAGGTACAGGCAGAACCCAAGCATGCGACTATTGAACCTCCGTAGGAGGCGCGAATGAAACGCAACGCAGAATTTTGGAACTTCATGCTGCAGCACCTACCGACCACACAACACCGGTTCGCACAGATCGGCATTGCCGTGCATATCGCGTCATTACTCGTAGACATCAGGAACGTCGAAAAACTCTCTCCATCTCCGACACAAAACTTCCAGTTGTCGGAAAGACCGCTCAATCCCTCATCTCGATCTCCTGCTTGCCTAGAGATACCCTCCAGGGCGAATCCTAACGGACCCGACGATTCGCCGGCGCAAAACTGGCCTTCCATGGAGACGAAGTATCAGACATAGGTGCAAACCTTGAGATCTCCGGGACGCGTCGAACGCTTGGTACCGATCGACTTCGCACCTTAACGCTAGCAACACGCGCTTGGTCAGACGCGCCACTCAACGACAGTCCTTTGACCACTGGCCAGTAAGAAGCCGAATTCATTCTGTTCAACAGCTACGCCCGCGCCTGTGCGGCATTGAATTATAATTTATCAACTTATTCTTTGCGCCCGCATCGTGTAGCAAGCAGCATTTCCCTCTATGGGCAAGCTCTGGAGAAGAGACATATGTGCTTCAGGGATTGATATGTGGACGTCCTGTTACGTTGGGACTGCATTTCCGAGAAGGCCATAAAATGCAAAAGCGAACATCGTCTTCCCAGCGCAAGCATTTTTTTATCCACACGACGATGAAAGCCTTCCGGCGCAATTTCATGTTCCACCGAAGCAAGCAACTCTCTCTTCAGCCGGGAAGGGCGGTAAGGTTGAAAGCGCACGCGCACGTGTTTTCCATTGCAATGCAATTAATTGTGGCATTCCCCAGTGGTGGAAGTTCAAGATTCGAAATTACACCTACTCACTATCATCGACTGCCTTGAAACGACGGCATTGGGTAAAAGTAAGCGTGTTGCTCACAGGCTGTGAGGGCTTCAGAACAATGTTCTAAATAGCTTCAGTGGTTTGAAACATTGGCTGGGGCGTAAAGTTGATAATTGCGATGAGCATAGAAGAAATTTTACCAGTGTAGGCAAAGTAAAGCGTGGTGAGTTTCCTGCTCTTTTCCGCTGTCCCATTGGGCTTGAGCGAACCGACCCCTCGGCGTCATTTGATGACACTTGAACTTTCTGTGTTGCAGTGCATTATAACCACACACTAGGGGGTTTATCCAATGGACGCAGAAATCCTGACAGTTAACTTTAGGTCAAGAGCGGTGAGGACGGTTCACTATGAATTCGCGAGCAACCGACTTGTCGTTATCACGGCGCACCGCAAGACCCGCGTTTATGGCAGCGTACCATTTGAGCTTGTGAAGGCCTTTGCGGAACATCCGACGCCTGGTGTGTTCTATGAGAAATATCTAAGGGTGGCGCTCAGACCGCAACTCTTGTCCAATTTACTCGTTAAATTCATGCTGCTCAGGCGCATCAAGCGTGTTGAAACATCGTCGCCTGCTGATGTTAACCTAACGGTCTACTCTTAGCTGGCGATGCACGCTGATGTAGAGACAATTTGGCCAAGTGCCTTGCATCAAGCAAGAGGTCAGGCCGGAGCTTGCACATGTAGCGCTGAACCACGCAATAGAACTCAAGGTCTATCGCTCTCCCACTGACCCTGGTGATGTCGCCCCGGTAGCGCCATCCACTTGTTGCCCAGTGGTAATGCTGGTGGGCAATCCTCCGTCCTGTTTACCACCCTTACATTCGACACCGATCCGCCTCCGGCGGCGTTATCGAGAATGGTACATATTTCGATAGGTTGACTGATGACAGTGGTGCATCCAGCACTACCTGCGCGTGTTACATTTTAGTTGTTGAAGTCCCTCGGAAATTCCTTTGGTGCTTCCCATTTAAAATAACTGTAAAATACGGCCGGATTACTGATCAATTCATCAGAAGTAAATGGCGCCGCGTCGCGCAGTCAATTAAAAATGTTCTCTCTTTGGATCGTCGGTGCAATCATCGGCTACTGCCAATAAACTCTGACTGCCAGTTGATGTCACTATTAATTATTGCCAATTGGTTTGGATTAGGGAAAATGATGCCAAAACATTCAAACTCGGACGTTGGTCTTCGTTGGTTGATAATGTACCAGCGGGTGCCGTGGATGTTAAGAACAGTACTCTGTACTGCCTGTATGGTCCTGGTATTGGGCCTTTCTGCTTTGAACGCAAATGCCGATACTACCGTTACTCCGAAGTCAACGCGAAGCGGCGGCCAACTGATCGGAAATCAATGTCGCATCGAAGCAGATATTTGTTTCAATACATGCGACTCGAAGAAAGACAACGACCCGCATATGAGATGTCTCGGAACTTGCGTGGATGAATTTGATACCTGCAAGAAGGCGGGTGCGACAAAGTGACGATTTATTTTTCTAGATGCTGAGGTAAAGGCGGGGGCGTTCACCGGTATCTCGTTTTAGCCTCTCAGCCGCGTATCAGCCCGAACCTGCGGCCCTCATCGAGAAAATGACGAACCGAGGATGGTTGCCACTTTCGGCCACCGCGGGGCGGTTTCTCGCCGAGCAATTCTAATTGAGCCCCAATCCCCCGAAGCGACAAGGTCGGATCGGCAATCGCGATTGCGGCAATGAGCGTCATGAGGCGATCGTCCGGTCCGCGTCGCGGCGATCGAACAAGCAGGTCGGGATCCGCCAGTTTCTCGCGGGCCAGTCGATGGACGGCACGCCGGAGGCGTTCGGTGGTCCAATCCATGCCACGACGATTGAGCACAAGCGCGATGTTGTCCCAGCTATGATCGGGTCGAAGCTGCTGGACCGTTGGCAGCCAGCTTTCTGCCGATGCCATGAGTTCGTCGAGATAAATTTTGTCGCGTGCCCGTGACAAGGCCTGGAGTGCGTCCGGCCGCCGATCTCGCAGACCGGGATTTCCGGCAAGCCTCCCACGTTGTTTTGCCAGCTTGATACCAGCGCGGGTACTTTCCCCTGTCAGCGCCTTTTCGAGTGAAGCAATGGCCCGAGCCATCGCAAGGCAAACTGCGCCATTGGGCGGCGCGGTGTCGATGCTGTCCCCGATCGAACGGAGTTGAACGCCCCGTTGCTCGAGATCCTCCATCAAAGGAAGAAGATGGCGGGTGGAAAGGCCGAGCCGTTCGAGGCGAACAACGATCAGCACATCACCTGCCGAGAGGTCGCCGAGCAGCCGGGTCAGCACGGGTCGGTCCCGGGAGGCAGACGTCCCATGCTCCTCAAAGATCCGATCGCAACCGGCTGCACGAAGGTCGTCGATTTGTGAATCGCGCGGCTCTTCGCCAGGGACGGTTCGGGCATAGCCAATGAGGCGTGGTGCACTCGGCTGGATACTGGACATGTCTTCTCTCCCTGCCGAGTTGCCAACGACACACAACCCACTGTACAGCAAAGATACATCAGAAACAGCACTATTTAAAGCGTGGTTTACAGCATGCGTGGAAGGCGTCCAGGCGGAAGAGACACGTCAGAACGGGCCGTCGGCAAACGCGGATTGCTTGCGCCGCTCACCGGTGTGCTGTGGCGGTTTTTGGGCGGTACATGCTAACGCGAAGGCGACGACAAGGCACCCCAAACGGTGTAGGCCTCCAAAGCGGCTCAGTGCAGATTGAGGCGACGAGATCCTGAAGTGTCTCGATCCGCTCGACGAGCCAGGTGAGCTCCCCCTCACGGCTTTGCCGAAGGGACGGAACCTGACATCACTGCTCTCAATCGAGCAGCAGTTGAGCACAGACCGGACTGGTCACCAGCGACCAGCCAACGCATAAATCTGCCGAGACGTCGTGCGTTCTGCAGAGGGAACTCGTCGACGCTTCGCATCTGCAACGATTTAGTTGGGTGACGGCAAGTCCGCGTCCCTCCCATCAGGATTGTATACGCGAAAATTGCCGCTGCACGCGCGACGGCCGGCGGACCCTTCGGCCCCTCGCTGCTGCCATGGCTTTCTTTGGCGTCTTCCCCCATTCGCCTACCTGAGCGCAGCTTTTTCGTTCCAACATAACCATAGCGCCTACAACCTCCCCGGCTCTGTTCGCTGCACTGCGCTCGTTCGGGCTAGGCGTACCCGAAACTACCCTGAACAGCCTAAATCGCAGCAATCTATAAATACATGGCGATGGAGACCTTCCAAGACGGTGTATCGGCCCAGCGGCAGACCCGCGGCCCAAAACCCGTGTCGACTGGACGCCTCCCAAACGAGGTCGATCGCTTTCAATGGCGCCTAAGGTCTACCGAGTGGCGTCTTAATCAGAAAGAACCCGAACACTCAGGCTGGGGGGAGTTGCGTCCTCCCAGGGGTTCGAAAGGCACTTCCGCCTATGAAGGCGCTTGTTATTGGGTAAGGGTCATGGGGTTCGATACCACGGGGGAGGGCCATTCTAGTTACGGTCCAACCTTGAATGCGGTTTGCCATGCCTGCAAGTCGTAGGTGTGTGTTTCGTCTATCGGCCTCGGCAGATTTAATATGGACGATGTCCTTCCACGCTAACCAGGAAAGCTTTGCCGACGCGTTGGCACCCTGCGTGGCGCTATGAGACAGAGGGCGCGGGACGAGGGTTGACGACATTGGAACCCAGCGGGAAACAGATTTCGGCGTTATCTCCTACAGCAGCATCGGAGATCGGATCGTGACGGCGAATGACGTCAAGACTAGCTGCCAGCGGACGTTCGATTTGTGAGCAGTTGTATCATCCAGTAATATTTGGTTAACTATAGCGCCAAGAAGGGCCGCTGCGCTTATTGGTCCGCTTATTATTAGCTGCTAGAAAAATACTCGAGTTTGCATCGTCGTTTTTAGCCGGATACGCCTGTATCTTGCCGACACCATCTTTGAGACACAAGGACAGTTATGAGCGCCTGTTTTAAAGCCGGCAGGAACGTCGACATTGAATTGCGATTGATCTCCTATGCGGACGCTGCCCATGTCGATCGCGTGGACTACCAGCTGTCCGAGGATTCGCGAGAGGCGGTGGCGACGTTCAGGTGTGAGAGCTTTGGAGACTGCGTGGTATTCCTGGAGCTGAGCGACGAGGCCTTGGTTACGGAAAGCGATTTGGCGACCATGGCAATGCTTGCCAATGCGGAGCTCGAGCGGATCGTTTGCGACAGTGGCTATGGCGCGGTGTTCGATATCGTAAGGCAGAGCTCTCCCATAGCAGTCCCGGATCGTTTCAGGATCGAATACAAACAGTTTCAATAGGTCGCCGTGCCCTCGCCACAGCGTGCCGGAATTTTCGTTCCGTCGAAAAAGCATGTCAAAAGATCTGCGGTATGAAGACCGCGACTGCCATCTCACTTTGCCCATGTTGGCGGGTCTCGACACGTTTTGAACGGTATCCAACTACGCCTCATCAACGTTCCCGGCACATAGGGCGTAAGTCTTTTCAGCCGCGCGACCACCAGAGTGGGAAACCGTGGAAGCCCGCACAGCTCGCAGCCCACGTTTTGCTGCTGCCGCCCGATAACTGCCAAAGCAGCAGAAATGCAAGCGTTCGACGCCGGCGGCCAACCCTACAGTTGCATGGGGGAGGGGCTGGCGGTCCTTTGCAAATTAACCATATTGTGAACGGTGGAGGCGATCCATCGCGACGAGGATTGTTATGATTTTAATAAATCGTTAGGATATTTTGGGGGCAAAGGAAAAGACGATGACGGTGCGCAATCAATCTTTACACCCTCTGGCTGCCACGACAAGCTTTGCGGCTCAGGGGCTTGCCGCACTCAATCGGATTGAATACCGTCGCGTCGTCGCTGGTAACGACCTCGAAGAGATTTTCCGCCTGCGATACAACGCCTATCGGCGCGAAGAGCTGATCGAATCCGATGCGTCCCATCAGAGCGCGGACGCCTATGATAGTTCGCCGAATGCCCAGATTTTCGGCCTCTATTTCGAGGATCGTCTCGCCAGCTCGCTGCGCATTCATTTCGCGACTCCCACGGAGCGAACTTGTCCGACGAATTCGCATTTTCCCGGCGCTCTGGATTTCCATTTCGACAGAGGTTTCAAATTTATCGATTCCAGTCGCTTTTGCGCCGATTCATACCTGTCCGGCATCCTTCCCTTTCTGCCCTTCATGACGATCCGGCTAACGGCGATGGCGTGCATCTTTTTCGACGCAGACTTCACGCTGTCCGTTATTCGTCCAGAGCATGCGGGCTTTTATAAGCGTTACTACGGCATGAAAAAATGGAAAGGCAGCCAGAAGGTCGATTGGTTCGCCCATGAAGTGGATCTCTACGCCAATGGAAAACTCGAAAACAGCGATTCCATCCTTAGTCGGCTTCCTTTCTTCAGATCCCTGAGCTCTGAACGCAAACGCCTTTTCGGCACGCCGCCGGAAGGTGTGGAAGCCGTCTCGGTCATTCCGTCGGCTGAAGCGGCAATTTTGATCGCGCGGTAGAAATGTTTTCCAGGTTTGCCTGCGACACCCGTTGACCGCGCCGGTCGGTTTTTCTCTTCCAAGAGGAAAATCACGTCATCGTCGAAGCCTTGATATCGTCTCTCATAGGAAGTCAATCGGACGCAATACAGGGCTTTTCGTGTCGCCTTTGGCCAGACTTGTCTTCGCTCAACCAATGGCAGGCGAGTGCGTGCATCTGAGCAAACAGCGCCTCCGATGGCGTCATTCAGGGCTTCTTGATCCGGACGACTTTCTTCCCCGTCTGACCTTTGGCAATCGCTAGAAGTTCATCGATGCGGGCATTGATCTCGTCATTCACCATCGGCCGCCCAAACAAATAGCCCTGAATGAGGTCGACATCGGACATCTGAATAATGTTGAGCTGCTCGAGCGTCTCCACTCCTTCAACCACGATCCCGAAACCAAGGGATTTTGTAAAGGTGACCATCGAGGTGAAAAACGTTCTGGCACGCTGATCAGTGACAATGTTCTCGACAAACGACCGATCTATTTTCAGTTTATCAAGTGGCATGTCGTTGATGAGCGCGAGGTTGGAATAACCAGTTCCGAAATCATCAATGGCGATCCTGATCCCCATATCTTGCAGATTACGCAGGACGCCTGCGGCTTGGCCGCGGTCCTTAACGAAGACGCTTTCTGTCACCTCTATTTGCAGTCGGTGTGGGTCAAGTTTCGCGCTGGTGAGCGCATTTTTTATAACGTCGAGGATCCTGTGGTTGGCAAGGTCAACGGCGCTCAGGTTGACCGACACGCATATGGTCTGGTCGTGCCACCCGGCGCAATCCCTGCAGGCGCGGTTCATCATGGACACTGTCAGCTCGTGGATGAACCCGTATTGCTCCGCGATGGGAATAAATCGTGCCGGCGCTATGCTACCGAGTTCCGGGTGGTGCCAGCGCGCCAACGCCTCGCAGCACACCAGCCTGGCGCCGTCGGGCGTGTACATTGGCTGGTAGACTGGCGTGATATAACCCTCGCGCAGGGCGATCCTGAAGTCATCCTTCAGCTTCTGTTCCTTGTGATACTCTGCAGCCATCGCCTCATCGAACTGCAACCAGCCGATATCAGGCTCTTTCTTGGCTGTCAGAAGCGCGACATCGGCTTTTTTCATAGCATCTTCGAGGACGAACGAGTCCTTTCTACAGATCACCACGCCGCCCGAACAGTTGATATCAAGCTTGTTCACGCGCTGCATGACGACACCGTCATCATTGTCGCTATCGTCCGCAATTTCATAACGGCGGCAAAGTCGCGTAAAGATCTTGTCTAGCTCCTCCTTGATATGGCGCTCGTCCTTGAGGCCCAAAATCGCGATCATGAATTCGTCGCCGCCCCAGCGCCCGCGCAGCATGCGCTCGGTCTCGAGCGCGTTTATCGCCTGGCCAACGCTGCGAATGGCTGCGTCGCCTGTCGCATGGCCGAAATTGTCATTGATGAGCTTGAACTTGTTGATATCGAGTTGCCCGATGGCGATCAATTCTTCATCGCCCATCCCTTGCACGGCTTCGTTGATCTGTTCTATCAGGTAACGACGGTTTGGCAGCCCGGACAGATGGTCGAAGTTCGCATTGAGCCTGGCTCTCTCATAGGCCTCGACCCTCAGTGTTACGTCCTCGCAAATAAGGACGGCACCGCCAATGGCCTCATCCTCTTTCGGTGTTCTCGTTGGTAGTTTGTTGACGGTCAACTGGATATGCTTGTCACCGATGTTGACCGTCTTTGAGGCCAAGTCGCCGCCCATGAGGTCGCCAATTGCTGCCCTTAACCTCGACGCCTCGCCACGGGTCAGTTGATTGCTGACCATGCCAAGGGTGACCAGTCGCAACAGGCGCGTCCTGTTGGCCACAACCGCCGCCTGGTCCGGGATGCCGAACATTCTTGCGGCCTTGACGTTCATGATGGAGACCTGGTCGTTGTCGTCGATCATGATCAGGCCGCCAGGCATATAGTTCAGAGCCGCTTCGAACAGCTTCCGAAATGCATTGGCGTGATGAAGGTTGGTCAAACTGCTGTACAGGATTCCACGGACCTGGCGCGCCATCTGGCGTGCAATCAGCATGACGGGAAGGAGCAGAAGCGCCGTGACGACCATGATTTTATCATTCGCCAAGACACCCTTTAGCGCCAAAGTTAACATCATGGGCGCGCAGGTGATGAAGACGAGAGCGTCGATGTTAAACTTGTCGCCGAAATTCTTGCCGACCACCGAGTTCAATGTCCCGAGCGCCAGACCAATTGCAGCGAGCGTGGCAAGGGAACCGGGATCGATCCAGACGGTAAAACAGGAGATAAAAGCCAGGCAAAGAGCCGTGGAGCAGGAACCGATGATATAGCGGGCTCTCCAGATACGAATCTGGGCGTCCGTGACCTCATAGCCGCGTTTGCGGGCCATCTGCCGATTGAAATTGGAAGAGTCCCACATCCGCACGGCGAGAATGAGAGTAAGGACAGCAATCAGATATAGGAATTCGCTACGGCCAAGGTTGAAATAGCCGAGCAGACAAACCGCGCATTGCGAAACCCAGCCCGTGACCAGCGTCTCTGTCTGCATGAAAAGCGTGTCGACGAAAGATTTTCTGATAGATGGGGGAAGCTTTTCTTGTGCGAAGAGTGTTTTCAATCTCGTGGCTATCACCTGGATCACCTAACGATAGTACTTCTACCAACTTACCATCTGCAAAATTTAGTCAAGAGGTATGAAATATTCGGCTTTCAAGCAAAGGAAAACCTCTCCTGCACGATGTTGCTTCGTACATCGTTAACAGAACCTACGGCTTGACGCCTTACGCCGCAATCGACACGTGCCGTTGTGCGGAACTGGCACCGGTAATTTGCATTTTCGTTTCGGCGTGTGCGTTGCAGACCTGGGAAGTCGGCGGCCTCAGACCTTCCGATTGCGGGAACAGGCTGCTGCGGACTTCGACGCCGCAGCAATCGTGTGGCACCATGAGGGCGACCGTTCCTTGTCCGATTTGCTTCCGATAGCCCATGATGGCTCCATCGCAGATCACGGGATTGACGACCTGCATTCCATGAAATCTACAGGCAGTTATTCCAATAACTTGATCAGACCCAAGTTTGCCGGAGCGCACAGCGCAGAGCAGGTTTGCCTTGATCAGGCCCCCGTTCGCGCCGGGAACCGCCTCCTGTACTGGACAACTCCAATGGTTTGGCGCGGCAATCGAGGAGCAACCGCTGGCGAAACTTCGATGCTCCAAAGTTATAGTCTGTCGGGAAGCTGGCGCCTATGACATCTGTTGAGCCGAAGAGGATGATGCCTGGTGACCAAGGCTGACTGATTCACCGGAATGAATATGCTGGGTGAACTATGACCCAGTCTTCTTGATCACCAGCGGCGCTGAGCTGTCCCTTTGCTGTGATGCTGATGTCGATGCAGCGCGCGCGAAGCGACCACGCTTGCGATGCCACTCCGAAAGTGTGCAAGGTCGCTCATCGCTCATCGCTCATCGCTCATCGCTCATCGCTCATCGCTCATCGCGTATGGCAAGTGAGGCAGAGGCACGAAAAATCGACGAGGACGGCCCTTTGCCGAGAGCGTCTCGATGCCCGCTCTCGACAGTCAGGGATAGGCAAGTCCTGTGGTTGCAGGCATCGCCCAATTGTTCAAGCAGCCATCGGCGATCGCAAAATAGTTCTATCACGTGCGCCCGAATTCGTCTTCAATCCGGATGATGTCGTCCTCGCCGAAATAGGAGCCGGTCTGCACTTCGATCAACTCCAGCAGGATCTTGCCCGGATTGGCCATGCGGTGGACTTCGCCGAGCGGGATGTAGACGGACTCGTTCTCGCGCACGACCTGAACCTTGTCGCCGATCGTCACTTCGGCCGTTCCCTTGACGACGATCCAGTGCTCGGAGCGGTGGTGGTGCTTCTGGAGCGACAGCTTCTTGCCGGGCGTGACGAAGATGCGCTTCACCTGGAAGCGGTCGCTCTTGATCAGCGACGTGTAGCCGCCCCAGGGGCGATAGGACGTCGGATGGGTTTCGGTGAGCGTCGCAGTCTTCTTGTGGCTGGCCAGCAGCTTGACCAGCTTGCCGACGTCCTGGCTGTCTTTCAGATGTCCGACATAGACGGCATCTTCGGATGCGATAACGGCGACGTTTTCTAGACCCTGCACGGCGAGATGGGTGCCGTGGGTCATGACGAGAGAGTTCTTGGTGTTGACGAGCGTCGTGTTGCCGGCCGAGACGTTGCCGTCCTCGTCCTGCTTCCCGACCTTCCAGACAGAGTCCCAGCTTCCAAGGTCAGACCACAGGAAGGACGAAGGTACGACTGCGGCATTGGAGGTCTTTTCCATGACGGCATAGTCGATGGAGATGTCGGGGCTCTTGGAAAAAGCTTCGCTGTCGAGGCGGGTGAAGTCGAGATCCCGAACGCCCTTGGCCAAGGCCTCCTTGGCCGCTTTGACCACGGCCGGTGCAAATTCGGTCAGCTCCGTCAGCAGCGGCGTCACCGGGAAAACGAAGATGCCGGAGTTCCAGTAGAAGCCGCCGGCTGCAAGCATCGCTTCGGCCTTGTCGACGGGTGGCTTCTCGATGAAGCGCTTGACCGCATGGGCACCCGAGGCCAGCGACTTTCCGACTTCGATGTAACCGTAGCCGGTGGCAGGCTCTGTCGGGGTGATGCCGAAGGTGACCAGCTTGCCTTCTGCGGCCGTCGCACGGGCGATGCGGATGCACTCGAAATAGGTGGCGTCTGCCGTGATCTCGTGGTCGGAGGCCAGAACCTGGATGATGGTGTCCTTGCCGAAAAGATCGTTGGCGAGCGTTGCTGCGGCGGCGACGGCGGGGGCTGTGTTGCGGGCGACGGGCTCGAGCAGCACGGCTGCAAGTTCGATGCCGAGTTCGCGGGCCTGCTCTGCCACGAGGAAACGGAACTCCTCATTGGTGACGACGATGGCCGCTTCGTAAAGGTCCCTGTCGGAAACGCGCGACAGGGTGTTCTGAAACAGTGTCTGGTCTCCCACGAACTGGATAAACTGCTTTGGCGCCGTGGCGCGCGACAGCGGCCACAATCGAGTTCCCTTGCCACCGGCCATGATGACCGGGACGATTTTTGCTGCCATGAATTCGATCCTCTTTAAAACTTGTCGTCGATGAATTTCTGCAGGCGAGGTCATCCCGCCGCCGTCTGGCCCCGGCATATCGACGAACGCTCTTTCTGCCGCTCGTCATAAGCATGCGATCAGGACGATAGTATCGTGTCTTGCGGTTTCTCCAATCGGTCATTGTCCATTTGTCGATCAAATGGGAAGCAAGGTTAAGGCTGCAGTATAGTTGCGAGGATGGGCGGGGGAGGGATGCTTGCTTGCAGAGCGCCTGTCCCGTTCGCAACTCGTCTGTGTCTCCTCCTCGATTGGCAGCGAAGGGCGCTGCCTCGCTCGAGCCGGGCGGCTCTTCGGGTAGACGCCCCCGGTCCAAAGGCTCTGGCCTCAGGGGCGGCTGGGGACGGTCATTCCTCCGCAGACTCGGTCTTCATGCGTTTTGCCATTCGCGCGATTGTCGAGTTCGAGCATCGGACCTTGTTGCGGACGCTCTCCCAGGTCCTTCCGCTTCGAAGCATCGCTATGATCTCGTCGTTGCGCCGCGTGTTTTCCGGACGGCCACGATAACCACCGGCCGCCTTGGTGGCGGCGATACCTTGACGCTGAAGCCAGCGTTTGTCTTCCTGCGCTTTGCGCGCAAGGGTGGAAAGGACGTCCAGAAGCGTGCTGTTGATCGCCTGGTTGATAAGTCCCGCGATCTCAGACGGTTCCGGCGATCCGAAAGCCCATGTTGTCGGAAGGTCCGGAGACACCAAGAGAACACCACGGGCGTTGATTTCGGTGCGCAGACGATCCCAGGTTTCGATGTTCAGACGGGTGAGGCGGTCCACCTGGGCGATCAGGAGGATGTCGCCGGGCTTGCAGACTGCCAAGAGGTGGAACAGGCCCGGACAGTTGTGTGTCGCGCCGCCCTCGCTCTCGACGCTGGTGGTGGCAATCGCCCAATTGCGTTCGCCAGCAAATTTTGCCAGCGTCTCGTTGGCGCCTGTCGCCTCGCTTTTGCCAATACTCTTCTGCAGGTAGGCATGTATGGCCATAAGACAGATGCTCACGATATGCTGTTTTGAAATGTAGTATGTTTTGGTCCGAGGATGGAGATTCCCCACTATTGGAAACAATATTTCGGGTTAAAAAGATACGCAATGGCCCGTAGCGGCACGATTTGCTTTTATTGTTATGCCTTGACGTAAAAGAGAGACGTTCAATGCTAAGGTCCATAGGGTAACGCCAGATGAGGCCACACACTGTTCTTACGCCACCCGTATAGTTGCACTGTCTTCCAGGCAGGCACCCTTCATGACAAAGTTACCTGAAAGCGGGAATTGCCGCCCCAAAAGCCGGAATTGCCGCCCCAAAAATACAAACGCATTCAAATTTTATTGCGCAAGAACCGGGCAGACACGTCGCTGGGAAGATAGCTGCCATCCCCGCACGCTCATTCTGCTCAAATCGTATTGACGACGCACATTCCTTTTCGAGCAACTCGCGGATCACATCGGCCATATGGGTGCCACGCATGGCGCACCGCGCCTTGATGCGCTTATGCAGGCTCTGAGTGACATCGAAGGCGAGGCGTTTGTCGCTTTCGGCTCCGGCCGCGTGTAGCGGGACCACCTTGTGCCCTCGGTGGGTATCATCGCCTATGGGGTATCGATGTTCAAAAGCGAAAAGGCCCTTCGCCTCGCGATCGGCGGGGTGTTCTTGGTACCGATGACGATGCCGCACTTCCGTGTTGAAATCAAAGAGTAACGAGATACTTTTGGGGCGGCAGTTCCCGTGTCTTGGGGCGGCACTTCCACTTGCTCGTATGTCTGTCGATTGCTAGCCAAGCGATCTTCTGGGGCGGCACTTCCCGTAAAAGCTGACCTTTTTGGGGGATTTTTTGTCGTCGCAAGGAAGGCTCACTGTGAAAAAGCAAGCCTAACGGTTCATTTTTGGGGCGAGGTTTCCCGTTGAAAACTCAAATGCATGACTATTCGGCCGTGGCTTGCAGAAGGTCCATTTCCATCTGCCGGGGGGACGCATGGATGTAGTGGCAGCGTCGTGATTTGGCCCTGCCTGAACCGGCAACCCAATTCGCAACCACACCGTGGAACATAGTTCCGAGACTTGCCGATGGAGCACCTGAGGATAGGTGTATCGTATTGGTCGAAAGACCGGCTCCCCAACGGTCAACCGGTCAACCAGCGTTGCGTCGGCAATGGTTGAACTCATGTCACAGAATTCGTCGATACCAGATGAGCCAACTGCAACCGACATAGGCGCGTTCAGGGGATCGCCACCCGTTTTTCTGCCCAGTCTTACTGAGGTGGATGTAGCCAGTCCGGAAATTTTTTTTGCCAAGGTTGATCACCTTTTCCTTTGATGCGTTGCATCCCGCGGGCGGCGAATGACCCAGTTCAACTGCTCGACGACGCTGCGCCGTCGTCAACGCATTCCAAAAGCAGTGAACGCGCGAGGTCTGCATCTGCCGAAGATCCTCGGGGTGCCGAGCGCAACGAAGCTCGACCTGAAAGGACGACGGGTGATGATCAAATTTGAAAACCTGGAGCTTCCAGAAAACAACGGCGGCATATTTTGGGGTGAGCTTTTGTTTTTACGGCGGTAATCAAGCGCGCCCGACAGGATGGGGTTGCTCTCTTTCGCTGCAAGTTGCTCAAGGGTGCGGATACAGGATGCCAACTGCATTTGCTGGGTAAGCTTGGTGAGATGCCGTTTTGCCTCTGCGGGCGAAAGACGCCGACCCTTTTCCAGGACGGCCACGTCAAACTGGAGTAGGCAATGGGAGCCCACCCAGAGCGTCGCCTCTGTATATTGGTTGGCAATCTCGTAGTTGTGGCCGAGATCCTGCTGACCGCAGAGTTTGGTTGACTGCTCGTGATGGACCGTGTTTTCCGTAAATGACCACTCGCCGAAGGCAGTCGGAAGAGTTCCGTCCACGGACAGCGGAAGAATACTGTCACCGACCCGCAGAGCGTATGCGCCCATGGTGGTGTCGCCCCCTATTTAAGAGTGCTTACCTTGGCTCATTTCCTATTTATGCCAAGAGGCTATTGCTTAAACAACGACGCGGCTGATCCGAGGTCAGCGGAAACACGGGCCATTTTTCCAAGGCTTCCATATCCTGGATCAGATC
The DNA here is from genome assembly GCF_003240565.2 of Rhizobium tumorigenes. NCBI lineage: Bacteria > Pseudomonadati > Pseudomonadota > Alphaproteobacteria > Hyphomicrobiales > Rhizobiaceae > Arminella > Arminella tumorigenes. The sequence continues at coordinate 18,610 of NZ_CP117256.1, forward strand.
CTCAACCGACTACGCGACATCAATTTGGTGCACCTGCAGGGTGGCTGGTTCATGGAGGACCTGTCCAGGTGGGTCGACTCGATCGCGCAGCACGATAGGATCGGCTGGTCGCTTGCCCCCAAGGTCAAAGCTCCGTGGGGTGCCATTCAGGACATCGCGGATTTCGCGGCGACGCATTTCGACACGCCGACTGACCAGCACCGGTCCGTCAAGCAACTGGGCATCGATTACACGATGCCTGAGATCGCCGCGATTATCGGCCGGGCACGCGGTAGAGAGGTGGACTATCGTTTCGTCGATATGAGCGATCGCGATGTCGAGACGGTATTCCGAGAGAAAAATTCGGGACTCTCGGACGGTGGGTCTACGATCATGACACCTTGGCTGCTCTTAACGATGGGCGTGTAAGGTTTCACGACGATCGTCCGGCGCTGCGCACGACAATGGAAGAATTCGCCAAAGACACCCTCAGGCCGTCGATCGAGAAGGCGCGGACAGATGGCGTCAAGCCAGAGACCTTCCTAACGTGGAGCTCACATAGCTAGAGCCGTCCAGTAGGGGTCTTGGGGAACCCAGGCATGAAGCCGTGCATCATGCCTGGACCAGATCGGTCGGCGGCGGAGCCGCTCGTCCCTTGAGGTTTAAGTGTGGTTTCCGACGCCCTTCGAAAGAGGCGTCAAACCTGGGCCATACCCCCATCGACGGCTATTTCTGCACCTGTCGTAAAGCTGCTCTCGTCACTTGCAAGGAAGAGGACTGCGGCCGCCACCTCGTCAGGTCTGCCCATACGCCCAAGAGGGATCATGCTGGACAGTGCGTCTCGGATTTCCTGTGAGGCCGCCGCCATCATCGCCGTATCGGTCGGTCCAGGGCTGACAACGTTAACGCGGATGCCCTTGCGGGCAAGCTCGTTGGCCCATGTGCGTGTGAACGAACGGACCGCGGCCTTGGTCGCACCATAAACGCCATATCCTTTGGTGCCGATATCGCCCGCGATGGAGCCAATCAGCACTACCGTTCCGCCGGGCTTCATGATGTCGATGGCACCCTGCACCGCGAACACGAGAGATCGCACGTTCAGGCCGAATGTTCTATCGAAATGCTCCCCGGAAATATCCTCAAGGGGTGCGTATTCGGATAGGCCTGCGTTCACGACAAGCACGTCGATGCGGCCTTGCTCTGATCGTATCTGCTCCATGACGCGCTGAAGATCGGCGTCGTTGCTGGCGTCCGCTTGGATCGTGATGATGCTGCCTATGCCGACTGGGTCTGGTTCGCTTTCCGCGCCCTTGCGGCTGGTCGCGTAGACTTGCGCTCCCTCTCTGGCGAACCTCTGAGACACGGCTCCGCCGATGCCACCGGCACCGCCGATAACGAGGGAGATCTTGTTTGCTAATCTGGTCATGTTAACTCCACCAACAATGATGAAGCTAGGATATATCCTCTATACCTACGGTCAATTACGCACTATATGTAAAGCAGATATCGAGGAGTATATCTATGCCCGCGGCGAACGAAGGTCCGATCATCAAAGCTTGCACGTCTCATAGCCACAAAGCTGTCTCCGCCGAAGCGTTGCTTGACGTGGAGAGGGCGCGGCCGGTGCTTGAGCAGATCGCCAACAAGTGGTCGATTCTGATCCTCACCGTCCTGTGTACCAGGCCGTCACGGTTCAACGAGATCATGCGGCGCTTGGACGGTATCACGCACAAAGCGCTCGCCGACGCATTGAAGCGACTGGAGCGCAACGGACTGGTTCGCCGTGAAGTGCTCACCACAACGACACCGGTCGGCGTCGAATATACCATCACTTCGCTCGGCCGCTCTCTTCAGCAGCCGTTCGAGGCACTCTACGCTTGGTCAATGACTTACGGCTCGCAGCTTGAACGCGCGCAAGAAGAATACGATCGGTTTCGAGTCTAGCTCGGTTGGGATCGGCCGACTTTGCATCGCCCGTCCGGGTGTGACCTAGTGCCGAAAAGTTTGTCCTCGCCCTGTGTCTGTTCGCAGTCCGCCTGTACAATGGTAATTGTCAAGTGACCTAACATCGTGAAGTTTTCCCAGCTGCCTAACGGGCTGACGCTCTACGGAGCCGAGGCTTGGCTCAATTCGTAGGCAGTGTCCGCGCGGATAATTTATGTCCGTCAGGATCGCGAAGATAGGCAACGAATGACCCGTTCGGGCGCTTAGCGGGCGAGCTCTCGATCGCGGTACCCCCATTCGCGGTGCCCGCTGCGTGCCAAGCTAGAACTTGGTCAGGGCTGGCAGCGGCGATGCCGATGGTCCCACCGTTGGCCACGGTAGCCGGTTTACCGTCGATCGGTGTCGTAACCATCAAACGATTGCCCTCATGAGCATAGATTAGCCTGCCTCTTACATCAATCTCGCCGGGCTTTCCTCCCAATGCAAGGAAGGTGGCGTCGTAGAAGATTTTGGATCGTTGCAAGTTGTTGCTTCCGATCATGACGTGGGTGAACATCTTCCATCTCCAGTGGGTTGACCAACCTAACCTAGCCGTTGTGTCGCGGCAAATCGCTCGATTTGCTTCACCTGGCAACACATTTTCTACGTCGCCGCGCGTGGAAAATGCTGGTCTGTCGATTACAAGGATCATCTGAAAGCACGCGGCTATCGTTGGTTCGACGGAAGCGAAGGCCGGCCGAAATCCTGGTGGATCGCGGTAGACGAGGCAACCTTGAGCCTGAGCCAAGCTACCTGCGAACCGAGATTTTCAATATCCGGAAGCTGATCCTCCGGCCGGCATCTCACGGCCTTCGACCGGTCCAGGGCCTGAGAAATCACCACGGCTGGTCCTGTTTTTCCCAAGGGCATGTGCCAACAAGGCTGACGTCAAGTGCCGTCATCGACCACCGCACTATTCCCAGAGGTCGAGACCAGTAATTTCAATGTCGTGAGGTCGAAAGCTTTGCCTCAGCTCATGGTAGAGTTGGTCCGCTTTTGCCTTCGGCGCCTTGTTCTGGATCGTGAGGTGCGGCTGCCAATTCTGCATGTTCTGCGGAAGCTAGAGGTACCCGTTGCTCTGGTGGATGACTACAATGTCATGCCGACGGAACTGGACATCGATAAGCCCGAGCATGTGTAGCACGATTTCAAAGTGAATTCCGGGGGCACTTTACCGTATGCCCCTCTTGTAGAATTACGTTGACAGAAGAGGGACGATTCAGAGTGGCTTAGGCAGGAGCGAGGCTCCTCCTGCAGCGGAAGTGTTGTGCTTAGACCTCAACGGGGAGCGTCCAGTCCGCAGGCCATCATATCTGAAGCAGTCGTTGATCATCCGGCCGACATATCAAATTGTGCCTGTCGAAGTCGCGCTCTGGATGAGAAGCAGTTCCCACATTTCCCCTCGTTACAGAAAATGGCAATCCGAACGATCCGGACGAAGGTCAGTGCGGCGTGATCGCATACCAATCCGCTCCAACCATCGGCGTTGCCAACCCAGCGCTTTTGTCTGGCATCCCTAACCCGCCCCGTCCTTGGACGGTCAACCCGCAACGGGTTGGCAGCTCCTGGGACCCCTCTGACTGCGCCGCCGAGGTGACTGCGGTGGGGTCCGGATCACAGGGGCGCAATCGAGCGGGAGTGGGCCCCGCCACCATATGGAGCCTTACATGGAGAAATCGGCATCATGCCCATCGCAGAGAATGACGGCAATGCAGACGCCATCATCAACGAATGCGATCCCTTCGCCTATGGAGCGGCGCATTGGCCGACCAGCCCTTCGGAGGAAGCGCGTGCCGCTTGCGCTGATGCGCGCGCAAGGGAGGCTTCGCCGCGAGCGTGTCCCGCAGATCTGCACATTGCAAACCGCGCCCTTGCGCGCTTGCACCTTCGCGGCCTGGGCGCTGACAGCCTGAACGTTCAGGAAGACGATAGGAGGAAATATGGAAAAGAAAGACATCGAAGCGCTGCGCGCCCGCGTCGGCTGCGCAGCCGTCCTCGAGCACGAGGGCTTCGCGAGAGACAGAAAAGAGAGCACGCGCCGGGCAGTCAAATTCCGCCGCGACCACGACATCGTCATTGTCATCCACGACGACAAGGGCTGGTTCGACGCCCGTTCGGAGGCCAAGGGCGATGTTTTTGCCCTTGCAAGCTATCTCCGGGGGATCGGGTTTGCCGAGGCCCGGGCGGTCGTCGGCGACCTTGCCGCGTTCCAGCCGACCGCGCGGGCCTGGAAGAAACCTTTCCGTCAGGCGCAGGTCATGGCTTCGGTGATCGCCCGCTGGAACCACAGAAGACGGCCTTCGCCTGGATCTGCGGCGTGGACGTATCTCGAGCAGCGCCGGGCGCTGCCAGGGCATATCATTTCAGCTGCGATCAAGGCCGATTTGCTTCGCGAAGGCCCCTATGGCTCGATGTGGGCAAGGCATGTCGATGAGGCCGGCGCCGTCATCGGCTGGGAAGAGCGCGGCGCCGAGTGGCGCGGGTTTTCCACCGGTGGCGCCAAGGCGCTCTTCCAGTTTGGAATGAATGACGCTCGCCGGATCTGCGTCACAGAGGCGGCGATCGATGCGCTCAGTCTCGCCGCAATAGAGCACATAAGATCCGACAGTCTCTATGTCAGCACCGGAGGCGGGTGGTCTCCGTTGACCGCGCAGGCGTTGGAAAACCTCGCTTCCGGGGAGGGCGCGTGGCTGGTCGCGGCGACCGACAACAATGTTCAAGGTGAGGTTTTTGCCGATCGTCTGCGCCAGATGGCGGACCGCGCTGCTTGCGATTTCTCGCGGCTACGGCCGGAAGCTGAGGATTGGAATGAGGAACTGAAGGAGAGGAGGGAGAGAGGAGAGCTGCCGCATACGCGGCCAGCGCATCAAGGGTGAAGCTGCCGCCCGCCTGATGGCGGCCCTTGACCCGCCGCCCGCGAGGCGCCGGCTGAGGAGGGGTGATCAAAGGACTGAATAAGGAGGTCGATCAGGCTTCCGCTTCGGTCCCCAACCCCAAAGGAGCAGCCGATGTTCAACCCTCCCACCATCCGTAAAGTGTTCGAAGGTGTGGCCAGCCGCCACGAGATGTATGCCCTGTTCAATCGCCACAGCCAGTCGCCTTTCGACGATAACAGGATGAATGGTACGCGATATATCGGCGAGTGGTTTGAGATATCCGAAGCCGATCACGACCACATGTTCGAGATCCTGCCGCCGCTGTTTTACCGCGGTGACATGTTCGCCATGCGCGAGTTTCTGGCCGCCAGCGTCACCAGCGTGTTCTTCGCCCTGACGATCGATGATTGGTCCCGATGGTTCCACGGCTATTGCGATCTGGGCGATCGTGAGTCGCCCAACCGGATGCGCGCCGAGATCATCACCCGCGAGTCCCGTCCGGTGCGCGCGATGAACCGACAGGAAAAACTCGATCATATCTGGAGCGCGACCGGTCCGGATTTCCGTGGTTATGCCGACGCTCGCTTTCCAGCCGATCTGCGCAATCGCCAGATCGTGCTCGTCTATCCCTCCGCTCAGGGGAAGATCTGGAAGCTGCTCGACGATCTGACCGACGAGGAGATCGCCGCCAAGCTGCCCGTACAATTCCGTCTTCTGCCGGAAACCCTCGCTGCCTGACGGCGGCCTTCATTTCCAAACCTCTACCATCCGCAGCCTGGCAACACCGCTTCTTCCCGCGAGTGTGCCTTGGCGCGCCCACTCACAGGAGTTTTCAATGGCGCATGACGATCCTTTCACCATCGACCTATTCGGCAATACAGCTCTCGCATCCGGTTTCGATCTCGGTATGCCGGCTTTCGCAGCAGACTTCGCGCCCGATATTGATATCGACCCCCGGTCCTCGACACCGGCGGCAGCCGGTCCGCTCCGCAAAGAATCGAAAACCACGCCACAGATGCGGACGAAGGTAAATTTCCGGCTGCAGGGTTCTCGCGGTCTCGCCAAGTCGTGGCGCGACCGGGCACGCGACAATATTGCCGCAATCCTGCTGGCCAACGAGATCGATCGTCACGGAGTGCCGGCCCGACCTGAACAGCAGGCCAAGTTGATCAAGTTTACCGGCTTCGGTGCTTCGGATCTGGCCAACGGCATTTTCCGGCGTCCGGGCGACGACGCCTTTCGCAAAGGCTGGGAAGAGCTCGGTGGCAATCTTGAGAGCGCCGTAGCGCCGAGTGATTACGCGTCTTTGGCGCGTTGCACCCAATATGCCCACTTCACGCCGGAGTTTATCGTTCAGGCCATGTGGATAGGTTTGATCCGCATGGGCTTCAAGGGCGGCCGGATCCTGGAACCGGGGATCGGCACAGGCATGTTTCCGGCGCTGATGCCGGAGTCGCTTTCGACGGTGAGTCATGTCACCGGCATCGAGCTCGATCCCGTCACCGCCCGTATCGTCCGGCTGCTGCAACCGCGGGACAAAATCGTTTGCGGCGATTTCGCGCGAATAGAGTTACCGGCGCATTTCGACTTGGCGATCGGCAACCCTCCGTTCTCCGATCGCACGGTAAAAAGCGATCCGGTCTTCCGCTCTCTCGGTTTTCGGCTGCATGACTATTTCATCGCAAAGTCAATCGACCGGCTGAAGCCGGGCGGCCTGGCCGCCTTCGTCACGTCGTCCGGCACGATGGACAAGGCCGATGCCCGCGCTCGCGAACACATCGCTGGCATGGCCGATCTCGTTGGCGCGATCCGCTTGCCCGAAGGCAGCTTTCGCGCTGACGCCGGCACGGACGTCGTTGTCGATCTTCTCTTCTTCCGGAAGCGCCGAACCGGCGAGCCGGCTGGAGACGACAGTTGGCTCGATCTCGCAGATGTCCAGGTGGAAGGCGAGGGCGGTTGCGTCCGTGTTAACAGGTGGTTCGCGGAGCATCCCGACATGGTGCTGGGCCGCCATGCCATCACCTCAGGTCCCTTCGGCGAGACTTATGCCTGCCTCCCGATCGGGGATGATCTCGAAACGAGCCTGAACGCCACGATCGGTCAGTTGCCCGCCGGCATCTACGCCGGTGAGGCGTCCACAATTGACTTCGCCCTTGAGGACGAAGTCGCGGAAGCCATGGCAGAGCGCCCGGATGATCCAAAGGTTCGCGAAGGCAGCTATTTCATCGCCAAAGGCGCGGTCTTGATGCAGGTGGTGGACGGCGTCGCGGTTCCGCTGGAGATCAGGAAGGGTCGCAGCCGCGATGGCATCTTCGTCAAGCATGCGCTGATCATCCGCAAGCTCATCCCGATCCGCGATGCGGTCCGCTTGGTGCTCAAGCTTCAGGAGTGCGATCAACCATGGCAGACGGCCCAGGTATCACTGCGCATCGCCTGGTCGAGCTTCGTACGAGAATTCGGGCCGATCAACTTCACCACCGTCTCGACATCGGAAGATCCGGAAACCGGTGAGACCAGGGAGGTCCATCGCCGGCCCAACATCGTGCCTTTCCGCGACGATCCTGATTGCTGGCTGGTGGCCTCGATCGAAGACTACGATCTGGAGACCAACACCGCCAAACCCGGCCCGATCTTCACCGAACGGGTGATCGCCCCGCCGGCGGCACCGGTCATCACGTCTGCTGTCGATGCGCTCGCCGTGGTGCTCAATGAACGCGGCCATGTCGATCCCGATCACATCGCCGAACTGCTGCACCGTAACGTGGAGGATGTGGTCGGCGCGTTGGGCGACGCCATCTTCCGCAATCCGTCCGACGGCTCCTGGCAGATGGCCGATGCCTATCTCTCCGGTCCAATTCGGGCGAAGCTTGCTGTTGCCCGCGCGGCCGCCGAGCTCGATCCAATCTTCTCGCGCAACGTGACGGCCTTGGAGCGCGTCCAACCTGCCGATCTCAGGCCCTCCGACATCACCGCGCGCCTTGGCGCGCCATGGATCCCGGCCGATGACGTTGTCGCCTTCATCAAGGAGACGATGGACGCCGACATCTCCATTCATCATTTGCCGGAATTGGCGACCTGGACGGTCAACGCCCGCCAACTGGAATGGTCGGCATCAGGCACGACCGAATGGGGCACCCACCGCCGCCATGCCGGCCAGCTCCTGTCCGATGCGCTGAACTCTTGCCTGCCGCAGATCTTCGACACGGTTCGGGACGCAGAGGTCGAGCGCCGGGTGCTGAACACGGTGGAGACGGAAGCCGCCAAGGAAAAGCTCGCCAAGATCAAGTCCGCCTTCCAGTCGTGGATCTGGTCGGATGCGGATCGCACCGACCGGTTGGCCCGGATCTATAACGACACCTTCAACAACATCGCGCCGCGAGCCTTCAACGGCGATCATCTCCAACTGCCGGGCGCCTCAGGCGCCTTCTCTCTTTATGGGCATCAGAAACGCGGGATCTGGCGGGTTATTTCGGCAGGTAGCACCTATCTCGCCCATGCCGTGGGCGCCGGCAAGACGCTGACCATGGCGGCCGCCATCATGGAACAGCGCCGGCTGGGCCTGATCAACAAGGCGATGCTGGTCGTGCCCGGCCATTGCCTCGCCCAGGCCGCGCGCGAGTTTCTGGCGCTCTATCCCAATGCCCGCATCCTGGTTGCCGACGAGACCAACTTCGTCAGGGAAAAGCGCCATCGCTTCCTGTCACGGGCCGCGACCGCCAAGTGGGATGCCATCATCATCACCCACTCGGCGTTCCGCTTCATCCCCGTTCCCTCATCGTTCGAGGCCCAGATGATTCAGGACGAGTTGGATCTTTACGAGGATCTGCTCACCAAGGTCGAACGCGACGACCGGCTATCGCGCAAGCGCATCGAGCGCACGAAGGAAGGTCACAAGGAACGGCTGGAAGCACTCGCCACCCGCAAGGACGACCTGCTCACCATCTCGGAGCTCGGGATCGATCAGATCATCGTCGACGAGGCGCAGGAATTCCGCAAGCTGTCCTTCGCCACCAACATGTCAACGCTGCGCGGTGTCGATCCGAACGGTTCGCAGCGGGCCTGGGACCTGTTCGTCAAATCTCGCTTCATCGAGACGAAGAACCCCGGCAGGGCGCTGGTGCTAGCTTCGGGAACGCCGATCACGAACACGCTCGGCGAGATGTTCTCCGTGCAACGGATGATGGATCCGCAAGCATTGTCGGAACGTGGTCTGCACGAGTTCGATGCCTGGGCATCGACCTTCGGCGATACCTCGACCGAACTCGAACTGCAGCCGTCGGGTAAATACAAACCGGTCACGCGCTTTAGCCAGTTCGTCAACGTGCCGGAACTGATTGCCATGTTCCGATCTTTCGCCGACGTCGTGCTGCCGGTCGATCTGAAAACCTATGTGAAAGTGCCGGAGGTCTCCGGCGGCAAGCGCCAGATCGTCACCGCCGAGCCGACGGCCGCTTTCAAGTCCTACCAGAAACAGCTGGACGCGCGGATCAAGGCGATCGAGATGCGCGATGGCCCGGCCAAGCCCGGCGATGATATCCTGCTCTCGGTCATCACGGCCGGCCGCCATGCGGCGATCGATCTGCGGCTGGTCGATCAGGCCATGGGCAACGAGACCACCAACAAGCTGAACGCGCTTGTCACCAACACCCACCGGATCTGGCAGGAAACGGGAGGGGCAGAGTATCGTCGCAAGGACGGCAAGCCGTTCGACCGGCCGGGCGCTGGTCAACTGATCTTCTCGGATCTCGGCACGATCAATGTCGAGGCATCCCGTGGTTTTTCTGCCTACCGATGGATCCGCGATGAGCTCGTCCGCCTTGGCGTGCCGGCTTCGGAAGTGGCCTTCATGCAGGACTACAAGACGTCGGATGCCAAGCAGCGGCTGTTCAACGACGTCAATGCCGGCAAGGTCCGCGTGCTGATCGGCTCGTCGGAAACGATGGGCACCGGCGTCAATGTCCAGGCACGGCTAAAGGCGCTCCATCACCTCGATGTGCCGTGGTTGCCATCGCAGATCGAACAGCGCGAGGGCCGCATCATTCGCCAGGGCAACCAGCATGACCAGGTCGATATCTTCGCCTATTCCACGCTCGGGAGCCTCGACGCCACCATGTGGCAGAACAACGAGCGCAAGGCCCGCTTCATCGCGGCTGCACTGTCCGGCGATACCAGCGTCCGCCGGCTAGAGGATATGGGCGAGGGGCAGGCAAACCAGTTTGCCATGGCCAAGGCCATCGCGTCAGGCGACGAGCGTTTGATGCAAAAGGCCGGGCTGGAGGCCGAGATCGCCCGCCTCGATCGCCTGCGCGCCGCCCATATCGACGATCAGCATGCGATCCGGCGCCAGATCCGCGACGCTGAACGGGATATCGAATTTTCCAGCCGCCGGATTGAGGATGTAGGCAAGGATATCGAGCAACTGGTCCCGACATCCGGCGATGCCTTTGTCATGCAGGTTGGTGAAGACACTTTCGACGAGCGAAAGCTCGCGGGCCGTGCGGTGATGAAGGAGATTCTAACACTGGTGCAGCTTCAGCAGGAGAAAGAGGTGATCATTGCCACGATCGGCGGCTTCCATGTCGCCTATCACGGCGAACGGTTCGGTAAGGATGGCTACCGCTACGAGACACTCCTTCAACGCACAGGTGGCGACTACGAGATCGACCTGGCCGTCACCACGACGCCGATTGGGGCCATCTCCCGGCTCGAGCATGCGCTCGGCGGGTTTGAACTGGAGCGCGGGGGCCATCGCAATCGGCTCGCCGATGCGAAACGTCGCCTCGCCTCCTACACGCCGCGTCTGGGCGAAAGCTTCTCATTTGAAGCCGAACTTGAGCTCAAGCTGAGCCAACTGGACGAGATCGAAAGGGATCTTGCGGCAACCGGCGACGAACCAGAGGAGGATCGCCAGGAAGTCGCGTGAACGGCGGCATATCTGCGGTCACTTGAAACGGGGTCGGACCATACACATCTATCGCTCATCACCCGTTTCGATGGTTTGCCTCACAGTGGCGATTGCCGCGCGTCTGAAATCGTCTGGGTTGGAAGGGCGCTCCCCGAAAGGGTCGAGCGCCCTTTGGTTTTTGGGCCCTTGAGCGTGCTATACTCCTAGCTTGTAGATCGCCGCATTGTCCTGCACATCTCGCAGGCCCTTATACGAGGCATGCCGTAACTTGCCGTCGTCGGTCCAGGCTCGATATTCGATCTCGGCAATCAGTGTCGGTTGAACGAAGACGGCCCCCTTCTTATCGACCGCAACCGGAGCACGCCTGGTCTTCAGCGTGTCGAGCATCCGGCGCAGTTCGATAGTGTCTTTCTCTTTGAAGCCAGTCCCGACCGAACCGACATAGACGAACGCGTCGCCCTGGTAGGCCGCGAGCAGCAGGCTGCCGATCCCGCCGCGTGCCGCGGTCGACGGCTCGTATCCGACAATCACGAAGCTTTCGCTCTGGATGCATTTGATCTTCAGCCAGTCGCCAAGCCGGCCCGAGCGGTAGGCACTGTCGCGGTGCTTGGCGATGATGCCTTCCAGGCCGTGCTCGCATGCAGCCGCCAGAAGTGTCGCGCCATCCGCTTCGACCTCCTGCGAGACGCGGATTACTCCCTCGCTTTCGCCGATCAGGTCTTCCAGGAGGAGACGGCGGCCCGACAGCTCCATGTTCGTCAGGTCATGCCCGTCGAAATACAACAGGTCGAATGCGTAGAGGATGGCATCGTCTGACGCTTGTCTGCCTCCGCGTCCGCCCAGTGACCGTTGCAGCGTCCCAAAATCCGATCGGCCCTCGGCATCAAGGACGACGGCTTCCCCATCGAGAATTGCCGTTCCTACGCCGAGCTTGCGCGCAGCGACGGCGATCGCGGGAAACCTGTCGGTCCAGTCATAACCGCCACGGGTGATGATCCGCACCGAATTCGGTTCGATGTGGACCGCCACGCGATAGCCGTCCCATTTGATTTCATAGATCCAGTCTGGTCCGGGCGGCGGCTTTGCCTTCAACAGCGCCAGGCACGGTTCGATGCGATCAGGCATCGGGTCGAAGGGAAGTTGCGGCTGCGCCGGATCGCGGGGTTTGCGCGGTCGCGAGCGGATCGGGAGATCCATCTCCCGCAAAAGCGGCTGGGATTTTTGGCGCGGCGGCTTTGTCATGGCCAGAGTTCAGCAGCAATTGCTTAAAATCGTGTGACATCGCTGGGACATGGAGAAGGGGAGAAAAAGATGGGGGAGGAAAAGGAGACGGCAACCGGTTCGCAAGGACGGTCCATCGGCAGACGGTTCCCTCAATCGCGCCGGTCGCCGAGACCGGGCCCGCTTGCCGCGCAAGGCAGGTGTGCCTCGCTCTCCCGCAAGCCAGGTCTGCTCCGGCACAATTGCAGCCACTGCCCCGCCCTGCGGTTCGCAAGATGTCTTCGAGAAGAAGACGAGGAGGCAAGGACAGTCCGTCCGCCCGAAGCTCAAAGAGGTCATTCCCATGCAGATAATTACAGCCGATCCGCGCAGCCTGAAGGACAACCCCAACCGTTCGCGCCAGTCGAAATCCTCGCCGCAGTCCGATGCGCTGCTCTGCGCATCGATCCGGGCCATCGGCGTCGTGCAGCCGCCGATCGTCAAACTCGATCCGGAAGGCGGCAACAGTTACATCATTGTCTTCGGTCACCGCCGAGCCGCCCAGGCCATTGCCGCCGATCTTATGGAAATCCCGCTGCTGCTAGCCGATCCTTCCGACGATCTCGCCGCCATGCAATCCTTTGCCGAGAACATCGCCCGCGAACCGCTGAACCCCGTCGATCAGTGGCGCGGCATCGAACGGCTGGTGGCTCTCGGATGGACCGAGGAGTCGATCGCCATGGCGCTTGCGCTCCCCAGCCGGCAGATCAGAAAGCTGCGGCTTCTGGCCAACATCCTGCCCGCGATGCTCGACCAAATGGCGCGTGGCGATATGCCGAACGAGCAGCAACTGCGCACAATCGCCGCCGCCGGCCAGGCCGACCAGGCCGAGGTCTGGAAGAAGTACAAGCCAAAGAAACAGGACCCCCAGGTGTCCTGGTGGGAAGTGGCTCGCGCCCTGACAACTTCCCGAATGCTTGCCAAGAATGCACGCTTCGGTGACGACCTGGCGAAGGCCTACGGCATCACCTGGGTCGAGGACCTGTTTGCACCCGCCGACGAGGACAGTCGCTATACCACCGATGTCGAGGCGTTTCTCGGTGCCCAGCAGGAGTGGCTTGCCAACAATCTGCCGAAGCGCGGTTCTATCATCGAGGCCAATGAATACGGGCAGGCCAAACTCCCTGCCAAGGCACAACAGGTCTACAGCAGGCCTGGGAAGGGCGACCTGACGGGCTGGTACATCAACGCGCGCGATGGCTCGGTTCAAACCGTCACCTATCGCATGCCCGAAACAAAGAAACCGACGCCGGGCAAGGATGCCGATGGTGTCGAAACCCCCATGGAGGAAGTCGAGGCTTCGAAGGCGCGGCCAGATGTGACCCAGAAGGGTCTCGACATGATCGGCGACCTGCGCACCGATGCCCTTCACGAGGCGCTCGCGCGCTCACCGATCGAGGACGATACGCTGACGGCGCTGCTGGTCCTTGCTCTCAGCGGGCAGAACGTCACGATCGCCAGCGGCGCGTCCGACAATCCCTCCGGTCATGCCAAATGCGCACCGCAGGCGGCCCGGCTGATTGGCGAGGACGGCAGGCTGTCCTTCGATCGCGAAACCCTCGGGCAAGTCGCCCGCTCCGTCCTGATCGAGGTGCTGTCGCTTCGCCGCAATCGCTCCAACAGCGGACTGGTGGCTCGCATTGCCGGCGACGCCGTAGGCGCTGACCAGTTTTTGCCCACCATGGCGCGCGAGGACTTTCTCGCATGCCTCTCGCGTAGCGCGCTGGAAACCGTGGCGGAAGCGGCAGGAATTCCCGGTCGCATCAAGGTCAAGGATATTCGCGCCGCTGTGGTCGAGCACTTCGCCGATGGCCGCCTGATCCTGCCGGCGGCAGCGATCGCAGCGGATCGCGCCGAGGTTCTGGCGTGGGCTACGCGTTTTGCGCCTCCGATATCCGGTCTCGAGGACGATGACGAGACCGACGCAACGACAGAGGACGTCATTCCGCCGTCTGATACCACCAGGGCCATTGACGACGACGGTCTCCGCGAGGCGGCCGAGTAGCCCCAGACATCAACCCCTCTGTCCGCCGCCGGCCTGCCGGCGGCGGACATGTCCCATCCGAGGACTGCAGCACATCGTGTCCGCACGATCTCCCCTTGACGGACAGACCCGCGCTGAGCTCGCATCCGCTCTGGTCGGCGACTTCGCTTTCGCCACGATCCCGACAGACACCGGCTTTTACCTCGCCACGGCAGGGCGATTGGCGAGACCTACCAGACGTGGACGATCGCCTATTTTCACGACAGGCCAAACGAGCCGGTCGGCGAGGCCGCCTTGCGGCGCACTGGCGAGGAACGGGCGATCCGTGTCGGCCAATTGGCCGATCTCGATCGCAGAACCCTATCCGCACGGGTGTCGATGCGGTGGGGGCCGTCGCAGCACGCCGTCCGTTGGGCCGATGGCATTGTTGCCCACAGCACGGCCGGCCATGGCGGCTTTGCACCTTCCCCCGAGCGCAACAGGCTGGATTCCTTCAGATTTGCGCGTCGGGCGTGGTTTTACGAACAGGACTGCGCCCGGGTGGCCGTGGTGATCGCCTTGCCCGATCTGTTCACCGCGTTCGAGAAGCGCCATGTGGACGACATTTTTGTGCAACGTCTATCCGCAAGTTTGGGAGGATCGACGAGGCAAATTTCTGGAGCCGGGGCAGATGCGCGGCAAGGGCCGCAGCCGCTTCGAGCGCGACAATGCCGGCCGCTGGGTGGTAATTTCGGCCATTCAGCCGCGTCACCATCCGGGCTTCGTCGAATGCATCGTGCCATTGGCCCGACGGCGGTCGACCGAACCTTTCATGCCGGCAGATGAGCAGCGGCGCTATCTGGTCGCCGAGACCGCCAACATGCGAACCCCTCAAGCGTCATTGGCTGGGACAGGACGTCAGGCGCCGCGCCAATGGCGTCCGCCAAACAGGACCAGCGCAAACTCAAGCCGGCGGTCGACGGAACCGTGGCATGCGCACGATGCTGGTGCCGGCCGTTTTGTGTCTTGCCGAACGCCACGCGTTGGATCGGCAATTGCCGGGTTTTCCAGCCTGCGCTTGAGGACGAGCCGGTCGAGCCGCGCTGACATCTCGGCCATCGCGCCGAGAGGCGATCGACGGACCCACCGTGGGGCGGTTGTCAGCCCGGGCCGGCAACGCGCGGCGCTGACATGGGCGCTGTCGTCCGGTGACCGGCAAAGACGTCAAGCCGGCTCCGGCACCGGCCCTCGGATTGCTGCGGTCTGAACCGGTCGCGCCCTGGTCCAAGGTCGCGTTCCGCGCCGCGGGGCGGCAGGATCGACGCGCGCTTCGCAAGGCGCGGTCGCGTTCGCTGCAGACCGCGGTGCGGTCCGCATCCCCCGCAACCCAACCCAGCTCGTCCGCATCGTCCTGACCTTGGGCCAGGCCGCTTGCCCGGTCCGTGTCGACCGCACCCGAGGGACGGTGCCGGAAAACGGCAGACCCGGGCTTCGCTCAACCACGCACAAGGACAACGCTCATGACATCGCTCAACCGCTCCTCCAAGGTCCGCCCCAGCGCCCAACGCGCCGCCACCCTCGATATGGTCCGCCACGCCTGCCCCGACGCAGCCCAGGCCACCCGGATCTGCGAAAGCTTCGGCCTTACCATCGTCGACAGCGATGGTATCCGCGCGCTGCACCGCCGCCAGCTCATCGACAGCGCCGAGGCGCTGAAGGAAGGCCTCGCCGAAAAGGCCATGCAGATCCACATGCAGCGCGTTGTCGGCTCCTTCGTCGGCTCCGCCTATGGCGCCGGGCAATTCTACAGCCGCGCCGTCACCGAGGCGCGCGATCTCACGACCAAACTCTCCAACGACGATCGCGACGAGGATCTCGACGGTCCGGTCGGCTTTGGCAGCCGGGCGCAGCGCAAGCGTGAATTCGCAGCCGATATGGGCCTGCAGGCCCACGTGCTGCGCATGGCGGCCGAAGGTGCCGTCTCGGCCTATGAAGACATCACCGGCGAGACCTGGAAGCCCTACGAGCGCGCCGGTTCGGCGATCGTCGCACCGTCGCTCGACCAAAAGGCCGCATCGGTTCAAATGTCGGCCTTCGACTGAACCAAGCGGCAAACCCGCTTCCACCAGAAAGGCCGGCGTCCTGCGCCGGCTTTTCCGGTGTCACCGGGAGCTGCTGCGGCCGCCGCAGTTCGTCCCGGATTGCGGTCTAGCCGCGTCCGGAAGCAGACCCGCAACGGCATGCCGTCCTCCACTCACGTTCCGGCCCGCTCGCGAGGCTCGAAACGGTTCAACGCCTAAGGCAGCGGGTGCGGCGCCTCCGTCCGCCGCTTCTTCGACCGCCGTGACGAACCGCGATCGGCGCGGTCGACGAAGTGGAGAAACAATGATGAAAGGGAAGATCTCGAAGGAAATGGACGGCAGGACCGAAAGCAGGATCGAACCGCGGACCGATGTCTATGCGCGCATCACCGACAAAATCCTGGCTGCCCTCGAAGACGGCGTGCGTCCCTGGGTGCAGCCCTGGAGTAGCGCACATCTCATCGGCCGCGTCTCGCGACCGTTGCGCCACAACGGCGAACCCTATTCCGGCATCAATGTCTTGCTGCTGTGGTCGGAGACGATGGCCCGCGGCTATGGCGCCTCGACGTGGATGACGTTTCGCCAGGCTCAGGAACTCGGCGCATCCGTGCGAAAGGGCGAGACCGGCTCGATGGTGGTCTATGCAAACCGCGTCATCAAGACCGAAACCGACAGCAGCGGCCAGGATCTCGAGCGTGATATCGTCTTCCTCAAGGCCTACACCGTCTTCAATGTCGAACAGATCGACGGCCTCGGTGACCGTTACGCCGATACAGGGCAGGACATCAACGCGCGGCCCGTCGACAGGATTGCTCATGCCGATGCCTTCTTTTCCGCCATCGGCGCAAGCATCCGCCACGGCGGGGCAGATGCGTTCTACGCGCCGGACGCGGACGTCATCCAGATGCCGCCGATCGAGACGTTCCGGGATGCCGAAATCTACTATGCAACGCTGGCGCATGAGAGCATCCACTGGACAGGCGCGGCGCACCGGCTCGATCGCGACCTGTCCAGATATGCGAAAGATCGAAGCGCCCGCGCCCGGGAAGAGCTGATCGCTGAGTTGGGAGCGGTCTTCCTCGCGGCCGATCTTCGCATCGTTCCGGACATGGAGCCACGGTCTGACCATGCGAGCTACCTTGCTGCCTGGGTTCAGGTGCTTGCAAACGACAAACGCTTCATCGTGCAGGCGGCGGCGCAGGCACAGCGATCCGTCGCCTTTCTTCACGATCTTCAGTCGCAGCCACGACGCGATGCGGCATGGCCTTCGTTTCAGGACACAGGGCGACTGCAATCCGCGTCTGCCAAATCTGATCCGGATGCGCAGGATACGCCTCGGCTGACATAAATCGGCTCTGAAGGAAGGCGCGCCTGCCGCTTCAATGCGCTCGGCAATCCGCACAGCGCGGCGGATTCCAATTTCAGGAATCGCATGGAATACCTATTCTAGGCAATTCGGCATGGAGACCTGGCGATAGAGCTGTTGACCTTTCCGGACATGAATCGCGCTTCGGGCGATATCCTCGAGGCGGCCGTTGTCGAACCGGCCAGCCTGACAAGGCGGGGCAAAGACAAGCTCGTCATCCTGACCGCCGACGACGAAATGCCACTCTGTCCTTCGCACAGGCAGGCCTACGGATTGCTCGGCGCACCGCAAGACAGTCATCGAAAATTGATGACCGGCCTGGACGATATCATCGGGACCGGCAATGCTTGAGCCTGGGCAGATCGTCCGGCTCTTCTATCTTCAGAGCCGCGGCGCGGCGCAAGGAAGAATCCGGGCCCGCAAGGCAAGGCCCATCTGTGTCGTCGTTCGCACCGCCGCCGTGCCGGACGCAGTGTTCCTCTTTCCTATGACGTCGCAATTGCCCGGCACTGACCGGCTGTCCCTTGCCATCGGCCAGATGGAGTGTCGTCGCGCCGGACTGGATTTCCCCTGCTGGATCATCTTGGCGCGTATTATCGGGTAGAGCGGGACATGGCATCGACGTCAAGACGGCCACGCCGATTGGCAGCTTCAGTCCTGGCTTTCTCAAGACCATTGCCAGCACCGTTAAGCAGGCGGCGTCGGCCCGAAAACGCGCAGGCGTCGCGCGATCCTGGCATCGATCAGCCGGCGTCGAAGGAGGCGGGGGGATCGCTGGGCTGGAATGTCGCTGGTGGAGCAACGCCGCGGCTTGCCCTTGCCCTTCCTTTCGACGTGGGCATGGCACGTCCACTGCGGTCTCGATAGGGCATGTCTGACCGAAGAGCGCCTCACGCTGTTCGGCTCGATCGATCCGCGCAACGGCCGGCTCGTTTTCTTCCCCTGGGCGCTGAAGCGCCCATTCCTCGCGAGGCAAGAAAGCCTCGGCCATGGCCGCCCTCCACGTCGTTGCGGCCCTGCGGGTGCGAGCCGATCGTCCCCGGTCTGATCGACAGCCATCGAGATCGCGATGGGCGCGGTCCGATCAACTCGAAAAGGAACACGACAATGGCAAACATCGGCTCTTTCACCGCTTCCGGCAACGGCTTTTCCGGCACCATCAAGACCCTAAACCTCAACGTCAAAGCAACGATCCGCGCCGTGGAGCGCGCGTCCGACAAGGGCCCCGACTTCCGCATCCTTTCAGGCAACGTCGAGTTCGGAGCAGCCTGGCGCAAGAAGTCCGCTGAGGGCCGCGACTATCTCTCCGTCAAGCTGGATGATCCGTCCTTCCCGGCCCCGATCTATGCCACGCTGATCGAGGTCGAAAACGAGAGCGACCTTTCGCTCATCTGGTCCCGGCCAAACAGGGATTAAGCCTGAAACCAACGGGCCCGCCGCAAGGCGGGCCCGTTCCCGTCTCCAATTACCTGTTCATGGCGTCCTTCAACGCCTTGGCCGGCGTGAAGGCCAGCTTCTTGGACGCGGCGACGGTCATGGTCGCGCCCGTTGCCGGATTGCGCCCCTCGCGCTCCGGCGTCTGCTTTACCTTGAATTTGCCGAAGCCCGGCAGGGACGTCTCGCTGCCGGAAAGCGCTGCCGCCGTGATGGCGGCAATCACACCTTCGACGATCGCCTTGCCTTGGATCTTGGTCAGTCCGTGCTCATCGGCGATCTTTTCGGCGATTTCGTTGGTCGTCGTCATTTTTTCCTCCGCATCATGGTTGATAACATGATCACTTGCAGGTCTGGAGGGCCCTGTCATTGCGGCGGCGCAGCAACTTTTACCCGTTCAGGGGGATTTCCACAGATACTCCTAGGAAAATAGCCTCTTGTGCGTTTCCAGACCAGGATTTCGAGAAAAAGCCTGAGGGCCTCTCGCTCGTCTGCGAACAGATGTATTTTTTGCCGACCGCGGCTGCCGATCCGACCCCAGCCCCGCAAAAGCGATGCGTCTCCGAACAATGTCGGCTCTATGGACAGCACATAGTAGCGTGCCATGTTTCTCTTGGCATCGATACATTCCATGTAAAGGTGGTATTGCTGGGTGATCATGGAACCAGCATCGTCGGTGTCGATTCTGGCGTCCAACGAGATTTTTGAATCGATTTCGATCAACCGATTCAAAAAAGTTGCGGATCGATATCGACAAGGGCGCTCAAGCCTCCAGCCCTCACAGAACCGGCAGGTCCGGGATATCCCCTTCGGCGACGCGCCATATCCAGGGCTCGATATCCGGCCGCGCGGCTATCATGTCGCTCAGCGCCGCCTCGAAAGCCTCGTCGGCGTCGGGAGGAACAATGTAAAGGGCAACCGGACCTTGCCGGCGATGGGGCAGGGCGGCTGCGGCAATCGGCTTTGTAGACGGAAGATTGAAGCGAAGACCTTTGACGCTCTTCTGGCTGAGCCGTGCCAGCCGTTCCACCAGCCGTTGTTCGTGGATATTCTCGATGGGGATCCATTGTTCGGAGGTACACATGAGGCTGACGTCTTCGGCCACGATCAATCCTGAAGCGCTGAGGCCGAATGTCGCGATGAGAATGAGATGCGAACCAACCTCGGCTTTCCAGAGTTCCAGTTCGCGGGCGTAGCGTGCCTGAAGCCGCCTCAAGGTCGTGTCCTCCAGGAAGAGTGGATATCCGGGCATGTGCTTGACGACGATCTTCTGACCGCTGCGCGCCGTTGCGAAGTCCTTGACCTCGCCGATCAAGAGCATGAGGTCTCTCACCCCGTTGCTTGCTGGCCGCAGCGCAGACAGCGCTTGGGCGCGTCGCCGTTCGATGTCCGGCTTGTCGGCGGCACGAAACGTTTCGGGCACGTATAACCGTTCTGCCAGGCCGCGGCCTTTGACGCTCATTTCCCTGGCGGCGTCCGCCAGATGAGCATGGACCTGGAACCAGTGCCGTTTGCCCGCCCAATGCGCCGTCCATTCCGTCAGGCCTGCCTGATGCCAGAGGTAGTGAAGAACCCCCCGCAAAGACAACTTTCTCGCCTCGTTCTTGACCGGGCCTTCGCTGGCCTGGATATCTGCAAGAGGCGCGCGGGGGCCGCGCTTGGTCAGCGAAAAGTCGAGCTTCAAGGCCGCGGTTCCATCGGCTGCATCGATATGGATCGCATTGCCGATCAAGGGTCCAAGCCCCGAAAGTTCGTAGGGCGCCTCGTAGGACGGGCACGCAACATGATGATCGCTGCCGGTGAGCGGCATTCGCTTGACGATCGGCTCCTCGCCGATCCGTGCGATATACATGGGAATGCCCGCAGACTGGCACAGGCAAAAGGGACGTATCTTTCGCGCATAGGCATCCGCAAGGATGTCGAGGGCAGCAGGGTGATCGTCTTCCACGACCACTGAACCGATCCGATAGCGCCTTGTCAATATCGTCGCCTTCCTTTGGCCGATTGGGCGTTGGCGGGTCTGTCGGGGGCACACGAGACAAACCTTCCTGCTGGCGATGGAGCATTTTGATCCCAACGAAAACGCCGCCTCAAGGTCGCGCGGCCCCTCCAATTTCGCCTCCTCTCCGCTCCGGCGAAATCGGCACCTCCGCACGCCGGCTCCGCCGGTCGCTGTCGCGAACCTTGACCCGTCATTCCCTTTGGGACCCGCGGGACATCATCTTCCACAAACGTCAAGGAGACGAAGATGACGATCGAACAGCACATCGACGAGTTGCGTATCGAACTCCGGAATGCACCGAGCACCGAGGAGCGGCAGCAGATCGAAGCCGAGCTTGCCGATGCGATCGTCGAGCTGGAGAGCCTCGCCCCCGACTAGGGGCAATGCGCCGGATCGACCGGCTCGCCATCCTTGAAGAGCCCGACCGGCTCAATAGCCATTGTCCGTCAGATAGGCATCGATCGCAGCTGTCATGATCGTAGTCATCTTGACATCGTTTTCGGTTGCCGCACGCACGAGACGCGCCTTGGTTGAATAATCCAGAGCGACGTTGACATAAAATTTGATGCTTCGTTGTCTTGCGCGGCTAAGGTCGCTCAAGCGCAATCTGGCGTCTTCCCGGCCGATGGCGCGATTCTCCGCCGCCCGCCGCCGTTCGTCTGCCGGCAACCTCGGCAGCACAGTCGGAGCTGACTCCGCAGGCCCCGTCGTATCCGACGTTTCAACCTCCGGCGCTGCATCCGGCGCAGCCGAGTTGCTCGTGGCGTCACCAGGCGGCCTGCGGCGCGGCGCCATTGCAAAATCGCCGAGATCGAGACCTGGCTTGCTCATGCGGCGACCTCATCGCTCACCGCGAGCCGCCGGCGCTCGATCTCGTCGACCAATGCCCGGACTTCCGCCCGGCCTTTCCTGACCGGCTCGGTGAGTTCCTGCATCTGCAGCGTTCCCAGACCATTTTGAATTTCTCGATAAATGTTGCGCTCGAAGAGCTCGGTATCAACGAGATCGGTCTGATAATCTCCCGCCTTCAAACCGGCGACGAACGG
Organism: Rhizobium tumorigenes; assembly: GCF_003240565.2. Lineage (NCBI taxonomy): Bacteria > Pseudomonadati > Pseudomonadota > Alphaproteobacteria > Hyphomicrobiales > Rhizobiaceae > Arminella > Arminella tumorigenes. Next base: position 40,505 of record NZ_CP117256.1, read on the forward strand.
GCGGATGTATCGATAGGCCTCCAGATTGCGTGCCGTCAGGGTCACGCGCGTCCTGATGTTCAAATGCTGAATGGTCAGTCCCAGTCGGTCGTTCAGCTCGTTGACGGCGGCGACAGTCTGACCCGCTGCCTCGATCTCTTTGATTGCCGGTTGGACAGGAGACAGAACAAGATCCGAAGAACGCAGGATGGTGGTCTGCAAGGTGCTGTCGACGCCCGCAGCGTCTATGATGATCAGGTCGACGGATTTGCCGCGCTCTCGAATCAAGTTTTCGATGGCGGTGTGCGTCACGGCAACCGCAACTTCAATGTTCTCGGCAGCATTGCCCTTCGCATTGCAGAGCATCCACCAGCCGGACAGGTTCTGCCGTTGGTCTGCATCTACGAGAAGGACGCGCTCCTGGCGAAGGGCGTACTCTCCCGCGATTAATGTTACCAGGGTCGTCTTGCCCGCCCCGCCTTTGTTGCTGACTGCCGCGTAAACCCTGGCCATGGTCTCTCCCTGCTGCCATCCAGCGCTGCCCGCGTTCACGAGGCAGCCCGGATAAAAACTGCCGACCGGATAACCAATATAGTCATATTTTAGCGTGAGGCGCAACAGCAGTTTTTGCGGCGAGTATCGTGTGAGAGATCTCTCACAGGTCTCAAATGCATCTCCAATTCATGTCGCACATTCACATGCCACGCCCACACGACCAATTCGAGTGAGTGACTGGAACCAGATTTAAGGCATATAACTCAATTCTATACCGGGTTCACTGCCCGGGTCGCAGGCGATCTGTCGATTCGTCTCTCCGAGGCAGGCCTCTGTCTGGGAGACGGTACTGGCTGCTTTCACTGCTCGGCGGCCGTTGTGAATGCGGCTTGCGTTGAGTGACTAAATTGGTTATATTTCTTTGGCAGGATACGCAAATTTGTGATACAAATTAGCTACAATCGACGGACGAGCCGTCGATGGCGCCACCGTGCCCAATCGGGAGGCAATGTTGCGACGAGGCAATCGCAAAAGCATGGCCGCCAAGATCGCCGCGCATCGACCCGCGGGCGGGCGGGAAAAGGTTGTCCATGCCCGGTACAGTTCCTCTGAATTTGCCGCGATCGAACACGCGGCCGCATCGGCTGGAATGACGGTCTCGGGCTTTCTGCGGTCGCTGAGCCTAGACGGGGCAGGGGTTTTGCCGTTTCTGACCGATGAGGATCGCGCGGTTCTGGCGCTGATCCGATCGGAGTTGAGAGCAATAGGTGTGAACCTGAACGGGCTAGCCCGCGCTGCCAATCACGGCGCCGGCCCGGCAAAGACTGATCTGTCCGAAGCGGTCGCGCGCCTATGGCCGGCACTTGCGGCAGTCGCTTTCGAGCTTGATCGCTATACGGCCCGCATCGCTAGAAAACAAAGCGGGGCACCGTAATGGAACTGTTTTTTGGAGCGTTCACGACTGAGTGGGAGCGCAAGCGCGCTGCCTTCCTGCACGACCTTTCCCTCGGCAAGCGCAAGCCAGTCGACGACGAGGGACGGCGTCGGCGCAGTGCTTCTGTCGTTGCGACAGGTCCGAATGGCTTGCCGTTCTCTCGCAGGAGGACGGCTGGTCTCGGGCCTTCGGGGGTGGGGATTGGCTCATCCGCGCGCACCATGAAGATGCGGTTGACCGAGGTTGCCGCCGGGAGCCAGCCAGCCGTGGTCAAGATGGCGTCGTACGGGGGCGGCAGTCGGTTCGGGGCGATGGTCAACTACATTGCCCGTAACGGTGAAGTGGAGCTCGAGAACGAGCGAGGAGAAAAGTTGCATGGTCGTCACGCGCTCGCCTCGATCGCTGCCGAATGGGATCACCTGATGAAAAACCGTGCCGAGAGCCGCGACATCGCATCGTTTCGGATCGCGGTCGAAACCAGGGTGGACGAAGGCGATCGTCATCACGCCCTCGGCCGTAAAATTATCAAGTGGGCCGTGGGCGATCGTTCGTTTGCCTTTGCCGTATCACCTCGGACGGACGGTTCGGGCTACGACGTCGAGGGACTGGTTGTCCTGAGAAGCCCAGGCGGAGAGCGCCTGACAGGGGACGCAAAAGCGTCCCGGATCGTGCAGTTGCGGATGGAGGAGGCCCGACAGTTGAAACGCGGGGGTGCTGGGATACCCGAAGCCGTGCGTTTCCAATTTACGGGTTACGGCAACGGGACAGATTACGGTACCCGCCGTCTGCGCACGCTCGTCGAGAAACATGGCGGTCGAGTCGAGGAGGACACAGGAAAAGCCGTCGCTGACGCCAAGGCCGCGGGTGACCTCGTACAGAAGGTCTGGCGGGAGCAGCTTCACGGCCGCAAGCCGCGCGATGTCATGCATCTGATCCTGTCGGCGCGGCCGGGAACGGATATTGCCGCGTTCCATAGCGCTTCGCGTGAGTTTCTGTCAGCGCAGTTCGATGGACACCGGTATGTCTTTTCCATTCACGATCCGGTCAAAGACCCGAAGCCCGAACAGGCGGGCGGCAAGCGCCCGCACGTCCATGTACATGCGATCGTGGCGATGCGCTCGGACTTCGGCGACCGCATCGAGACGACGATCCAGTCGTTTCGACGATGGCGGGAAGGCATGGCTGAGAAAGCCCGCGAGCAGGGAATTAGGATGGAGATGACCGATCGTCGCGAACGCGCTGCTGCGGCCGCCTATCGCCGGGGGCAGGTCCGTCCCATAAGCACTCTTGGGAGAACGCAACATGAAGGCACAAGCGAGGCAGCCCAAGGCCGCTACGATGCCAAGTGCGGCGACGCCCGCGCCTTCGCGCGCTCCGAGCAGAGCCGCTCTTATATGCACGCGGCGCGCAGGGCCTGGGCAGAGGTGGCGGAGAAGGGTGGCAGCGACACCGTCGTCTCCTTCGCAAAGGCTCAGCTTCTTCGTCTCGGGGAGCAGGAAATGAGTGGAGAGCGGCGTGTTGCGCACGCCGGCCCATCCGACCATCCGCGTTCGCAGGCGAGGACTGATCTGGTTACACTGATGACTATAGTTTCGGAGGGTGATGAAATGCGCCAAATGTCGCGTTCGGAATTCGAATCCTATGAAAAGAGGGTCGAGACGGCTCTGTTTCATGCAGAGCGAATAGCGCCGGCCGACCAGTTCCCGGACTTCGATGAGATTGCCCGAGCTGCGCGCGCCCACGTCAATGTCCATCGCGAACTGATGGAGCTGCGGGAGCAGGAAATTGGCCGGGGGGTTCGACGGGAGCCAGATCGTCAACATCAACATCAACATCAAGATCGAGGCGATGAAAACAAGGCCTGGGATGAAGCCGTGTCTCGCCACGGTCTCCAGGCGGTGGAGGCCGCCAACAAAATCATGCTTGACGTGGAATATGCGCGCGAAAGGATCGAACGCGCGGATGCTGGAGAAATAAAGGCCGACAGGCAATCTCTCAGATTAAACCTGGAAGCCGAGATGGCTCGTGCCGGAGAGCTCGGAGCAGCGGGCAACGGCCTTATCCGTGAGATAGCGCAAGTTGATGGCGAGCTCCGTATCGCAATCGAAGCCGCGGAGCGCTCCAGGGAGCGGAGTGCCACCCATCGTCAGTCGGACGACGGTCCAATACCCAGCCAGGCGCATTCTAAGGATTCTCTGGTTGGGGAGCGACAGAATCCTGCAGGGGGACGGCAGGAAGTTGAGGGCCAAGCCGAAAACAAGCATCACGCTCTCCGAGAAGAGCGCGTATCCCCCGCGCCGGGCGATACGACCCGCGCTGATCCGGCCAAGCCTGTACCTCGTCTGGAGGCGCTGCAGCGCGAGGTGGACGAGAGAAAAGAACGCTATCTGGATGATGGTGAGCGGTAGAGGATCCCAGGCAGAACGGAGGTGGTCCCGCGCGTCGTTGGCTGCGAAGACAAATTTTTGTTCCACTCGTCGGTTGAGTTGGATATTTCAATCTTCGTTCGAGACAATTCGTTGCGCCGGATCGAGACCGACATCGGCTGGATCTGGAACAGTCTGTCGAAAGATTTCTTCGATGCTGCGGCGTTGCGAAGGCGTCCGGCTCTTGCGGCCAGCGGCCTTTGAGATCGCCGTCTCAAGTGCCTTTGCCGTCGCGTTCAAATCGTCTTCGAGCCCATCTGCGGATCCCGCCTTGGATCTGTTAGGCCGGTTCTGGTGCCGTTCTGCCAATATTTTTTCCCCGGGAAGGGGCATCTGGATGATCGCCTTTGCAACGACAATATCTTCGGTTGGACCTGCTTTTTGCGGCGGCTGAGCGACCGCAGCCATGACTGAAAGGTCAAGATTATCGGCGTGTTCTTGTCCATAACTGGCTTGTGCTGCCGGGACAGGACGGGGTGATAAGAACTCGACATCCGGAATGTCAGGCTGATTTTCCTTTGAATATGCGGCGGCGCCTTTGAACGGCTCAGCGTCGAAATATTTCAGCTTCTCCGCGAGGATGGGTCTTTGGCCCTCGACCAATATGATCAGGCGATCCTCCGGCATTTGTCTGACTTCCTGGGGCATCATAAGGTCTCTTTCTCGGATCTGCTCGACCTTGGTTCTGCGCGGTAGCCCCATCAGTTCCAGGGTGCGCGATTGCGAATAATAGCGAATTGTGCGTTTCCCCAGCGCCCGCGAGGCGTAGTCTGCCGTCGCCTGATCGTTTGCGCCAAGGATAATCTGAAGGCCGCAGTTTCCAAGCAGGGAATGACGGGCGGTCTCGCCGTAGATCTCATCTAGATTCTTTAGATCCTGAATTATGAAAGCCATCTTGATATTATAGCCGGCGACATAGGGTAGCTTGTTCATGATCTCATCCATTCTCTTCAGCTGCCGGAATTCGTCGAGCAGAAAATAGACGGGAAGGGCGTCCGGGTTATGCTGGCGTGTCAAAAGGTCCATCACCTGTTGCACGAAGAGGCTCAGAAGCGGGCGCAGAATGGTAACGTCCGTGATATTGGGAGCCAGATAGACGGTCACCGGCTTGCGGTGCATCGATGCAAGGTCGATTTCCGTCACACTGGTTGCTGCGATCACACGTTCGTTGCGGAACGGCTGCATTGCCTTTTGAATGTCGAGGAGTGCCGAACGAGCGGCGCGCTCGTTCAAGGATATATAGGCGTTGAAGCTATCTGTCGTGAATCGCGACAAATCCGGCTCGGTTTCGACGACGAGCTTCATCAGGACCTGTAAGTCGACGCCAGCGTTCAGGATACTGCTTACCTCGCCAAGCGTGCGCCGGCCCTTGTAGTGCCGGCTTTCCAGCACATAGCTGATGATGCCGGCGATCACCTGCTGGGCCGTGCCCTGCCAGACCGCATTGTCGGAGCCAATGGTCTCGGGGATCAGAATGCTGGCGATGTTCTGAATATCGATCGTCCGATTGCCTCGATCGGCCCGCACAAAGTCGAGCGGATTCCAGCGATGGGTTCGCGCAGATCCGGGCGAGAACAGATATACTTGATGGCCTGCCGCTTTCCGATGACCAGCCGTATGCTTGTAAATCTCGCCCTTGAGATCTGTCACAAGCATTGAACCCTGATGTGTCAGCGCATTGGGAATGACGTAACCGACCCCCTTGCCCGAGCGTGTCGGACCGACAACGAGATGATGGCGATCGTCCTGCCGACGAAGAATATGCCTGCCAAGACGGCCGACGACTAGGCCTTCCTTGCGCAGCCATTTTCCGTGCCGAAGGGTCGCCAGATTTTGAAATGCCGCGTCGCCAAGTGGGTTGGTCGGGCGGCGCAGCCCAAACGCCCCAACGGCCACCGACAGAAGGCTTGCCGGAACAAGAGCCATCAACGCTGCGATCTGGAGGTTCCTGTTGTTTGGGTAGAGCCAGATCTGTTGAAACGGAGCGAAAGGGTTGCTCGTCACCGTCAGATGCAGAATGCGGCCGTCCTTATAGATGAGCTCCAAGGCGACGCCGTATGCAATCATCCAAACCGCCGTGGCGGTCAGCAGACAAAATGTCAGATAGATGAATTGATATGAGCGGCTCACCGGCCTGACCGCGCATAAAAGATCTCCGAGATGCCGCGCTTGCCGCCGTCCCGCCGTAGCTGGATCACGATCGGGATGACCATCTGGATATAGGACATGAGATCCTGCTTGTTGTAGCCGGCGGACATGCCACCTTGCATCATCATCATGGCGAGTTGCTCATAGGCCCCAAGCGGGGTATCGGCATGCACGGTCGACATGCTGCCGGGATGGCCGGTATTGATGGCTCTAAGAAAGGCAAAGGCCTCGGTACCCCGGATCTCGCCGACGAACAACCGATCGGGTCGCATGCGCAACGAGGCTTCGAGCAAACTCTGGATCGTGACATGCGCCGTTCCCTGATCTCCTCTGGATGCCAGCAGATGCACGACATTGCGTTGGGGCGGAAACAGTTCCCGGGTGTCTTCCAACGTCAGAATGCGCTCGCGATGGTCTATTGATCGAAGGCAGGCATTGAGGAACGTCGTCTTGCCGGACGAAGTCCCGCCACTAATCAGGATGGAGACACGATTTCGGATAGCGGCATCGATGAATGCATAGATGTCTCCGTCGTCAAGCCGTTGCATAAGGCCCTGCTCTATATGGTTCAGGCCGCCGCCGCGGGCAATCGCGACGCGCTCCAGCCCGCCATTGTCGCGGTAATCTTCCAGCGTGAAACTGCTCCGCACCTGCTTGCGAATGGAGATTGCGCCGCCGTCGGGTGCTGCGGGCGGAAGGACGATCTGGATGCGCTCGCCCGTGGGCAAGGCAGCGCTGAGGATCGGGCTTGCCCGGCTGATGAATTGATGGGTGACACCGGCGACACGCTCCCCGATATGCTCGATCTCGGTGGACGAAAGCTCCGAAATGCAATGGTGCTCCATTGCTGCGGCGCCCAGGCGCTCAACAAACACCTCCCCTGGCCGGTTGATGGAGACTTCCACCACATCGGGATCGGTGAGGAACGGCGCGATCGGCGCCAGTGCTCGCCCGAGAAAATACAGAGGGCCGCTATCGTCCGGATGCCGCCTGGCGAATGCCTCGCTCATGCTTGATCTCCTTCAACGCCTCCTCGACCGGATCCGGATACATCGCCGAGAAGTCGAGGTCCTGACGGACATAGGCAAAAATCCGCTCACCCTGGGCGACGGAGATCGTCGGCGGGATCTTCACGTTCTCACCCAAGGCCTGATTGGCCATGTCGGAAAAGGTGCGGGCGATCGTCTCCCGGGCGAGGTCCGCAGCGCGATCGGAATTGGTTTCGCTGCTGCCGTTGTTATACTGACCGCTTCCATAACCGGTGAGATAGCTGGAGCCGGCGCCGACAATGGACAGAAGGATAGCCGACCCGAACCGCTCGCGCCATTTGTTGTCGATCAAGCCGGTCAAGCCTGAGCGACCCAGGCTGTCTGTCCCGATGCTGTTCAATCGCACCGATACGCCATCGTCGCGCAGGAGGCGCGTCCAGATTACAAAGATGCGCTTTTGACCTCTCGTAACGTCTGACTGATACTCGCCGATCAGGCGCGTTCCCGTCGGTATCAGGATACGGCGTCCATCGAAAGAATAGACATCCTGCGAAACGATTGCCCGGATCTGGCCAGGCAAATCGCTGTTGATAGCAGTCTCCAGAATTCCCGGGATCAACGTCCCCTCCGGTATCATCGCATCGATGCGCGCAATCTGCCGTGCCTTCGCTGCCCGATCGCCGATGGCAGACGCGTTTGCAAGGAACTTGCTGTTGCGATCTTCACCAGCGACCGTAGGACCACTCTCGGCGCCCGATCCCAGAGACCCGTTCGCACTATCGGCCTTAGCTGAGTCGATTATGACCTGCTTGGAAAGGAAGCGCTTTGGAAACTCTTCGACCTTGGGTGTTTCTGCGGGCGGCGCGGCGTCGTCCGTTTGTATTTCCCCGGGAGGCGGCGGGACTTCGAATTCAGTCGTGTCGGATTGTTTCGGGGCCGGCGGCGGATCGGGAAGTTTGATGACGGGCTCCGGCTGTCTTTCAGGCGGCTTGTCCTGTTCCCGCAGAAAAGAAGGCGGCCGGAAGGTGGTGGTCGAAAATTCCTCATCGCCGTTCATGACATCGCGCGCTTGCCTTTGAGGTGCAAAGACGATCGCATAGGCAAGCGCTGCACCACCCAGCAACAGGGCGGCGCTGCCGAAGACCTGCTTTGTGCGCGCGCGCTTGTCCTCAATTTCCGTCGCATCGGCTGCCATCATGGCTTCAAGTTCAGGTGCCGACTTCATCCGTTGCCGCTCCATTTGCGTGCGCGTGCCTTCTCGTCGTGGAGCGGGGCCATGATATTCGGATCGGGAGCACCGAAATCAGGCTTTCTGAGATTGAAGATGCAGGTCCAGGTCGTCCCGTCACGCAGGGTAAATTGGGTCGCTGTGCCATCGACGACGATGTACTCACGTTCCCGTCGATAGTTGAGGAGGGTTTCCGAAAAATCTGAATTGACGACAAAAATGGCCGGCACCTTGTGACCAAATTTAAAGAAGGTTTTCCTTCCATCGTCAAAAACCATGGCCGGCTTGAGCCCGTTGCCGGAAAAAGAATAATCTATATTGACGTTTGTCTTGTCGATGTCTGAAATGTTTGGACTTGCAGCACGCTCCTCCGCCTCCTTCCGCAATGAGGCGTTCAAATCCTTTTCCGGATATATGAACCGGATGCCGAACACCTTCTTTCCTGCGTCGGGCGCAAAATCGTTGAGCTCGAGGTAGTAGATCCGCTTGTTGGTGACGACGTTGAGGTTGGTCGTGACGTTCCTGCCCTTTGGCTTGACGAAGAGGATATTACCCTTGTCGGTCGGGACGACATCCCAGCTTTCTGTGTCTCCAAGCGCGATGGTCTCGAATTTCTCGTCTTCGTCAAAGATGATCATGGTCGAGATCCCGTATGTGGCAAATACCTTCACGACGTTGTTGGGCTGATAGACGACGCTTGTGACGCGTGGATCGAGGCGGCCGGCGACTGGTGTCTGCAGGGCGTTGACAGGGCCAACCATGACCAGAGGGGTTGCGGCCACCAGGCGAAGGAGGGTGGCTCTCATGGATTGCCCTCCGTGACAGTCTCCTGATCGCGTCGATAGTCGTAGACTTGGAAACCGAGAGGGTTTTCGAACCGCCATTCGTTCGTCGCCGGTGTGTCTGTGTACCGATAGCGGACGACAGCTATCCAGTGCCGGGGAATCGTCTCGCTGTCGGACGTTTCATAGGTTGCAAAGCGAACGATGCCTGTGCTGCTGTTTGGCAAGGTCACGGAAGCAATCTCGGTGGTGATACGCTTATTTTTCCCGTAAGTCCGAGCTGGGTTTTTGACATTTGCGGCACTGTAGAGATCCTGCAAGTCGGACGCTGCCTTGCCTGTCGAGAGAAGTGCGGCGATACCGAAGTTCTGCTCGATTGCGTAGGGATCGTAGCCTTCACGTGCACGGATGTAGCGCACGATGTTTGCCTGTGTGATCGCCTGCTGTTCGGTCAGGTTGGTCGGTCGTGTAAGACCGGACTTGACCTCCAAGTAGCCTGTGTTCTTGTCGACCTCGACGATGTAGGGCTCGAAGGTTTTGAGCGGCACCAACATGACCAATGCAAGCAGGCTCAGGATGGTTATGCCCGCAAAGATCATGGTGACAAACCAGGCAAGCGAGCGCGAGCGTTTCGCCCGCTTCACGATTTCCTGCTCCCAGATATCGCCGCTCTGGTAGTAGGATATGAGTTTGATGTCTCTTGGATCTGCCATCGTTCCCCATGCTTTCGAACGAGCAGCACATGCCTATCGAGGCATGCTGTGCTCACTGATCTTGGATTGCATTGCCGCTCTGGCGGAACTGACGCTGTCATGGCTTGGATCGCGCTTTGCCGGGCGGACCACAAAGCCCGCAACACCCGCGACCGTTCTCGCCCCGGCGGCAGGTGCCCGACGCAGCAGCCGACGCGCAACCGCACTGCCCGCGTTACCAACTCCAGCAGAAATTCCGCCGGCGATACCCTGGCCCAAGGACTGAATGTATAACATCACGAATGCCCCGGCTGCGCAGAGCAGGAGAAAACCCGCCACATCTGCCAGGGTGAGTGTTCGTGTGCCGCTTGCGACATCGATCTTACTGAGTTCCGGGTTCATGGCGGCGATGAGGAATGCCGCTATGACGTACACAAACAGGGGGATGAGGGCGTAAGTCAGGACCTGATTGAACCACCCCAACCCATAGACGCGCGTTCGATCGAACAGCATGCAGGAAATGAAGATGGGAGATGTGCCGATCAGCACCCACAGCATCACCTTGGCCAGTATGAGAATTGCAAGAGCCACCGCAATGAACAAAGCGGCCCCAATCATGATGAGGGTGCCGATCATGCTTGGCAGAATGGAGAAGTAACCGGACTGCTCGGCAAAGGCGGATGCAGCCTTGTTCGCCGTTTCCCAGATCATCGACAGGCCATTTGTCGGCTCGGCGATCCCGGTTCCGGACGCGCTGAGGATGGCTTTGCCGACGTCTTCCGGCATGGTGTTGATCCACCTGTAGATGAAATCGTTGAAATTGCTCCAGGAACGGACCAGCGCGATGATGATCATCATCCGGACAATGCGGCTTATGATCTCTGCGACGCTGATGCGGGCTGTTCCCATGAGGAGCTGGAGACCGTAATAGGCCACGTAGACGACAAGCATGACCTTGAGGAGGGGCAGGATTTCGTTGCCGACGATCGTATAGGCCTTTTCGGAAAAGCTGGTCCCGGAGTTTTCTATTCTATCCAGAAGGTCGCCCAGGAAATCCTGCATGTCTATTCTCCGTCGATCACGCCAATGGCTGCAAACGCCAGGCTTGGATCATTGATCGGATGCATCGGGCCGCATTCCCTGCGCGGATCTGCGGCGTAGGAGGATAGCCCTGCCGGCCGTTTGCAGGGCGCGGTCCTGTCCTTGAGAGCGGCGCAGCCCGACGGGAGTGCCGCCAAGAGGATGACGGCCAGCGCAGCCCGCACGCCATCAGTTGCCATAGCTCAGTGACTTCTTGCTGTTGGAAATATCCGTCAGGCGGCGCTGGTTCTCGGCTTGCAGGGATGTCACGGCGCCGTTCATCACTCCGATCATCTCGTTGAGGGTGAGGCCAGACTGAACCTGAATCTGGGTGTTCTGGTCGATCGATCCCTTGATGTCGTCAGCCTTTCCGATCTGTTGCCCAGCCCGCTCGAAGGACGATCGCCGGGTCTCGATGGCCTTCTGGGAACCCGTAATCAGCGCGGAGACACCGAGCACGGTATTGACGAGCTGTTCATAGGACTTGTCACCGGAAAGGTCGCTGTTCTCCCTTCCAGACAGGGATTTCACCAGCTGCAGGTCATTGATGAAGGTTGAGGCAGCCTTGGCGACATCGCTGCTCATGTTCCCGAAATTCGGCACGCCGTCTTTGAGGATGCTGTCGAAGGAGGGCATGGAGGACACGCTGAACCCCTCTCCGATAGCGAGATTTTGCAAAGGCTGTGCGGTGCGACCGCGATCGCCGGTGACGGCCTTCAGGGTCTCCTCGACCGTGGAGAGGATATTTTTATTGGTATCGAGGATGCGGTCGGTCGTATCCGCGGTCTGCTTGGCAATCTTGTAGTTGGTCCTGTCGATGACGGGGACATCGGCATAAGCGAACCGTGTCATCACGACGATGGCGATGAATACAAAGAATGCGTGTCTCATCATTTGTCTCCTCACTGCGTTTGCAGCATCAGCTGAATCTGGTCGCCGGTCTGGATCGGCTTGACGCAGGCCTGACGTCCATCACTCCACACGAGGCCTTGCGCTGTGTCGCAGAGCACCGGCGGATCTCGCGACCTGCCGTCGTCACGGGCAGAGGCGGTCGAGCGAGACGAACTCGACAGGCTCGACAGCAAGACGCCATTGCGCGAATTGACAAGATCGGAGAGGCTGGCCTCGAGCTTGATCACCATGTTCATCATCTCCAGATTGGCATTGCGCGCGGCCGAGTTGTGGTCCCAGCTGTCCTGGATCGTGCTAGTCTGCAGGGAGCCAAGCTGCTGGTACCAGCTCGAAACGTTGGAGAGACTCTCGCTGGCGGCGGCCGTCGTTTCCATCGCGGTCAGTGTCGCGTCGCGCATATGGCTGTAGGCGGTTTCTCCCCCACCATAATTCACCGGTATGCCGGACTTGTCGGAACCTGCGAAGGCAGGCAACCATTTCTGGGTGATGCTGGCAACGTAGCCTTCGGTTTCCTTGAATGGTGGGATGCCGCCATATTTATCGACATTGCCCGGCCCTGAATTGTAGGCGGCAAGCGCCAGAGACACGTTTCCACCATTGCGCATCAGCTGCTCCTTATAATAGCGGGCGCCGCCACGCAGATTGTCTTCGATGTTGTTCGCGTCGACACCGAGCTGCGCGGCGGTGCCGGGCATCAGCTGTGCAAGACCGGTGGCGCCTGCCTGCGATTTTGCGCAAGGGTTGAAGCGGCTCTCTTGATAGATGAGGGCGAGAAACTGATTTTCGTCGACACCTTCTTCGCGTGCGATCCTGCGCACAAGCCCGGAAATCTCCGGGTTCGCCTCGGCGGCCGAAACGGGATCGTTGGACCTGCCTCTTCGAAACATGGAGCAGTTGACCAAAGCGTGGATCGTCGATCGGTCCTTGTCTGCCTTTTCGATCGAAGTCGTCGTTTCAGCCCGTTTCTGGTCCTGCCTTCGGTTGGTATCGTCACGCACGGGCACATCCGCATAGGCAAGCAGCGGCGCGCACAATGCGGACAGGATCAACACGGGAAAGGTCGCGCTCCTCATGGCTCGGAATCCCAGCCGCAGAACGCGCATAGCCAACCGGCGGGATTGTCCCCGTACCGCTCACGCAAACGCGCACATTCCTCGATTGTCTCTTTGCGCCCCGAGAGAACCTTGATGAGATCGGGCATGCCGCCTAGATCGAGGCCTGCGATGACGCTGTCGCTGCCATGCTTGATCAGAAATGTTCGCCGTTCCAGCGGCGTGTTGCGAATGAAGCTGAATTCCTTCGCGGTCAGCCCGAAGCGGACGACATAGCTTTCTTCGTCGGCCCGTGGATTGGGGAAGTGGATGTTGGTCGCGGATTGCTCGATCAATGTATGCGACGCCGGTGAGCGGGCAATATCGGCTGCGGATTGGGTTCCAAAGCCGACGATGCCATTGAGCTTCCTGATCGTCTTCATCTTGTCGACGATAAAGTCGCTGAAGACTGGATCCTTCAGCAATCGCCAACCTTCGTCCAGGAAGATCATGACCGGCCGGCCGTCGAGGAGCGCGTCCAATCGATGGAAAATATACATCAGTGCCGGCGTGCGCACCTCGTCGCTGTCGAGGATACTTGTCATGTCGAAACCAAAGATGTGGTGGTCGTCGAAAGACAGTACGTCGTGCGGCGCATTGAAGAGCCACGCCTTCTCGCCTTCCACCCAGGGTCTCAGACGCGCATGAAGATCGTTGGGATCCGACCTTGACCGGCCGATCAGCAGCCCCGCGAGGTTCGCCAGATTACGCTGTGCTGCAGGCTCCTGCATCACGCGCAGGAGCGCGCGTTCCAGGATGTCTTCCTCCTCCTGATCGAAGTCCTTCGCTGCGCCCCGACGCAGCATGGCTTTCAGCAGTCGGAAGAGAAACTCTCGATTGGGACCCGTGTTGTCGAGCTGGAGCGGGTTGAAGCCCGTCGCCGTCCCGGGTGTCAGCACTTCATAGCTCCCGCTCATCGCCCGGACGAATATCTCCGCGCCGCGGTCCTTGTCGAAAAACACCGCTCGAGGGGTCGGCTTTACCCGAAATCCTTGCGCCAGAAGGAATGTCAGAACCACGGTCTTGCCGGAACCGGTCGGGCCGGTGACCAGAAAATGACCGATATCGCGGCGATGGAAGTTGAACCAGTAAGGGGTCTGGCTGGTCGTCTCGAGAACCGTGATAGGCGTGCCCCAATGGGTACCCTCCCGTTGTCCCGATGCGAAGTTATGCATCGAGGAGAGGCCTGAAAAATTGGCACTGGAAAGCAACGCCTTGCGGGCGATGTAAGAATGGTTTCCCGGAAGCTGCGCCCAGAACCCGGCCTCGAGATTGAGATCCTCGCGAAGCCAATTGATGTTCATGTCGGTGAGGCAGGCGCCGAGGTCAGAGACAGATTTGTTGAGGCCATCCAGATCTCGCGACAGGCAAAGCAAGGTCAGATGATGGAAGCCGAACACCGCCTCCTGATTCAGAAGGCTGTTCAAGGCAAAATCGATGTCGTTCTCGACGTCGCTGCCGGCTTCGTCGGACGCCGCAATCTGGCGCTTCAGCCGGCTGATACGCTCCTGTGCTATCGGTTTGTCGGTAATCGTGAAGGACTGGGTGAGAACAAATTCGTGACTGACTTGCAACAGCCCGTCGAGCATGCCCGGACCTGTAAACGGCGGATATTCCTTGATTGAGAGCATCGCGCCGAAGCGATCGTCCGCCTTGGTGGATCCTTGTGCTTGTAAGGTTCTGCGGGAGAAGTGCAGGCGAGAGGTGCCAAGGAAGTTTGCAAGGCCCATTCGGGGCAGGCGCATCCGGCGGGGCACACCGCAGGTCAGCAGGATATTGAAGAATTCTGAGGGCTCGGAGTAAGGTTCCTCTTGGCGATAGGCAATGCCCAACGGCCTTGCCCCGTATTTGTGGAGGTCGCGAACCATATTTGCGACCAGCTCTTCCAGTTCCGCTATGGCCTCCCGCTGATCGAATGCTTCCGCCTGCCTGCCGCCGATCTTGTCGATCAACTTCCGAAAGCGATCGCCCGCAGCCAATGCGCCGCGCAGTCCCGTGCGAATGACGCTCAAGTAGATCTCGTTGACGAACATCCGCTTGTTGCAAAGCTGTGCGCGGTATCGCCGATCGAGCAGAGACGCAAAAGGATCCTCGAACGCGCCATCGATCTCCGCTTCGACCCGGCGTCGTACAACCGTGGACCAGACCGAAAATCGACTGGAGCCAAGTGCGCGGAGCATCGTGTTTTGAACGACCGAACGCATGTTGAGCTCGGCCTGATCCTCTGTCTGAAAGAACAGCCCGTCGAGTTTGATCACGGACAGGATGGCGCCGCTCTCGAGCTTGATCACTGTATCGGCGACATGGCGGACATAGGGAATATGCGTGGCCATGGGCCGCTCGCGATGCCCCACGATCCCAAATCCGAGTTCCTCGCGGATGACCTTCAGCATGGTGTTCACGGCCCGTAGGAATTGGCGCCCCAAAAGGCCTTGTTTGCCGTCTTCGGCGTCAGGCGTGTTGAGACCTGGAGAACATCGAGGATCCGGCTATCCCACGAGCACAGGGTGAAAAGCATCGCATAGGCGCTCGGCGCAGTCAGCAATGCCCAGGCCTGATTGATGGCAAGCCAGGCGATAATGGTCAGCCCGGTAATCACAACAATGGCCATGTAGGGCACGCCCCAAAGGGTAGGCGAACGCGTCAATCCGATGATCAACGGCGTGAGCGCCGGCTTTTCCGTTTCGAGAGCCATCATCAGTTTCCCACGGTGCTGATCAACTGATCGACAATCGCCGGTGCGCCGAAGACGAGGCCGATGCCAAGGACGACAGCGCCGGCGGTGAACCAGCTGAGGCGGCCGGCAAAGGCCAGGAAACCGAGGCCGATCACCGCGATGATGGCGACCAACCGTCCGAATGGTCCCGTTATGAAGTCCACGACAGCCTGGACGACTGTTTGCAGCGGCGCGAACGCCTGATTGGTCGCCTGGGCCATTGCAAGATCGGCGGCCACGCCTTGGGTCACCAAAACGATTGCGCACAGAGTGAGAAGCTTCAACGCGCGGGCTTGGTGGCGGGAAATACGGATGGTCATTGTTATCTCCTTCGTTCAAAATTGCATGACGCCGCTGACAAATTTGGCGGCGCGGGACGTCCCGACATCAGACGAACTGGCTTGAGCGGGCCGCTGTCGAGGCGTGGTATTGATCACCAGGGATTTTGTGGGTCCTGAGAGGCCGAGTTGGTAATTGACCACCTCCGCGACATAGCGAACGGTCTCCCCATAGGGCGGTATACCGTTATGCTCATATATCCTGCCTTCGCCGGCATTGTAGGCGGCCGCGGCAAGAAGCGGATTGCCGAACCTGTCTATCAGCGACCGGAGATAGCGCATTCCGCCATCGATATTGGCAATGGGATCGCAGATATCGGCGACATCGAAACGTGCGGCGGTCTCGGGAACCAGTTGCATGGGGCCGCGAGCGCCTTTCGGACTGTTGCGCTGTCGGTTGAAGCGACTTTCAGTCCAAGCAATTGCCTCGGCGAAATCCGGATCGACGCCGTATCTCATCGCGCTGCGGGCAACCAGTCCCGCAATCTCATCAGGCGAAAATCGCGATGGTCCACAAACTGACCCATCTTTGCGCGGCTCGAAAGACGAACTAACTTGGTCACTTCTCTGTTGCGCGATGGTCTTCGAGATCTGTCCCGACGCCAACTCTGGGTCGACGCTTCGAGAGTGGCGGAAGTGACCAAATATGTAACCTTTGCTGGACGCAGGCTGAGACCCCTCGCTCGCGACCGCGACGCCATTTTGATTGATCCGAAATTCGGCAGCGTCCTGATTGGTTTCTTGAGATAATGCAGCGCGGCCCCGGGCAAGGGACCCGTTCAGTCTCGGCGACGCCCAAATAAATCCCTTAAAATCAGCAGAAAATGCCGACTCAGTGGGCGTCGCACCGGCGTAGGAGGCGATCAGGACTGGCAGAAACAGCATTGGAAGCGCGATTCTCACGAGTTGCTCCTAAATGGAAATTTCAGCTGCGGGCCATTGAGAAGTCTGTCGTAATCCGCTAGTGTCAACTGACAGGCGGTAACTGATTTAGTTAGTGTTATCCTCAAAGCGGAAAATGTAAAGACCCGAAATAAAACTTTTGGCGGTGTTCCCGTGAAACCAAAATTAGTCACCCCTTCAAAGGCCGGCTTCCTGGGATTGGCTTTACTCGGTGTGGCGGTAGCACCGGCCCGCGCTGCGGGGAGCGTCGATGAAGCCTATGTCAGATCTCTCGCGGCACCGGGAAAGATGGTTTTGGTCATCGAGTATTATGATGGAAATCAGCAGGTCGTCGGTCGCCGGGGGTACGCGTCTGTCGCCGGTTTCAAGGCGGTATCGCCCCTCGATATTCGCGTCGACGACAAGGTTACGCTGCACCTGTACGGACTCGAGCCATGCCAAGGGGATATGGTCAACCGCCAGGAGAATTTCGCCGGCGCTTGCGCCGATTTCGCGACTGACCATCTGGCGGTCATGTTGCGGTCGCCGCGTGTGATTTATTGCCGTGCCTTCCTCTCGGAAGAAAAGGCACCCGTTCAGGACGCCACGTGTTTCGGCTACTACAATTATCCTGGAGCGCTCGATGACATCGCCAACTTCGAGGAACAGCTCGTTTCGCTCGGCGCACTCCGATTGTCCAAGAAGACGGATGGATCCTTGATGCGCCCCGACCTGGCGAAGGCCGAACAAATCGGACGAACGGGTTTCGGCATGTGGGGAGATCCAAGGAACAAAACACGATGATAGGTCGCTTATGGCTGCTGGCGATGGGAAGCATGGTAGCGCTCTTTGCGCCTTGCTTTGGCGCACCTGGGTATTTCGATCTGCGAAGCGATGTCACACTGGAAGGCGGCGAGAGCTGGTCCGATCGAGGGCAGAGGTTTCGCCTCTACGGTGTGCAATCTTGCATCCGGGGCACCACGTTTATAAACAGATCGGGCCAGCGCCGGGATTGCGGCGATGCATCGATGGCGGTGTTTGCTGCCTTCATCAAGGATACCCATCCGCAATGCGCGCCTGTGGTGCGGGTTGGGGCCCTGTCCTATGTCGTCTGCTTCTCGACGGTGGGCACACAGACTATCGACCTTGCCACTGCCCTGATCAGCGAGGGCTATGCCTTCGCCGCCCTGGATGCCAACGGCCTGCCGATCAATTCTTCCTATGCCGTCGCAGAGCAGGACGCCAAACGACGCAAGGCCGGTCTCTGGCAGTTCCCCGATGTTCAGCATCCATCCCTGCTGCTCAGTCATGCCGCAAATATTAAGGGGGAGAATCAGCCTTGATGAAACCTTCGTCCACGCTTCTGGTGTCAGTGCTCATGGTGTCGACGCCGGCGATTGCAGCCGATTGGTTGGCACCCCCTTTTGAAACACGGGCAAGTGCTCCGCCTCCGGTTCGCTATCCGGTCATCGAGGGACAAGTTTCCGTCGTTGATGGTCGAACGCTTTGGTATCCTCAGGCCTCCACGACAGTTCGCCTCTCGGGGATAGACACATGCGAATTGCCGCAGTGGGCGTTCAAAGCCGAGGCTTCGAAGCCGGCAGACGACGCTGCTCTAATCCCCTTGCCGTGTGGCGCGCTGGCGAAGGCGTGGTTGACGCGGGCCGCCCGGGGAGCGGTCGTTCGGTGCAAGGGCGTCTCCTACGATACGCAGGGAACTCTTGGGGCCCGTTGCAGTGTCCAGGGACATGATCTCGGCCTCGAAATGCTTCGTGTCGGCTGGGCGCGCACGACGGAGCCTGCATCCGGATCCTACGCGCAGGCTCAGCGTATCGCCATGGCATCGCACTATGGCCTGTGGTCCAGTTTGGTCCTGGATATGAACGAGTGGCGGCGCAAGGCAATCGATCGAACCTCAGCGCGTCGGCCGCTCGCCGACATGCACCTGCTGGCAGAACGGGAGAGTGAAATATCACCACCCTTTGCCGACGCTCGCCGCCTTCCTCGAAGAACCGATCGCTGAATTATGAGGAGGTGCCAATGGCCAGCCGTCTTATCGCTTTCGCTCTTCTGATGGTCTCTTTGTTGATGTCGCACGAAGCCCGATCGAGCGATTGGGGATGCGAAGTGCTGTTGTGTGCGGCCTCGTCCGATCCGTCATGGCACAGCGTCTCGGAGTGCCATCCGCCGATGGAAAAGCTGATTTCGGCGATGAAGAGCCCGGGATTTGCGTGGCCGACTTGTCCAGAGGGTGGATCCGGCAAGCCAGGATATGAGGCCTACGCGGATTGCCCTGTCGGGACGTCGCCCGCCGCGTTGCCTGACATCGGCGACAATCACGGTGCCGATAGTGCCAAGTCACAGTGCATGCGCACGGTAACCTCGTGCAGAGGCAGCTCGTTGGTCCAAGACAGTGACGGCAAGAGGAGAGCATCGGCAGGGGACGGGACAACGCGCGTCTACCGCAAGGGGAATAGCTGCATCTTTGACGAATATTCCGTCCGACCCCGGCGGCGCCAGCCATACTATTTTTATATTCTGGACGAGGAGACGAAAACGTCGAAACGCCATTTTTTCGATCTCGATCGTTAGCGACGGTCTTGCCGGAGTTCCTTTGACGCCGGTGCGGCGCGAGCCTGTGGCCCGCTTCGCTCCCAGCGAGCCGAGGAAAGATCGTTCGGACAAGGTGTTTGCCGCTCACGCTGTTGGCTTGGACATCGCGCTCGTTACCAACACTGAGCTCGACTATTTTGTCTGTCTGGAACGACGCTTGGAAACCTGGACAGGCTGCCACAATATGCGAAGACGTCGACCTTCTGGCGGACAGCGCTGCTTGGCGGCCACGACAAAAGAAGCCGTTAAGGGCTTGTGGTAACAGGCCATCGTAACCAGACGTGCCTCTGCGGTCTGAGGGGGACCGATGGCAATTCGGTGGTATCTGTCGGCGCGCGTGTCGCGCTCATCGCAATGAGCCGCGTCTAAAAGAGCACGCGAGCCGTGTCGGCCTAACTCTCCAATGTGCCCCGGATAACCTTATCGCTCCGGATCGCCGCCGATAGGACGAAGGCCAACGTCTGCTCATCCTGGTCAAGCTCTGCAAGCTGGGAAATGGCCATGAGGTAGGCAAGCGCCTTGTCGGTAAAGGTCGAGCCTATGGGAGCCCAACGCAACAACTGTAGGCGGATTTGCAGTTCTGCCGAGACGCACTCGGCCCATTCGGCGGGCGGCTCCTTTTGATTGATCGCCCGGTCTTTGATTTCCTGCATCCTGATGGCGATTTCGCGGTGCATTTTGATGAGTGACGCAAGTTCCCTGTTCGATTTTTGATCTGTCATCTTGTCCTTTCTCCTTTCCAGGTCTTGATCGCTTTTCGGGCATCAGCGGAAAAACTTCATGTCTGCTGTGATCACCCGCCCGATGCAGATAGCCAAGCGGCGGGAAATTCATGTATGAATCGCTCGTTGGTCGAGGCGAGTGTTAATGAAGACGGAATTGGAAAATTACATTGAAGAGGCTGGTCTCGTTGCAACGGATGACCCAAAAATAGACCGGCCGGTCTACAGGCGACCGGGCTTCAATGAACTTTTGACACCTGATGAACTCGACCAGAGAATTGTCGCAGCGCTCCAGGAGGCGCGGGTGTCGAGAAATCTGACGCGAGCCGAGTTGGCAATTCTATTTGGCTCTGCCCCTGCCGCCTATGGACGGTATGAAAACGGCATTACGAAACTGACGGCAACGCGCATTATTCAGCTATGCGAGGTTCTTAGAATCGTACCCGACGATCTGTTTTTCAATGCGGCACCGCATCTGTGGGGGGACGATCCGGAAGAGGTACAAAAGCGCCGCCGCATTACGAAACTAGCCCAGCAGTTGCCGCCGGACAGCCTTGAGACCGTGACCACCTTGCTGGAGGCGATGCTAGCGTTACGAAACACCTCTCCTCAGTCAAAATAGGCATTGTCGGACCGGGATCTTTGGCAAACGCTATCGCCACCGACAGAAGCCAATCGGAAAAACCGTAAAAATGTTGGCATATTCTTAACAGTATCGATTTACGTTTCGTCTTGCACCCCTTTGTATTGCGTCGGTGCCCAGCCAGTAGTTGACGCTTGCCGCCCTGCCGACCAGCTTGGCGGCAAGCGCCAGTTCTCCCTCGCCGGTTCATCAGTCTCAGCTGTCGCCCTTTGTGCCGGGCAGGCCTTCAAGCGGAGTTCCATTGAAGCGCGACCGAGGCTATCCGTCAAAGTTCAACGGAAAAAGTGGCCAGCAATGATATGAATTTGGGGCGCATTTTCTGGGGAATCGCCATGAAGGCATCAACAAGCCTTTGACCCTCGTCTGTGGCCACAAAGTCTTCCCGCATGGCCGCTTTGCGATCGAGCTCTGTGCTGCTTGCTTCCGGGTGCGCCAATGTTTCAAAGAAATATGTGATCGGTACGCCAAGCGTCCCGGCAAACCGATAGAGGATGGCCGAGCTGACCCTGTTCGTACCCCGCTCGTATTTCTGAATTTGCTGGAAGGAAACGCCGACGGAGGCACCCAGAGCCGTTTGCGATATACGCAACTGCTGGCGTCGCTTTTTAATGCGTTTGCCGACCACACGATCGATCTGACTTTGGTCATCCGTGGACCGGACTGGCCGCACGGCGTTCGAATTTCGAGTTTGCTCCATGAGACGCTCCCACTTGCCAGATGTCTGGCATTAAGAGCCGGGGAGTTAGAAAGACCTTCGGCGGCCCCCCGTGGACTTTAGCGCAAGCGCCTCTTGCATGCTCCACAGGCTCCCCGACCGAGAATGGTCGCGAAGAATTGCTCATGTGCGTTGTACCGAATGGGGTTTCTACGCCCCGGGACGATCTTCGTCCTGGTTGAATTCTACCAACGCGTTTCACTTTTGCAAAGAACTTTAAGACAATGTCTTAACACTAACGTAGGAAGCGGAGGAGCGGTCTGTTACTGCCGGCTGCGCTTCTTCATTTCCTGCTCAGCTTCGATTACGAGCATTCGCAGGAGATATCGGATGAAATGCAAGTCGGTCGCCGGCGGATAGCGGTGACAGGTTTCATCGGCGATCTTCAGCAAGGCGGATGTCTCCAAGTAAATCATCTCAACTATAAAGCTGGTGGCATCGGCAGATCCCATCAGCGATTTCTTCGGCCGTACCACTGCCCGTCTCCGCTATGCCGCCTCAGATTCGCGACCTACGAGCCGAGATACTGCGTTGCCCCATGTCAAAAGAGGATGGCCAATGCCGGCTTTTTGCCTCTGTCGCGCGAGCAATCCTGCGGGCAGGCGTGAAAACACCGCCTGTACATCGTCGCCGTTTGCGACCGTGATGTTTGCTATAACGCATGCGGGATAACCTCTTCGCCGCATCATCCTGACGACCGCAGGGTATGTCAGAAAGGTGACGGCGTTCGCACCAATGGCGGTGAGACATTCAAGTACGCCGGTCATCAGGATGTCCCCGGCGCGAAGGCCGGAAAGCAGGGGCAAATCACGCGCGATGGCGCACCGGCTCCATTCATAGTTGCTCGGTCCGCAACGAGGCGAAACCGAAGCCGGTAAAAGTTCTTTGACCAGGTGAGGGCCCGTCGTCTGCAACAGACGAGAATAACCGATCACTTCATCGTCGTGTTGGAGCACCAGATGAAGAGCCGTCGCGGTATCGAACTGATCGCGCTCGAGATGATCATCCCGGGCCAGTTCCACCCAACCCATTTGTTCGACAAATCGCCGATGCCGGAACGCCCACACGCGCGTCATGAGGCCCGGGTCGTCATTCTCATACATTACCTTCAGCATATCTAGATCTCCAGGTGTACTAATGAAGAATGCAACCGAAGATCAGCATTTTCTATTCGTAAAATGTCGTAATTTTAATATTGGAGACCGCGGCGAAAGGCTTCTGCGATCAGCTGAGCGCGGTTGGACACACCGAGCTTCTGCTGAAGATTGTGAAGATGGGCCTGGACAGTCCTTGGCGAGCGATGGGTCATCCTGCCGATCTCCCTGTCCGTCTTGCCGTCCGCGCACAAGGTCAGGCACTCGCGCTCGCTGCGTGTGACATAGGGGCTGTCAGGTTGTGAACGTCTCGGAGAGACCAGCTCTCGTAGACGGCGATGGGCGCTTTCGGCGACAATTTGAAGCAGGCTGACCTCTACGGGTCGCATTGGTTCGCGCCGTCCGCCTGCAGAAAAGAGACCATCCAGACCCAACTTGGAATGCAAGGGTATTGTTACCCCGTCAAGCAGGCCAAATTCGGCAGCTTCGCTCATGACCCGTTTGGACTTTTCTCCGAGGGCGTGCATCCGGATCGACTTCGACCAAACGATGGGTCGGTCGGACGTCCTGACAAGACGCACGACCGGGTCGCAATGAAAATAATTGGACTTCAGGTACCGCTCCCGCCATCCTGGAGGCCAGCGCTCCCCGATGAAAAACCCGTCGAGCGGTTCATGCGCACTGGGAAGATGAGCCATGGCGAAGTGCTCGATGCCAAGCTGACGACTGACAGCATCCACTGCCGCGACCAGGTGAGCCCTGGTGGTTGACACCTCGCTTGCACGGAAAAAATCGACAAGAATATCTGCGATCAGATCATCCATTCGCCTTCCCTAAAGCCGTTACATTGCCGATAGCGTCAGCGACGCCCGTGAAAGTCTTATTCCCTCTCCAACTCGACCGACCATAGCCACGCCAGTTCACAAGGGCGCGAGGAAATTGGGTTGCGGCTGCGCGTGGCCTGGGAATATCTTCCGCCAGTGATCGCGCGCAGGTGCCGGGAAGCTCGCGGCTAGGCCAGCCGCTCTCGGCAAATGCTCAAAACGATATCTTGCAAAACGGTGACCCTTTGCACCACCCATTCAAGCTCGTCATCGGCAATTGCGTATTTGGTGGAATAACGAGCCTCGACATAGGCGCGGTCGATGCTGGTAAAGCAGCGTCGCGCGAATTTTGTATCGCGCGGCCAGGCATCGATGAGACGCTCATCGGCCCGCTCAGCATGCGATCGCAGGACCGAAAGTCGGTGCGACTTCGGGCTGTAGAGGGTGATGACTTGCAGGGCGCAATGATATAGCCGCTCAATCGTTTGGTGGAGGAAAAACGCTGCCTCGTTGACTGTGCCATCAGAGATCGCAATTTTTGCATGCTTGAAGAAGTGCATTGCACTCGGATACCACTGATCGAAATTCCGCTGGGCTTCGTCGCGGGCTTCCATTGTGGACAGTTGTCGCGGCGACGTCAGCGGATGGCCCGGCGCATCGTAAAGCGCGATGCCGTCACGGGCTATATCGACAAAAAACGGGCGACCGCGGGCAAGCTGGTCATTCACCTCATGAAGCGAATGGACGATGAAATTGACGGGCGTTTCGAGATGCCTGGTGATGGTCAGCTCACGGACGAAGCGCTCGGAGGCGCTTTCCCAGCAGTCGAAGTTTTCTGCCACCAAATGGGAATTGACGACGATCAGAAGGTCATAGTCCGAGCGGTAGCCGCTCATGCGGTCCTCGACCCATCCGCCACGGGCATAGGAGCCGAAGAGGATGATCTTCAAGATCTGGGCGGCCTTAAGCTCCCCCTTAAGCTTGAACTGTCGTGCAGTATCGAATTCCTCAAAAAGGATCCGCGCGACCTCCGCCAGCTCCTCTTGCTTGCGCGGCGGCAGGTGATCGAGACCGTCCATCGTCGTCATTCCATCTCATCAAGTTTGGCCCACGAACCTGCGGCCTTTATAGCATAAAAAGGTTACGCCACGCTGCACCCATGTTTCGCACAATCCTCACGAGCAATCACTAGGCGAGTGAGGATATCCACAATATGGATAGCATGGTTCAACGCTTCGGATTGTTCATGCATACCGACCAGATTCCCGTCATCACCCTGCGTGGTACCGCATCGGAGCGGGGTCGTCAGCACGGCATGCATCTCCACGGTCCGATCCTGGACGCTTATGCCTCATTACGAGCCTCCACAAATAGCGCCGATTGGGATCGGGCCTGCATGAGGGCTACACCCGGTTTTCAGGCGCTTTCCGCTGTTTGCGCTGATATGCGCGCCGAGCTCGATGGCATGGCTGCGGCCACCGGCCTGACCGGGCTCGATGTCTATCTGCTCTCTGCCTTCGAATTTTTTATCGAAGGCAAGACCGGGTGCACGTCCGCCGGGATCGCGCGCGACGAGGGCGTGCTTGTTGCCCAGAACTGGGATGCGCCTGCAGGCACCGAGCGGCATCTCACCGCCTTCATCCATGAAGGTCCGGATTCTCATATTCTGACAATTGCCTCGCCGGGTACGCTCGGCTGGGTCGGCATGAATCGCCACGGCCTTGCCTTCGTCAATAATGATCTCCTTCTCGATACCTCGCATGTGGGTCTGCCAAGCCTCGTCATTCGCCGTATGATGCTGCATCAGTCGAGCGCTGATGCCGCCATCGCCGTGCTGCGCGCCTATCCCCACATGTCCGGACGCTGCTTCCTGGTTGGCGATGCCAACGGGACTTTGCGCGTGGCTGAACTCGGGCCTTCGGTGGGCGTCACCGACCGGGCCGTCCGCTCCGTTGTTCACACGAACCACCCACTTTTTCCCAAGCCTGCGATGTGGGAAGACATTGAGGCCGGTGCCCGTCATTACCCATCCAGCCGAGCTCGCCTTCGAGCGGCGCGTCAGTTCGCATTGACCGGCGTCCGCGACCTCGAGGCGTTGCTTCGCGATCGTTCCGGCGCACCAGACGCCATCTCCAAGTCGCCATCGTCGCGCGAGCAAACAGCGACCGCCTTCTCTGCGATCTTCGATTGCGGTCGGCGCGAGGCGATGATCGCAATCGGTCGCCCTGACCAGGCTGCCTATCGAAGCATCGGCTTGCGGCAGCCCGCTGGCGCCTAACAAGCTTAGCTAGCCTTTACCTCGAGCATACCGTTCTGGCGGGAAAATTGGGCAAAACGGGCCGCCAGTTCTACGGCGCGGGCCTCGCATTCCTGTGGAGGATAGGAACGAAGCTCGAAGCCCAGGACCCCTTTGAGCACATCGGCAGCCACATCCGTAAAGTGCACGGTACCGTCGTCGTCGACCCTCTCTATTCCGTCATAGCGTTGGCATTCGCGATTGATGGCAATGGCCTCATTGAGCGTCAGGCCAGCTGGAAGATCGACAAGCAGGCCGTCAGCGGAAACGCGGACCGGATACCCGCCGACAAGACCGAGCGGACCCGGGGCATGCACGACCTCCCCCTTTCTACGTACGAGCGCCAAAAGCATTGCTGTGGCCGACGAGGCGGTGACGGACTGGCCGGCGAGACCTTTGACGCGCCGAAACCGTCCGGCAACGAGGGAGAAGAGTTTGGCGTGATCGATGGCCTCGCGAGGGACTTCCAGTCCGTCGGCATAGATGCTGAGGTGATAAGGGGCCCCATCCGTGCCGCCGGTGCTTGGCATCCGATAGCTGAGATAGTGATGTGCGAAGAAGCGGACATCGATAGATACAGGCGGCAGCGCGAGCATGGAGGCCGCAGCCAGACGAATGCCCGGAACGGCATTGGCGATATTGCCAATACCAACGGCAGGCGCCAGCCCCTCTGCGGCCAATGTGGCGTTCACCACATCCGGATAGGACGCATTGACGACGACGGCTTTCGAGTCCGCAAGTCGCACGGCTTTCATCAGCCTGCGGATCAAGACCTGGTGCATCGGGGTCCAGATGCCACCACGCCCTTCGTCGAGACGCCTGAATGCATCCGGCGGAAGCTTGGTGATAACCCACCAGCTGTGCATGGTCGCGGCGTTGAAAATGATATCAGGCCTGATTTGCGAAAGTCTTTCGGCTGTCGCTTCGATGTTCATGAGGTCGATCGGATAAATCTCGACAGGCGGTGAGAAACCGAGATTCATCGCCGTGTAACGCGCCAGATTGACGCGATGCAGAGCTTTGTCACCGTTGCGCGCACCGACGGCAATTTCGATGTCTGCACCGCTTTGCAGCAGGAAGTCGAGCACGTCTCCACCGAGGACCCCCTGGCCAATTATCAAAATTTTCGAGCGGCGTTTCGTTTGAGCCATCGCACTATCTCCTAATTGTCAGATTCGGATTCTGCAGCGGATATGCATCTATGGATTGCAATATGACTCAATGTCACGTATATTGCAACCAGGAATATCCATATTTCTGAAGGCAGTCTTGGAATGACGATGCGCAACGAACCGGTCCTTCACGTTGACCTAGCGGCAATCCAGGCGAATTTCGCGGTGATACGGGCGCTCGTCGGGCAGGGCGTCGCCGTCAGCGCAGTGGTCAAAAGCGACGCCTACGGTCTCGGACTTGAGCCCGTGGCCGGTGCACTTTGGCGTGCCGGCTGCGACAGTTTCTTTGTCGCAAATGTGGAGGAGGGCCTGCGGCTGCGCCGCGAGCTGACCCAGGCAGATATCTTCATTCTCGAAGGACTGCACATGGAGAGTATTCAGACCTACAGAAGGAACCGCATGACGCCGGTGTGCAACACACTGGCACAGGCAAGGGCGGCCGCTTTGGCCATACCTGGCTATGCACTCAATCTAGAGACAGGCTTTGGACGGCTGGGCCTGGGGGTCGATGAGGTGGGCTCGCTTCTTCACGCGCAGTTGCCATCGCCTGTACTGGCTATGAGCCATCTTGCTTTTGCGGATGACCCGACCAATCCACGAAACGAGCTGCAGCGGCACCGTTTTGTCGGGATGTGCAGCATGCTTGGACCGGCCGTAGCGCGAAGCTTGGCAGCCTCGGCGGGCGTCTCGCTGGGCGACCGCTACCACTTCGACCGGGTACGCATAGGATCAGGATTATTCGGCCTTAACAACGCGGGTCTTAAGCCAAATCCCTTTACGCCGGTCATCCGGCTCAGTGCGCCGCTGATCGATATTCGGACGATCTACCGCGGCGAACCTGTCGGCTATATGGGGACCTTCGTTGCCAATCGACCGACCCGCCTCGGTGTCGTCTCGCTTGGCTATCGGCACGGCCTTGCCTGGCAGGTAGCGAACCAAATGTCGGCAGAGATCGATGGCTATCAGGCGCCTCTGGTTGGTCGGGTCTCCATGGAATATTGCGCCCTCGATCTGACGGACATACCGCTTGTTGCAACTCAGCTAGGCACACGGGTTAATTTCATCAGCGCGACAGCACCGCCGGAAGTCCTGGCGCGTGCAGGGGCCACCGTTGCGCAAGAGGTGATGGTCCGCACGGGAGCGTCCTGCACCCGTCTTTACCACATGCCAACCGGAAGAAGCACATGAGCGCGCGACGGCGTGCACAAATGCAATTGCTGGCCGCGGCGCTGCTTTTTAGCACGGCGGGGCTGTTCATGGGGGTGGCGCACGCCAGCGTCTGGACGATCATATTCTGGCGCAGTCTGTTCGCACTGCTCTTTACCCTCATGATCATGGTGAGCCACAACGGGCATGCCCGTTCGAAACTCGATCGTGCAGGCTGTATTGCAGCCATACTTTCCGCGTCAGCAATGCTTGCCTTCATTCCGGCTATCCGTATGACATCCGTTGCGAATGTCGCCGTGATCCACGGTTCGCTTCCATTGATGACATCGTTGCTGACGCGGTGGGTGGGCAAAGATCGTCTGTCGCCGGGCACTCTCGGGTTGGGAGGATTAGCCGGTTTTGGCGCGGCCGTCATCTTCTCCGGTTCGGCATCGTCGGGTTCGCATCTTGCGGGTGACTGCCTTGCACTCTTGATGACCTGCCTGATGGCGCTGATGACGATCGCTTTCCATCATTCGAGAACATCGATCTACCTTCTGGTGGCTGTTTCGAATGCGATCGCAGCAATTGCGGGCGGTATGCTTTCGCCGTCGCTTTCGATTTCCTTTCAAGAAGGCGTCGTGCTGGCCTGTTTTGCGCTGGTGCAGATGACGCTCGGTCTGATCTTCTTTGCAGCCGGTTCACGCGCGTCATCGCCGGCTGAGGCGGCCCTCATATCGCTTGCTGAAGTGCCGTTGTCAGCCCTTTGGGTGTTCCTTGCCTTCGCGCGCACGCCGGCACCTGAAACCCTAGCCGGCGCCGGGATCATCTTGACCGCCGTCCTCATCCATCTGCTGACGCGCCCGGGCGATCGCAATAACAAGGAACGACCCGATGCAGCTTGAGAACATGGTCCTGGAGACGACCCTCGCGGAGGTTGCTCAGTCCTTCCGTGGTATTATCCTGGACGTCTTCGGCGTCCTTCACGATGGTATCGAGCTGTACGAGCCGGTCAGGGATGCTCTGCGGCGAGTGCGAGCGGCTGGCATACGCATATGCCTGCTGTCCAATTCACCAAGGCGTACGGAGGCCGTTGCATCCCGGCTTGCCGCAATGGGTCTCGGCCGCGAGTTCTATGACGGGCTGATCACGTCCGGGGAACTTGCCTACGCAGCGCTTGCTTCTCCCATCTGGCCGGCCGCCCGGCACTACCTGCATGTCGGGCCACCTGAACTATCGGATCTTCTCAGTGGGCTCGCGCTCAGGCAGACGACAGACCTCAATGCGGCGAACTTTGTCCTTGCCACCGGCGATTTTGATGATCGCCCGCCTGTGCTCGAGCATGCGCGGCAGCGAGGCCTGCCTATGGTCTGCGCCAATCCCGACCTTGACGTGATGATTGGTGACAAGAGGGTTTTATGCGCTGGATCGGTGGCGGCGTCCTTTGAGGCGCTGGGTGGCACCGTCATCCGCTTTGGAAAGCCTGGGCTCGGAGCCTATGTCGGCTCCCTTCGGATGCTCGATCTGCAAGCTTCAGACGTGATTGCCATAGGAGACAATCTGGCAACTGACATCCTCGGTGCCAAACGCGCCGGAATCCGCTCGGCACTCGTCTTGACGGGGGTTCACCACGCCGAAGTCTGGCGTGACGATCACCTCGATCCGGAAGTGCTGGCGGCGCTGTGCGGAAGGCATAAGGCTGTACCGGACTATTTCCTTCGCCGGTTTGCCTGGGTTGAAACTCATATGCTCAATCCACCAGTGGGTTGAGCTGTTCTTCAATTTTGCGCACTTCTCTTGTCAGCAGATCAACAAGCTCTGGAATGCGCTCGGCAGCCATCCTGGGGCTTGTCATATTGATGGCGATCGAGGCGATCGCATCCCGGCCAGGCGGCAAGATCGGCACAGCGATCGCGGAAATGCCCGCAACGAGCTCGCCATCGTCCAACGCATAGCCCCGCTCTCGGACTTCAGCAAGCAAGAGCCTCAGCTTGCGTGACGAGAGACCGCCGAACTTCTTGTAGAGCTCGGCATTCGTCTCGAGTATGACGTCGGCTTCGGTTAATGGCAGGAAGGCAAGGATTGCCTGGCTTGCCGGCCCGATGCCCATCGGGATCTGGCCGCCGATGTGGCCGGTCAGGCTGTCGATGATATAAGTTCCCTGCTGGCGATCAACGCAGACCGTATTGAAGCCGGCTCGCGCCATCAGAAACACCGAGTCGTTGGTTGCAGCGGCGATCCTCAACAAGGCCGGTCGGGCGAGCTGGCGAAGTCCAGTGCCATCGGCAGCCGAAACGCCCATCGCAAAAAGGGCCAATCCCAGCCGGTAACGCTTCGTTTCCCGCTCGCGGTCGACGAGCCCGTGGCGCTCCAGGGCGGTAACGATCCGATGGACCGTCGGCTGCTTCAGGCCCATTGCCGTTCCGATGGTCGCCATGGATGCGCCGCCCTGGCCGGCATCGCCCAGGAATTTCAGGATCGCAACGGCCCTGTCGAGGAGCTGAGTTCCTTTGGCTGCAATGTCGTCGTTGGCCATGCCCGCTCCCAAACGCCGGTTGAGAGGGCATTCCTTATACATCGCGGGGGCAAAGTAAACGTCTAGGTGGGATACCTTAGGGCCGCATAGAGGTGCGCCGAGGACTGACGGGTACCGAGGTCGCGGGCCGCTTCTAGGAGCGCAAGGCGCTGAGCCTCCCTGGGAAGCGCTGCAGACAACGTCATGAACTTTTCTTGCAGATCTGCCGATGTCAATGGATTGTCAGGCTCGCCTCGGGGCAAAAGGACCTCGACCGTCCTGCTCCAACCTCCCGCCGTTATCGTCACTCGTGACGGTGTGGCTGCGGGGAAACTGTCACGGTAAATCGGCGAATATTTCAGCTGGACGCGGCGGGCAAGCCCGGTCACCCGTGGGTCGCTCAAATGTCTGTTTTCCATCGGCAGCAGCGAAGAGGCTCCATGCACCGACGCCAGCGCTACGCAGAAGGGAATGCTGTACTGCGCGGCTTCTAGCGACTGAGGCTCACTCTGGTTTGGCAGCGACAGCGCGCGTTCGAAGGTCTCTACGAGGACGTGGTCAATCATGGCGGGGACGATCCCGCTTCGTTTGAGAAGGATCAGGGCCGCATCGATTGCGGCATGCGCCCAGCGGCAGCAGCTGTAAAGCTTGAAATAGGCCCGTTCGATCGCCCAGCGCGCGGCGAAGCCGTCGATCAGGCGCCGGCGATCGTAGAGGGAAGGGTCGTCGAATATATCGACTGGCCCCCGATGACCGGCTGCCGCCAGGGTCAGGGCCTGAAGTCCATTCGCTGTTGCCCAGGGAATGCCTTCCTTCACCGTATGGCCGATCTTGGTCCAGCCCGTGGCAGCCTGCGACGTCGATGTGTGTGCGGCGATTGCGATCGCTTCGGCGACCACAGCGCTCGGGGCTTCCTGCAACCACCCGGCGGCCGCAGCGACACCTGGGCCGCACCATAGGCCGGTGTCGGTCGTGCGCAGAAGGCGGATATCGCGCGCAGCGGCAATACGCACTGCGACCTCGTAGCCCAGGGTCACTGCTGTCAGAAGTCGGCTGGCATCGGCACCGATCTGTTCGCCGACGGCGATCACGGCCGGAACGATCGCGGCGGCTGGATGACCCGATGCCTGTCTGTGGCCGTCATCGAGATCCAGCGCCGCAGCATAGGTCGCGTTGACGAAAGCCGCGCCGGCCGGTGCCAGCCGCTCCTTCGAAAACCAGACGGTCGCATTGCCAGCGTGCCATATGTCGACCGCCGCCCGTCTCGACGCATGGCCGGCCTGCGTTGCCGCGCCCGCAGTCGCCACGCCAAGCGTGTCCAGAACCGTGCGCCGCGCCGCGTCGAGGGTGTTGCCCGGCATCTTTTTGATCCGTTCGCAAGAACCGGCAAGGACAGCGGCCACGGGCTGCAGGTCGGGATCGTTCGGTATGCTCTCTGTGGTAGTATTCATGTTTCGAACATCCTCCAAGTGAATCTGATATAATGGATATATTATAGCATTGACATCCATAATGTGGAAGTCTAGCCTTTTGGAAATTGGTTAGAAAGGAGAGGATAATGGTCGCTCAAGACGATCCGCGCCGCAGCGCTCACAAGAAGCCTGCAGCGCCCCTGGACTTTTTCCTCGATGGTGGTCGCCTGACGGCACGGCAGGGAGAGACGGTTCTCAGCGCATTACGCCTGGCTTACGGATCAGCTGACATGTCCTCCCGTTCCAGGCTTCGGCTCGGCTTCTGTCTGATGGGGGCATGCCAGGACTGCTGGCTGTGGCACTCAGACGGGCGACGTCTGCGCGCCTGTACCAGTCGTCTCGAAGCAGGCATGTCGCTCGTTACCCGCGCGCCGGGGACAATCTGATGGCCGCCCCCGTGGTCATCGTCGGTGCGGGACCTGCAGGTATAGCTGCCGCAGGGGTGCTTGCGGCGGCGGGGGTGCGTCCCGTTGTGATTGATGAAGCCCGTAATCCCGGTGGCCAGATTTTCCGCCGTCCTGAGCCGGAGTTGATACGATCAACACGTCAGCTTTACGGATTCGATGCACGACGGGCGGCAACGTTCCGTCGACGTTCCGACGCGCTCGAACAGGCCGTGGATTATCGGCCGAGAACCCAGGTCTGGGGTGTGTGTGAAGGCGAGCTGCATATCCTGGACGAAGCGGGTGTTGCGGTCCAGGACTGGTCGCAGCTCATCATCGCGACGGGCGGCATGGACAGGCTCGTGCCAGTCAAGGGATGGACGGGCCGCGGCGTCTACAGTCTCGGCGGAGCACAAATCGCGCTCAAAGCAGAGGCATCGTTGATTGGTCGCCGCGTCGTCTTTGCGGGCACCGGACCGCTGCTCTATCTCGTTGCCTACCAATATGCGAAAGCAGGTGCCACGGTGGCTGCCGTCCTTGAGACCAGCGCTCCTTTTCAACAGTTTGCGCTGCTGCCAGCGCTGGCGTCGGGCGGCGCCATCTTCGCAAAAGGATTGTTCTACGTTGCGGCCCTCCTGGCACGCGGCGTCCCCGTAATGACAGGCGTCCGGCTCCTCGAAGTCCTGCGCGGCACAGACGGTGGTGTCACCGGGCTTGCCTACGCTTGGCGCGGCAGCGAGCGCATTGCGGCTTGCGATGCCTTGGCACTCGGCCACGGCCTCAAGGCCGAAACCCAACTGGCCGATCTGCTCGGCCTTGAGTTTTGGTTTGACCCTGCTCAGAGACAATGGTTGCCGTTTGCCGACCGCGACGGCCGCTCTTCCATGGCGAACATCTATCTCGCCGGTGATGGACTGTCGATCCGGGGCAGTGAGATGGCAGAGGCCAGTGGACGGTTGGCAGCAGTTGCTCTGCTTCAAGACAACGGTCACTCCGTCCCGATGAAGATCGACCGTGATCGGCATGCGATCGACAAGACCGCGCGCTTTCGAAACGCATTGAACCAGGCTTTTCCCCTGCCGCATAAGATGATCGCCCAGTTGCCCGACGATGTCGTCGTCTGCCGGTGCGAGGGGATAACGGCGGGTACGATCCGCAAGACGGTGGCGTCGACCGGTGAAGCAGAGATCAACAGGATCAAGGCCTTCTGCCGGGTCGGAATGGGACGCTGCCAGGGTCGGATCTGTGGAACAGCCGCCGCCGAACTGATTGCGGCGGCCGGCAGCGCGGAGATAAAGACGGTAGGACGCTTGCGCGGCCAGGCGCCGATTAAACCGCTGACACTTGGCGACTTGGCACCAGGCTCGCCATGACAAAACTTTACGATATGGCGATCATCGGCGGCGGGCTTGCCGGCTGCTCAACCGCTCTGCACGCAAGTCTTCAAGGTGCCTCGGTCATACTGGTCGAGCAGAGCCGTTGCGGGGCCCAGGCAAGCGGTGTTAATTATGGCGGAGTTCGCCAGCAAGGGCGTCATCCTGCGGAGATGGCGCTGGCGCGCCGCAGCAGAGCGATCTGGGGCAATCTGCCCAACCTCATTGGCACCGATTGCGATTTCGCTGCAACCGGTCACCTGAAACTGGCGCGCAACGACGCAGACCTCGCTGACCTGAGCGCGCATCGATTGCTGCTGGGCGACCACGGTATCCGCGCCGACCTGTTGGACGCTACCGATCTCAAGCGCCGGTTTCCCTATCTGGCAAAACATTATGTCGGGGGATCCTTTTGCCCAGAGGATGGCCAAGCCAATCCGCGGCTGGTTGCCCCGGCATTTGCGCGCGCCGCGCGCTTGATGGGTGCCAACATACTTGAAAATTGCCGGGTGATCAGCGCAGAGACCGGCACAGGCGGCTTTTTTCTCCGGCTTGACGCTGAGCCGACCCAAATCAGAGCCCGCCGTCTCGTCAATACGGCTGGAGCCTGGGGCGCAGCGGTAGCAGCGCAATTCGGCGATCACGTTGAAGAAGCAGTCATGGCACCGAACATGTGTGTCACCGAGCCGATCCCGCCCCTGATCGGACCCAATCTCGGGATTTGCGGCGGCAGCATCTACATCCGCCAGGCTCCCAATGGCAGCGTCATATTCGGGGCTGGCCTTGGCACCGCTGATCGCGAACATCTTCGTGCAAGGCCGCTCGCCGAAACCACGATGGACGCTGCAGTCGCTGCCATCGGCATGGTGCCTCAACTCAGGAACGTCCTGCTGCTCAGAAGCTGGACTGGCATCGAGGGACGTATGCCCGACGGACTGCCGGTGGTCGGGCCAAGCCCGGCTGTCGATCGTCTTGTTCATGGGTTCGGATTTTCGGGTCACGGATTCCAGCTTGGCCCTGCCGTCGGCGCCGTGCTGGCGGAACTCAGCCTCGAGGGCCACACAACGACATCAATTGCGGGCCTCGCCATGACCCGTTTCACACCAGGTCACGCGCTGGGCGCGCGCGCCTGACATTTACAAAAAGAGAAAGGGAACCAACATGCGATTTCTATTTTACAAAGTTCTCCTTGGCGCCGTGGCGCTTACAGCAAGCATTTCATCGCGGCCCGCAGCGGCTGTCGATCGGCCCTATCATCTCAGTGAGCCGAATGTTCTGTCCGTCGCCATTACCGGTGACATGCCAGGACTGGTGGTTCGCGATGGCAGGCTTGCAGGCTACGACGGCGATATTCTGCAGATTGCCGCCGACAAGCTCGGCCTGGTGATCAAGCCGGTCCCCATGGAATGGACAGGCGCCATAGCCGCAGTCCAGACCGGGCGCGTCGACATTATCGGTGGCAATGTCGCCTGGACGAAGCAGCGCGCCGATACGCTCGCGCTCACCGACCCCACGGGCTATTTTCAAAACGGTGTAACGTCGCGCGAGGATGCCGGATGGCACAGGCTCAAGGATCTGGAAAATCGCAAGGTTGGTTCGATGACAGGGTTCTCGTTCCTGCCAGAGCTTCACAAAATTTCCGGTCTGGAACTGACGCTCTACGATAGTACGGATGCCGCCCTTCGCGATCTGCACGCTGGACGCATCGAGGCACTGGTTGGCGACCCGCCGGTGATCGACTACGCCCTGTCGAAGAATCCTGCCTGGCACCTCGTCAATCTTCCCTTTTCCGACAACGACTTTAACTTTCCCCTGCTGACCGGGCTCGGCCGCCAATATGTATTCGGCCTTTCCAAACAGAACGCGGATCTTGCGGCGGACCTAAGCACTCAAATCCGTGCCTTGTGGACATCGTGTGAGGTGAGGACGATCGGCAAACGCTACGGCAATGTCAGTGAGGCGAACTACACACCCGCTGCAGAAAACTTTCGTGCCGGCGTCGACCGCGCGGCAGACTGGACGCCACCCGTCTGCGGCCGTTGACCGATCCGCATTGCCTGATGGCAAGCCCCTGCACTCCAACGAGAGAGGCCGCGATGGTCACCCCAAAACTTCTCGAGGTTCTCAATCTCGGCAAATCCTTCGGCCATCTGACAGTGCTCAAGAATATCTCCTTTAGCCTTGCCCGCGGCGAGCGCGTCGCGCTCATCGGTCCGAGCGGCTCCGGCAAGTCGACCTGCCTTCGCGCAATCAACTATCTGGAGCCGCCAAGCGAGGGCGAGATACGTCTTGAGGGACAGACGATTGGTCGCAGGCCCAATGGCCAGCGTATGACGGACCGTGAAATGGCACCGCAACGCGCCCAGATCGGCATGGTGTTCCAGCACTTTCATCTCTGGCCGCATCTATCTGTCCGTGCCAACGTCGCACTGCAGCCACGCAAGGTCAGAGGCATGAAACGCGATGCAGCCGACAGGCTTGCCGGCGCCCTCTTGGCCAAGGTACATTTGGCCCAGAAGGCGGACGAGATGCCCCATCGGCTTTCTGGGGGACAGCAACAACGCGTAGCCATCGCACGCGCGTTGGCACAGCAGCCAAAGCTCCTGCTTTTCGATGAACCGACGTCCGCGCTCGATCCGGAATTGGTCGGGGAAGTATTGACCGTCATCAAGGAGCTGGCAGCCGAAGGACTTGCCATGGTGCTTGTGACCCACGAGATCGGCTTTGCCAGAGAGGTTGCCGATCGCGTCATCTTCATGGATGGCGGGGACATCGTCGAACAGGGTCCTGCGCGAACGGTGCTTGATCAGCCTCAGTCGCCGCGCCTGAAACAATTTCTTGGATCGCTCCAGGGTCGGGGAGGGGGCAATGGATGAGGCTCTGCCCGGACTGATCGTCACGGCGCTCCTCAAGGGAGCGCTCGTGACCGTTGAGGTTACCGTCGGAGCCCTTATCGTCGCGCTGGGGATTGGCCTGACATTGGCGACTATATCCGCCCTGACGAAGTGCCGCCTATTGCAGGCAGGGATCCGCCTCTATGTCGAATTATTGCGCAACGTGCCGAGCCTGACCTTTCTCTTCCTACTCTACTTCGGCCTTGCATCTCTTGGCGTCCGGCTGTCGTCAATGGGAGCTGCTGTCTTGGGACTGGGGATGATCGGCGGCGCCGTGACCGTCGACATTTTCCGCTCCGGGTTTCTGTCGGTCGAAGTTGGACAAAGGGAGGCGGCCGCATCGTCCGGGCTAACCCCCTTTCTCGCCTTCCGACTGATCGTGCTGCCCCAGGGATTGAGACTGGCACTGCCGTCGATCGGAAACTATGCAGTCGCGCTGATCAAGGACACATCGCTTGTTGCCGCCATTGCGGCGCCGGAGCTGATGTTCAATGCCCGACAACTCGTCAACGAAACCTTCGAGACTGCCGCGATCTATGGGAGTGCTGCTATGGTCTATCTCGTTCTGACAGGCGTCATGGCGCAGTCCGTGAGCTTCTTCGAGCGCCGACTGGAGAGCCAATGATGTTTCTTCAAGTCATCGCCGACAACATCGCGGACTGGGGCCCCAGGCTACTCGCCGGACTGCGGGTTACTTTGTCGCTGACCGCAGTTGGGTTCAGCCTTGCCTTCGTGCTGGCACTCATGATCGAATATCTGCGCAGTCGCCGAAATATCTGGGTCAGCTGTCTTGCGCGACTTTACATCACAGTTGCTCGCGGCGTGCCGCTTCTGGTCATCCTCTATCTCCTCTACTTTGCGCTACCGGGCGCCGGCATCATGCTTCCGGCGTTCCTGGCTGGTACAATGGGCCTCGCCTTGGTCTATGCCGCTTATCTCGCCGAGGTCTTTCGCGCCGGCCTTCGTGCCATTCCATCGGGACAGCGCGAGGCGGCCATGGCGAGTGGCATGACGCCCTTCCAGGCTTTCCGGCATGTGCTCCTGGCGCAGGCGATCCGGTACACGGTCGCTCCGTTGCTGATCAATATGGTCTCGCTCTTGAAGGACAGTTCCATCTGTGCGTTGATCACGGTTCCAGAACTGACGCTGGTTTCGCGGGAGCTCATGTCGGAGAGCTTCAGGCCGCTTCACGTGTTTGCGCTGACCGCATTACTTTATTTCGGACTGGCTTGGCCGGCCTCCCTGGTTGCACGGTGGGTAGAGGGGCGCTTGATAGGTCGCTCTATCCACCGCATCCCGCGTGGTGCACGTCGAGGTGCCGATTGCGGGATTCTGAACCTTCAGCAACCCCATTAGCCTCCCTCGTTGATGGGATCGTCTGCCGCCACCAGGTGATGCAGGCGTTGGCGATCGGCGAGGGTGATCTGCGTGTAGCACCGAGACATACCAAAATCTCCAAAGTAAAACCCTTAAAATCATTGGGATGTCGCACTTGGAAATGGAATGTACCATCCGAGACCCGAAACATACATAACAGGCGGGTCACTTCTCAGCGGAAATCAACATCCAAGGTCACAAATGCTCTCCCGCGTTCGAAATGC
Organism: Rhizobium tumorigenes; assembly: GCF_003240565.2. Taxonomy (NCBI): domain Bacteria; kingdom Pseudomonadati; phylum Pseudomonadota; class Alphaproteobacteria; order Hyphomicrobiales; family Rhizobiaceae; genus Arminella; species Arminella tumorigenes. The sequence goes on from NZ_CP117256.1 coordinate 78,660, forward strand.
GATCAAAAGGCCTGCACGCGCATATTAAATCGACGTCACCGGCCGCCGAAGACGGGCGACGTAACAGGGGCAAGTCTGGCCACAGTGTGTGGTATCAATCGACAAGCGAAGCATGGGAGAATGCCGGTTGCTACGCGAGACATCGAGTCGTCTTTTCGAAGTTCGTCGTCTTGGGAGACAGGACACGGCGGTCTTTCGCGATATCCGAAGAGAAGCCATCGCGGACAATCAAGACGCCTTGGGCATGAGTGTTGGCGAGGAGCTCGCGCACGATGAGGCGTGGTATCTAGAAAAGTTGGACGTTGACCATGTTTTTGGCGGGATCGACCAGACGCGCGCTCTGATGGGCGTTGTTGCTCTGACTAAAAGGCGGATAGAATACCGAAGTGGCGTTGCTGCGTTGTCAGGCATGTATGTCAGGCCGACTGCCCGGGGGACTGGCCTATCGCGGCATTTGCTCGATGCTGCGGTCTCCGAAGCCTGTCGGGACGGCCGGTCAGTTGTGCTCGCTGTCACAATCACGAACGAGGCGGCGATCAGGCTCTACTTGTCGGCGGGTTTTCGCGAATGGAAAAGTTGCGAACTGCAGTTGTACTTAGACACATTTTCTCCGCCACAGATGCTGATGATGCTTGACGGAGCCGAGTTCAGAGCTCTTTGACGTCCCTAAGGCATTATAGGGTGACGCCTTCATCAAGTTGGAAAAGACGCTTTAGGTACGGAGCTGTCCGGCTTCCCTTCGAACTGGCTACTTGTTGGGGCGTGCCTTTGGCGACTATCCTTCCACCCTCGTCACCCGCACCGGGTCCGATATCAATCACCCAGTCGCTGGCTGCTGCCACTGTCATATCGTGATCCACGACAACGACAGTATTGCCTGCCTCGACCAGTGCATTGAGCTGGACGACAAGCCGCTCGACATCGGACGGATGCAACCCGGTTGTCGGCTCGTCCAGCACGTAGAGAACGCCACCCTTCTGGGCTCGCTGAAGTTCGGTCGCAAGTTTGATCCGCTGCGCTTCGCCTCCAGAGAACTCGGTCGCAGGCTGACCCAGACGCAGGTAGCTCAGTCCAACCTCGCGCAGCACTTTCAGGGACGCCCTGACGCTCGGGGCGTCGTCGAAGAATTCCCAAGCGTCTGAGACAGTAAGCCCCAGGATTTGCGAGATGTTTTTCCCCCTGTATTCGATCTCGAGCGTGTGCGCATTGTAGCGGGTGCCATGGCAAGTCGGGCAGGGTGCATAGACGCTTGGAAGGAAAAGTAGCTCGACCATGACGAAGCCTTCACCCTCGCATCGCGGGCAGCGGCCCTTGGCGACATTGAAGGAGAACCGCCCGGCGTCATAGCGGCGCTTCCTTGCTTCCGGCGTGGCGGCGAAGAGGGAACGGACATGGTCGAACAGCCCGGTATAAGTCGCGAGGTTCGATCTTGGCGTCCGGCCGATCGGCTTCTGGTCGACCTGGATGAGGCGTCGGATCCTGTCCAGCCCGCCCTCGATCCTTCCCTGCGTCGGCATGCCTGGCTCCACCTCCAGCGCTGCCTCGTCCTCCGCGTCGCTTTCCTGACGAACCGGAGCGCCGAGCGCCTCGCCGACGAGTTCGACAAGCGCTTGGCTGACCAGACTTGACTTGCCCGACCCCGAAATGCCTGTCACTGTCGTCATGACCCCAAGCGGAAACGCGCAGTCGACGTCGCGAAGATTGTTTCGGGTGACACCGGAAAGGCGAAGCCAGCCGTCCGGTTCTCTCCGCTTTGACGATGGCTCGCTGGCTTTCGCGAACAAATGCTTTGCGGTTTCCGATCGTTCGACATTCCGCATGCCCTCCAGGGGGCCGCTGTAGAGGATCTCGCCCCCCAGTTCGCCGGCGGCCGGTCCCACGTCGACGATCCAGTCCGCGTGCCGGACGACGTCGAGTTCGTGCTCCACGACGAACAGCGAGTTTCCAACCGCTTTCAGTCCGTCAAGCGCCCGCAGTAGAGCTTCGGTGTCGGCGGGGTGTAATCCCGCCGACGGCTCGTCCATGACATAGACGACGCCGAACAGGTTCGAGACGACCTGGGTGGCCAGGCGAAGTCGCTGGAGTTCGCCGGGAGAAAGAGTGGGCGTGCTCCGCTCGAGGGTAAGGTAGCCGAGACCGAGATCGAGAACGACCGCCAGCCGCCTGCAAAGGTCACCTGCGATACGCTGCACCACCATTGCCTTCTCAGGGTGCTTCCGTCGCATGGCTACGAGCTTCTCGGCACCAGGGTCTGCATAGGGCGCGAAGATTTCCGAGAAACGGGCCATCGCCAGCCTGCTCATCTCGGCATAGTCGAGACCTTCGAATGTGACCGAGAGAGATTCCTTTCGCAGCCGCTTTCCTTCGCACAGCGGGCAGGCACTGCTGAGCATGTAGCGGTAAGCCCGCTTCTTCATCATAGCGCTTTGCGTTGTCGCGAAGCTATGGGTGACGTGGCGGCGCGCGCTTGAGAATGTGCCCATATAAGAGGGCTCGTCCTTCCTCGCGACAGCACGCTTTACCTGCTCATGGCTGAGGCCCGGATAGACCGGGACGATGGGCTGTTCTTCCGTGAACAGGATCCAATCGCGGGTTTGCTCCGGAAGCTGCCGCCATGGCTTGTCGACGTCGATGCCAAGGGTGATCAGGATGTCCCTGAGGTTCTGGCCGCCCCATGCCAGTGGCCATGCCGCCACGGCGCGCTCGCGGATTGACAACGACTGATCCGGCACCATCGACGCTTCGGTCACCTCATGGACACGACCGAGGCCATGGCATTGCGGGCAGGCACCTTCCTGCGTGTTCGATGAGAAGGACTCCGCCTCGAGATGAGGCTGGCCAGGAGGGTACGTGCCAGTTCGGGAATACAGCATCCGGAGGAGATTCGAGATGGTGGTCACGCTGCCGACCGACGAGCGTGCTGTCGGAGACCCGCGCTGCTGCTGAAGGGCGACGGCAGGCGGGAGACCCTCGATCTGATCGACGTCCGGAACGCTCATTTGTGTGAAGAGTCGACGGGCATAGGGAGAGACGGATTCCAAATATCGGCGTTGAGCCTCGGCATAGAGCGTGCTGAAAGCGAGGGAGGATTTCCCAGATCCGGAGACGCCCGTGAAGACGACAAGGGCGTCCCTTGGCATGTTCACATCGACGTTCTTCAGATTGTGCTCGCGGGCTCCACGGACTCTGACGAACCCTTCGAGCCTTTCGGCCGGAGGGACTGTACCGTCGCTGTGTCTTTTCGCCATCTGGGATCTCGAGCGTGACTGTTAAGCGAGGAGATAGCACACTCGTTCCGCCGATCAACGGCGAGCACAGCGCCGGCGGATATTCACGCGCTCCGTCTCCACTGCCATCTGTCTACCATAATCGATCCGCCTGAGGGTCGAAGGAAGCAACCGGTCGATGCCCTATTCGGAATAAATCCCAACGAGACCTCGTTGACGCTCCGGACAAAGCCTATCTGTGTAAGGCGCTATCTTTTGTATCATACGACGGGCACCCATGATTACCGAACCAGGCCGCCTCACTCTTGGAATCGTGCTCCCGTCACAGCCGAGGCAGGCGGCCGACTTCGACTTCGAAACCCAGATAGCGATTGCCCGCAGGGCTGACGAGCTCGGCTTCTCGGCGATCTGGGTTCGCGACGTCCCCCTTAACGGCGACAGCTATCCGGATCCGACCGGACACTCGGATCCGTGGGTTCTCCTGGGTGCCCTTGCTCTGGCGACGACGCGTATCAATCTCGTCAGCGGGTCGATCGTCCTCCCGCTGCGGCATCCTCTCCACGTTGCTAAAGCTGCCCTCTCTGTTAACGCGCTGTCGAAAGGGCGCTTCGTGCTCGGACTTGGATCCGGCGACAGACCATCGGAGTTTTCCGTCTTCGGCGAGGACTTCGAGAACCGCAAGGAGCTTTATCGGCACAACTGGACACGGCTAGCCGCCGCTCTCGGACAAGATGGTGCAGTTCTTGACGAGCAGAGCGTTGTCAGACCGGAATTTCAGATACGGCCGCGCACAGGATCCGCACCGGTTTCCATGCTTGCCGTCGGCTCGGCCTCGCAGTCGCTGGAGTGGATTGCCCGCAATGCCGTCGGCTGGGCGACCTACTACCGCCCGTTGTCAGCCCAGGCCGACCGCATCGGGCTTTGGAAGATGGCTGTCGGGAAGGTGACGACCGAACACCGTAGCTTCAGCCAGTCCATGTTACTGGATCTTTCCGAAGACACAGATGCGCCGCCCGAACCCCTCGGTCTTGGCATGCGGGTCGGAAGGAATGCGCTGGTCCGCTATCTTCAGGACATCCATGAGCTGGGCGCGAACCATGTGATGTTCAATCTTGCTTCGAGGAGCAGGCCGGTCGAACACATCTTGCAGGAAATCTCCGAGGACGTCATGGCTGAAGTCGGTCAGATGACGGAGGCGGGATTCTGATGGCGATCCCGGCTTCTTTCGACCCGGTTTCAGGCGGTGGCAGGTCCGGGGCGACTTCCCGTCAATGCTCGGCGTTGGCGTCTCCACGCTCCTTATGCGGATGCTGCAACCGCCGGCGCTGGCTGGCGCGCGATCAGCCCTGGCCGTTTTTTCGCATCGGCATTCGATCTATCAGGCCAAACATGGCCTCATCCGTCACGACCTCAGAACTGCGAAGCTTGACGCCGCCGTCTTTGCCGATGAGCACGGCCTGGAAGGCATTGCCCTCGATGCCGGCTTGCTGCCGAAGCTTCCGGGCATCCACGCCGGTCGCGTCGCCGTAGACCGGACGCACTTCGTCGCCGATCACCGTGATGACAACCATGTCCCTGCTTGCGAGGTCTTTTTGGTGGCTTTTCAGCATCTCGACCTGTCTCGCGAGCTTCTGATTGCCAGATCTGCCGAACAGGACAACGACGCGGTTTTTCCATTCATATTTTGCGAGCTCGTCCATCGTGGCGGACGCCTGGGATGCCATGACTGAGGCAACAGCGATGGCAGATGCTATGATTACGGTTTTCATGTTCCGTCTCCCTTCTTCCAGCCAAACGCACCGGCATGAACAATGTTCGCTTCAACCCGGTAATCGATTAATCCGAACGGTCAATTGATCAGCGCCCCTTGGAATGGAGAGCCCCGACTCTACCATGTATGTCCGAGTGCCGGTCGGGACGATCAGACAAAGACACCGGAGGTAGCCTTGGATCGCGACGTAGGGCCAGAACTCAGGCCGCTGGACACGCTGAGTGCAGACGAGAGACAGCGGGTGCTGTCCCAGTTGCATCGCGTCATCGTGGGGCTGATCGACGAACTTGCCAGTATTGGCCGCATCGACTTGATCGGACCACTTCACGATCTGGCGAAACTGCTGCGGGCGATCTCGGCGGATATCGCCCACTCGGAAGCCTTTCGGGAGGTTGTCGCATCGGTGGCCCAGCTTGTAGGACGGTTAGAAACATAACCGGGCAGAGGCCTACAGCCCGAACATTCCACTGAAAGAGCGAACAGGGCAGACCATTTCCGCGACGGCTAATCTTGCGCAGCAAAGGGCACCCGCCGCCGCTCCCAGAGGATTAAGACAACACTGGAAGCAACGATCAGCGCCGCTCCGGCGAAGACGTTTATGGCCGGCAACTCGGACCAGATGAGGTACCCGTACCCGAATGCCCAAATGAGGCCGGTGTACTCGATAGGGGCCAGCGCGGAGGCCGGCGCATATCGGAAACCCTCGTAGAGGATGAATTGGCCGATCGTCGCGATGGCTCCCAAACCCAGCATCAGCACCCAGCCCATCAGATCAGGCGTCTTCCAGATCCAGGGAAACGAGACGGCGCATGCCACCCCGAACAGGAGGCTGGTCGCGTACATCTGGGTGAGTGTCGACTCGCTTCGGCTCACGAGACGAACGAGTATTGTGCTCCAGGCCCAGAAGAACCCTGCGACAAGACACATGGCCGTGGGAATGAGATCCGGCGTGTGGCTCGGATTCGCGGCCACCGCGACGCCGACGAAACCGACGATGCAAGCGATCCATCGTCCCCCGTCGACTCTCTCCTTGAGTATCCAGATCGATAGAAACACGACGATGATCGGCGCGGAGAAGTAGAGCGTGGTGAGCTGGGCAAGCTCGAGGTGGCGCGCGGCGTTGTAGAAAAGTAGCCATGCGAAGAACATGAGGGCGGCGCGCAGAACGACCGACGAACGATGCGGACTTTTGAAGATCGACGGATGCTTGCGGTATCTAGCCAGAAATCCGCTGACGACCACGATGACGAAGCTGCGCATGAAGAGGATTTCGGGCACCTCGTAGTCGGCGACCAGCCATTTGACGATCGCGTCCTGCATCGCGAAGCAGGCGTAGCCGACACAGGCAAGTGCTATCCCTGCAAGCGGCCTGGTATCTCGATTTCCGGAATTCATCTTATCTCGCACTGATACTCGGAGGGCGGCAAGCCGCCGGCCGAGGAAGCAACGAGGCATGGCCTATCGGATTCATTCCGGATGTTCAACTCGACGGAGCTGATCGCAGGGCTTCAGAGCAACTGGAGGACGGCCGGGGGCCGTGAACTGCTCGCAGCCCCACCAAGCGCACGTTCACGATCTCGTCGTGCCTTCCAGCGGCTCGTCTGTCCTCCGAGCCAGCGCAAGACATCCGCTTCCAGCACCCAGACCGTCTCGTCGAGGATCGCATCGATCTTCGTGAGATTTTCATCTGCGATCCGGGTGAGAATGTCGGTATATAGCGTGGCTGACCAGATTGGAGTCTTTCTATCCTGGGTGAGCGTAGCTAACGCTTCGGGCGTCACTTTGACCTTCCAGACAAACTCCTCGTTGGTCGCCAGGAAGTGGGCGTTCTCGCCGATGATGACCGGATCAAATACTTGGGTGAGCATTTCGTCCTCCTCGCCGTTCAGACGTGCTTGTCGGCGTTGGCCTTGATGCTGTTCCGCAGCGCGTCCATGATTCTGATGACGTTTCCGGACGAAGGGGTTTGCGTGGCCGCCTTGAGCTTGCTGACTGGCTTCTTGAGGCTCTTCTTCTTTACCGCGATCAGATCGAGAAGCTTGTCCTAGAAGGGTTCTACGGCCATCTTGCCGTCCCAGTGCTTGGTCTCCTGCTTGATGAGCTGCTGGACCAGCGGCATCATGTCGGGATCGGCGGTCTCGGCGCCAATTCCCCCGAAGTAAGCGTCCTCATCGCGGATCTCGTCGCCATAACGAAGCGTCCAAAGTACGATGCCCTTGCCGCGGGGCTCCAGCATCACCGCGCGCTCGCGGCGGGACAAGACAAGTTTAAATATGTCGACCATCTTCTGCGCCGCCATCGCGTCGCGGATCACCGAGAAAGCTTCCTGACCCACGGCGTCCAGCTCGTCGTCTTCAAGCATGACGAATTCGTTCTCCCCGCGCTCCTATCTTTTCACCTCGTCGCCGCCGGCGACCTCTTTACCGGTCATGGCATCGACGTAGTGGCTGACGACGCGGTTCTGAAGCACGACGCCAAGGCAGACGAGGGCGACAAGGGCGATCACAACCGCTGACCGGGAAGAGTGCGGACTGATCAGCATCGCAGCGTGGCCGCCCAGTCTGCATACGGCGTGTTTCTGGCGAGCTTCTGATTATAATCGGGAGCACCGTCAGCCCACCACACAGCGCCGCGCTCGCCGAGCGCGGTCTTGGCCTCGCCCACCCGCCGCCGGGCGATAGCTTTGGCGTCCGGGTCGTCAATAGCATCTCGAACGGCTCGACGCGCCGACATCAGTTCCGAAACGAGTGTCTTTCGGCGATCCTCGTCAAGGGCAGGGTTGCTGCGCCTCCACAGCCGTCCGCGCACCACGAAGTATCGGCCGTCGGGTGTGTCTGGATATGGGCGCTTTCCGTCCGCCATCGTCTCAGCCAAACAGGTCCGCGGTCTTGCCCGGGATTCCGCCAAGGCCGCCAACCGCTGTATATCTCGGCAACACCATCATGCGGTCCTCGGGCAGCGGACGCTGAAGCTTTTTGGCCTCCAACCATGGGGCGGACAACCAGGTCTCGCATTCCTCTTTGGTCGTCAGCATGACGGGCATGGCTTTTGGATGTACCGGCTCGACTAGCTTGTTGGGCTTCGTCGTTAAGAACGCATAGATGTCGTGCTCGCCGTGACGGGGAGCCTTGATCGGTCCTCTGGCTCCCGTCCACCGCGTGTGGATTCCGGCAAGCGCGAAGACGGGTTGGTCCTCGTCAACGACGAACCAGCGGAGCGGCTTTTTTCCAGTGACGGGATCGGCGATTTGTTCGTATTCCGAGAATGCCGTCGCCGGAACGAGGCAGCGATTCCCGATGCCCAGCCATTGCTGCCAATGCGGTATCCACGTCTTGCGGACATTAGTCACGCCCTTGTCGGGCTTATCTTCGAGATGGATTTCCGGCGTCGGCATGCCCCATGTGCTCATGACCAGTTCACGCTCGCCGTTGCCGTCCAGGCGGACGATCGGACCAGAGCGGTCGGGGTGGACGTTGAGCGACGGCTCAAGATTGCCCTCGCGGGAATGCGTGACGCTGATGAAGTCGCGGATGGCCTGCTGGTTGGTGGTAACGTTGTAAAGGTTGCACATCGCTCTGTTCCCTGTTTGCTTAGGAAATAGCCTGCGACAGTCATCGATCAAGCAGGTGAATGCACGGCATACATCGGCGCTATTCGGGTTCGTCCCGGGGTTCCTCGGCTAGATCGTGGAGCGCCTGAGTGTCATCGAGATCGAACTCGGCCGAAAGGATCACGGTCAGAAAAGCCGCCCGAGCGATTTCCTTCTTGGTCGCCGAAGGATGACGCAGTTTGACGGCTTCAATCAGAGCCCTGGGTCTCATCCCGCGTTTGGCGATCGTCTTTATCGTTTCAGCGATCGCTTGGCTCTCCCGGAATTTCTTCTCCTGCATGGCAACCTCCGCGTCTTGCTCCGCGGCGAAAGTCTCATTCTTCCATGTGTGATTTATGTCATGGTGACTGGAATTCCACTGATAAGCGGCCCGATGGAGGACGTCCGTGCATATGGCGCACCATCAAAGGATATTGTCGAGGCCGATCAACTGAGGTTCGGATGGTGCATTGGTAACATCGGCGGCGCGGGCCTGGGCACCGCCATTGCGATTGGACCGCCCGTTCACCCTACGGGTCACTCCTCTGCTACGGTCGTTGCTTGACACGGCTTTCGCGGACGATATCGGTGCCGAAAAGTCTGAACTCGTCGCTAAGCTCATGCACCATGAACTCACGGACACGGCGCATGCACCCACCTTCCTGCCACTGCCGACCAGCACCATAGGACGGCGTGTTGCCGATTTTGCCTTTCAGGATTACCGGAACTGGTTGGACGCGGCAGGACTCGCGTCGCAAGCCGCCACGTCCGTGCGGACTACGACCGCTGTTGGCGCATTTCCGGTCATGGCGGTTGTCGGCCCAGCATGTACTCGCCTTCCTCGTTAGGCTCCGCCAAACCACTGCGACGTGGCTTGGGTGATCGCCTGAAAGTCTGTGACAGCATTGCCGGCCCAGGCGACGACGCCATCCGGTCTTACCAGCACCGCCGCCAAACCCAGCGGGTCCTCCGCCTTGCTGGTGATATAGGTGATCCGCGGAGCAAAAAAACGGAGTCGGTCCGGAAACAAAGATCCCTTGGCAAAGTCCAGCAGCACCCCTTTGCCGTTTCTCAGATGATCGCTGAGCGTTGTTCCATCGGCCAGCGCGAAGTCCGGAGCACTGCTACCAATGAGCGGATGATCGCCGCCGAGATTGTAGCGGAGATCGATCCCCCAGACGCGCTCGGCGAAATAGTTTGCTCCGTCCCGCATATGGATGAGGTCCCGGAAGATCGCCTCGAGCGCCCGTGCGCTGGGGCTGGGTCGCATGATCGCCACCTGAGCACGCGACCATTCAAGAACCTTTGCGCCCGTCGCCAAGGACAATGGTTGCTTCAAAGGGCCCATGCGGATTGGGCAGCAGCGCACGGCCGACGTTGAGCACGGCCTGTCCGATGGAAAGCGCTTGGTCATACCTTTGAACCGACGAACAGTGCCCTCTACCGATCAGACAGACGTTGCCAGTTGGAGGCCGGAACATCGAACGTCGGTTTCGGTTTCCAATGAGAAAGCGTTCTTACAAACAAAGGAGGCAGTGCCAGTGTTCTATCTTTCGATAGCCGCCATATGGGCGGTTGCGGCGATAACGCCGGGACCAAATTTTTTCGTCGTCGTGCGCACGGCACTGGAAAGATCGCGAACTGCAGCCTTCGGGGTGATGGCGGGCGTCATCCTGGGGACGTTCTTTTGGGGAATGGCGGGGTGGCTCGGTATCAGCTCGCTGTTCACGGCTGCACCTGTTGCCTACTTTGTTTTAAAGTTGGCAGGGGGGCTATATCTGCTTTACCTGGGCGGCAGGCTCCTTTGGCAGAGCTACGCGAGCGGCGGCCATTCGTCCGAGGCGACTTCGAAGACCGCTATTTCTCCACGGCAGGCATTCTACTCGGGCCTCGCAACGAACTTGGCGAACCCCAAGTCCGCGTTCTTCGTCGCAAGCCTGTTCGCCGCGGCCTTGCCGGCCAATTCCTCCTGGCCGGAGGGTATGGCAGCGGTAGCAATCATGGTGGCCATTTCCGCTCTGTGGTACACCTTTGTGCTGACCGTGATGCGGAACTCTTCCGTGGTCGCCGCTTACACCCGTGCAAAAAGGGCGATAGACGTCTTTGCGGGAATGGCGTTCGTGGGCTTCGGGGCCAAAATGCTCACATCTGCGAGGTAGTGGCACTCGGGCAGCGACGCCTACGCGACGGTCAGAAGTTGTTCATACAAGACTGTCGCAGGCGACGAGTGGAAAGCCAGCGGACGTCAGCTCCCCCTGAAGACGTACGACTGTGGTCCGGTCGATACGATAGCGGCGACATTCCCGGCCCAAGACAGGCGGCTAGCTTGGGTGTGTTCCACTGTTTCGATAGACGCGTCGGACCCCAGCTTCAAATGCCGTCAGCCAGAGAACCCCGCAGAAGCAATTCACACAGCGCGTCAGCCCACTGGGAACTAAGAGGTTGGCAAAGAAGCAGCCGCCAATAGATCGCGCCAACCATTGCGTCCAACATGAGCGAAACATCAAGGTCGGCGCGAAACTCACCATGAGCGATGCCGCGGGCCAGAAGTTGCCCGCTTTCTTCACGAAGCGGCTCGGAAAACGCCTCCACGAACAAGCGCCGCGTCTCGGGATCGCGCTGCGCTTCGGCGACGACGGACGCCGCGATTCGACCAGCAGGTCCATTGAGAGCATTGACGAGCGAATGCACCAGTCTCTTCAAATCCGCCACGACGTCCGATGTCGGGGTGTAAACGAGCTGTGGACGGAAGGCCTGTAAGAAGCTCTCAATCGCCAGAATGCCTTTGGTGGGCCACCAGCGATAGATCGTCGTTCGTGCGACGCCGGAGCGCTGAGCCACACCGTCGATTGAAAAAGAGTTGAGTTCGTTCTCCACCAAAATCGAGTAGGCGGCCTTGAGGACAGCCTGGCGAGCAGGCTCGTTTCGCGGACGACCAACGGGGCTAGATTGTTTCACAGTTATGTCAGGCATCACGATGCTCTTTGAAGTTGCGGCACGGTCTGTACCCTTGCCTTGAACCTGGCTCGAACATACGATACACAGTGTAGCGGAAATCAGGATCCATTTCAAATGTCCTAAGTCGAGGAGAGAGAGTCGTCATGCCAACCATCGCAATCGACGGCGTATGCGAAGTCAACTTCGTTCGAACAGGGCCGAGGGGCGGCGTTCCCTTCTTGTTTGTTCACGGGGTAGGGCTGGACCTGACCTGGTGGGGCGCGCAGGTCGAGGATTTCGGACGCGATCGTGACGTCGTCGCTCTCGATTTGCCAGGCCACGGTCTCTCCGGGGCCATGGTCCGTCCACTCAGCTTCGAAGTGATGACGTCAGTCATCGAACGCGTCATCGTCGAACTGGATGGCGGCCCCGTACATCTGGTGGGGATATCGTTCGGCGGAATGATCGCTCAGACACTTGCCCTCCAGCGTCCCGACTTGGTTCGCTCGTTGACCTTGGTGGCGACACTGTGCACTTTTCCCGAACCCGTCCGCAGCGCGCTGCGCGAGCGAGCGCGGGTCGCCCGCTCCGAGGGAATGTCGAAAATCGCACAGCTTTCCAATGAACGCTGGTTTCCACCGCACTTCCGCGAGCGAAGGCCGGACTTGCTCGACCGCGCGACAAGGAGCCTGCTGGCGCAGGACCCGGAGTTCCACGCGTCCATCTGGGAGCTGATAGCCGGGCTTGACTTGGAAGCACAGCTTCCGGCCATCTCTGCCCCGACGCTGGTGATTGTCGGAGCCGAAGACATTAATGCGCCGCTCTCGGCAGGCAGGCTAATCGCTGATCGGATTGCCGGGGCGGAGTTGCACGAGATGATCGGGCTGGGCCACTTCCCGCCATTTGAGACAGCGGAACCCTTTAACGCGCTGTTACGCGATTTCCTGAAAAGGCGGGCCGTCGACCAGATTTGAGGTCTGGTGGAGCGAATGTCTGCGCGTCGGACGCTCCTAGTGGGCACATCCGCAAACGCCCGATGCAGCGCGGCATCGTCTATTTCGGCAACGGCAGGGACACGATCGCGTGCCTTTGCACAGTGGTTAGGTCAGCCGAAGCCGATCAACCACAGCCATGACGGGGCGGTTGAACCTCAGCGGCCTCGCAGACGGACCGGGTAGTCAGCTACCTCCTTAGCAGGGGATGGACAACGTTACCTCAAGCATCGACCTTGTTGGATTGCTTTCGACAAAAGGAAGCAGCCTGACGCATTGGGGAACAAACGGCTGGCAAGCCTGTTTCGATGCGAACAAAGCCGAAAGGGATAAGCGTGGCCGCTCATCGATCTATTCCAAAGCATCTGGGGCTCACCGTTCTCGCGCTCGTTGCCGTTGTCGTCGGGGCAGCGTTTTGGGGTGCCGCCGACAGGCCCGAGGAGCCGCTTCGGAAGCCCGACCATGGTCACCTGGCGGACGTTCCCGAAGCCATCCCGGCAAAGGGGCTTCGCGACGTCTTCTGGCGCGTGCTTCATGAAGTCTCCGAAGATCGCGTTACGCTCATAGCCGGCGGCGTCACCTTCTACCTGCTGCTGGCCCTTTTTCCAGCACTTGCGGCGCTAGTATCATTGTACGGTCTTGTCGCCGACCCGGTCACGATCTCAGAAAATCTGGGGAAACTAGCGGGCATGCTTCCTCCCGGCGCTTTCGACATGTTTGCCGACCAGATCAAGAGCCTGGCAGAGAAGCGGGACAGCAGCTTGGGTCTGACCTTCTTCTTCGGGCTTGCCGTGGCGCTCTGGAGCACGCACAACGGGACGCTGGCCATCTTCGATGCGATGAACATCGCCTATGAAGAGAAAGAGAAGCGCGGCATCATCAAGCTAAACGTGGTCGCCTTCTGCTTCACAATCTGCGGCATGCTCGCTGCTATAGTGATGATCGGGCTTGTGGCCCTGCTGCCGACAGTGCTCTCCTATATCTGGCTTGATCAATTCAAGGAGAACGCGCTTCTGTTGCTGCGTTGGCCGATCGTCCTGGTGGTCGTGGCAGCCACGGTTCTGGCTATCTATAGAGTAGGTCCGAGCCGGGAGCCGCCCAAGCTGCGCTGGATGACCTGGGGAGCCCTGCTGACCATAATCGGCCTTACCGCCATGTCGCTCGGCCTGTCCTACTACCTCTCCCACTTCGCCAACTACAACGCGACCTATGGCACGCTGGGGGCGCTGATAGGCTTCCTGGTCTGGACCTGGCTCTCAGTCACGGTCCTGATCGTCGGGGGCGAACTCAACGCCGAGCTGGAACACCAGACTGCAAAGGACTCCACTACAGGATCGCCAAAGCCGCTTGGACAGCGGGGCGCATATGTGGCGGACAACGTCGCATCGAGTGGCGGGTGAGCTATCCGGTGCCAGTTGAACACCGAGGCTACTTGAGGGCAACCCCTTCAGACTTCAGGCCGTCCTTCAGCGCGTCGATCACATCGTAGCGGGTCTCTGACCACTCAGACGTCGTTGCCCAGTATTGAAGGGTCGGCACGGTCTTGTCTGCCGTGGCGCAGATACTGTTACGATGCGTGCCGCGGAATGTTGCGAAGACATCTAAGGCTGGGGAAGAACAACCATCTATGTGAAACGGCCCGGCTGGGATACTGGGCCATTTCATTTGATCCGAGGTCAGATCAGCTGGGTATTAGAACGTACGCTGAATGCGCAAAATGCCTGCCCAGTTGTCGTTGTCGCCAGGTGCGCTGTCGTACTTCGTGTAGCTAACTTCCGGCTGGAAGACGAGATCCTTGACCGGGTAGAATTTCAAATTAGTCGTAGCGGCAAACGTCTTGTTGTCGTCGTAGGCTACCTGGACGTTAAACTTCAGCTTGTCGTTGATCTGATCACCGATGCCGCCCCAAACCGCCCAATCACCCCAGCCAATACCGTTGCCGTTGTCGCCAGCGTACTTGTTGAGCTTGTTGCCGTCGGTGTTGTAGCCACCCATGACAAATGCCGAGAAGCCGCCGAACTTGGCATCGATACGGGCCTTTAAAGCGCCTTCTTCAACGATCGAGTCATAGCCGCCGACAACGCGGAAGGTGAAGGCACCGGTCTTGTAACCGAGACCGAGAACGCCGTCCGGAGCGTAGTGGTCCGAACTATTTTCGCCGTTAGCACCAGCGGCATTGCCGTTGTAGCTGTCTTCGATCGAAGCCACTGCCGTGAAGCCGTTGCCCGCGTCGTAGCTGTAGGTAAGCTGGTTCAGCTCGTCCTGGCCCTTGATTCCGTATTCGATCACGTCGTCGTTTACGACGTCGCCAGCGTAGCCCATCCACGCGGAGTAGACCGAGTCGGCCTTACCAACGAGGAAGCCACCGAGGCTGATGTTGGCCCAGAGAAGCTTGTTGGTGTTGTTGCCTTCCTGCGATTCAAAGCGGAAGACGGTATCCGTCTTCAGAGCGCCATACTCGGTGTCGGTTGCCGTATCGACAGACAGCTCAGCGCGGGTCTTCCAATAGGTGCCGCGAGCAGACGCGTCTTGACCGACGCGATAAGCGTTGTAAACACCGATGTCTTCGCGAACACGGCCGCCGATTTTCAGGCAGGTTTCCGTGCCTGGGATGTAGAAGTAGCCAGCGCCATATGCATCACAGATGCGGACGTATTCCAATGGCTCAGGTTCAGCCGCGACAATGGCGTCAGCTGCATGGGCACCGGACACGACCGAGAGGGCAGCGGCCGAGCCAAGAAGAAGGGTTCTAATGTTCAATTTACTCGCTCCAATCGAAGGGTGATGCCGTGGCCGCGTGGGGTTGCGCGTCTTCCCATCACCTAATGTTCGTAATCCGCTAGGGCGAACAGAGTGCGTCGACTCTCGTTCTAGGAGCTTCTTAGCAACTAATAGTTTTGGCGCCTTATCAATTGGTGCTCGGGGGCGAAAATTGAGTTCGGTTTCCAATACTGCGTTGCGCAAAAATCACGTCACAAAATCGTAATAAATACTGCTTCGCACAAACGGCCGAGATGGCATCAGTGGTCGGGGAGCATCTCTCCGAGATGTTGCCGAGCCCATTTCACCTCTTCCGCTGCCGTACGGCGAAAATGTCGTTTGAAGTCACGGCTGAACTGGGCTGGACTGACATAGCCAACAGAAAGGGCGACTTCAGCGATCGTGCGGTCTTGCCGGGCCAAGAGAACCCTCGCCTGATGAAGGCGCATCGCTTTCACATACTGTATCGGACTGCTTCCCGTCAGCGGCTCGTTGACCCTGCGGATAGGCCCCGATAATCCAAAAGTCAGCCGAGAAGCGCAATTTCTTGTGGCCGGTTCCCGCAGGGAGCACCAACGCGTGTCCCGCGGTCATTGTCAGCTCGAGCCCCGCCTCGGCCTCCGATTTACAAGTCGGTTTCACCTGTCGCTACTCCAAAGGCTTCATGCGCTGTCGTATGGTAGTGGTGGTAGTCGTAGACCCGTTTTTGACAAATAGCCTTTCGAATCCGTTTAAAGATCGGTAGGATCCATCCATGTCTCATTCCTTGCAAGCGATAAGCCATTGTTATCTATTGCAAGTCGCACTTCATCCTTGAACCCACCCCGCTACAAAACATGTCAAAGCTGGTTAGAGACGCGACGGTGTCAGCCATTTAGAAATGCGACACTGGCTCTGCGGGTCAGCCCCCGATCCGCCCGGCTGGTCCGGGTTGCAAGGGCGGAGCGGGGGCGGTGGAGAACACCGTTTCGGCTTTAGCTTTGAGACGATGTGCGCTTCTGTTCATTCGGCAGCCTCCATCCGCGCCAGCGCCTTCTGCCGCTTTGCAATCACCGCCGGGTCGTTCATGTAATCTGTCCTCGGCTTGCGACCGCGCTTCTGATAGCCATTGCCCTGGCTGCCGTCGCGAATGCCGAACATGTGATCCGTCTGGCCGGTGCGGCGGGGACCGCTCTTGCTACGGTGCAGTTCGCGCCCGGCCTGCATCTCGGCGACAACAGACAGCATGTCGTCCAGACGCTTGTTCTCAACGACGTCCGGCCGATGGACCGACCGCAGCTTGTCGAACGTTCTGTAGGGCAGGGCAAAGCTCTCGTGCATGATCTCGAGGCGACCGTCGGGATAATCGCAGACAACAACCTTCTTTCCCGAAAGTGGCCTGGAGAGGTCAGTCGGATCGAGAATGAACAACACCTTGTCGTAGCGCAGCGTCAAAGCTTGCGACAACGTGCGGACTTCCTTCCGGCACATAGCGCCATCAAGGTTCTCATGATCGGCCAGCGACCGGTGCATGTCCTTCGGATTGCGTGGTGACTTGCCGAAACGACCATTGAAGTCGGCGATAAATTCCGGCGCATAGGCATTGGCCGCCGCGATCGTATCGATGCCGTGTAGCCGTAACTCCTTCACCAGCCGATCCTGCAGCGTCTGGTTGGCGCGTTCAACCCGGCCCTTGGCTTGCGGGGTGTTGGCGCAGATGATGTCGATGTTCAGCTCATAAAGCGCGCGTCCAAACTGCGTCAGGCCGCTCGTCCGGTCTTTCTCCGACGCATGGGTCGCCCGAAAGACACCATGCTTGTCGCTGTAGAAAGCCAGCGGTTTGCCCCATTGCTGCAGATAGGCCTTCGTCGCATGCAGGTAGTCGAATGTGTTCTCCGATCCGGCAAAGCGCAGATGCAACAGTTTGCCGGTGGCGTCATCAATGTAGACGAGCAGGGCGCATTTGGGGCCGCGGCTTTCGAACCACCAGTGATGCGAGCCGTCAATCTGGACGAGTTCACCAAAACAGTCGCGCCGGCCGCGCGGTTGGAACACGCGCTTCTTGCGGGCTCGGCGCGAGGTCCAGATACCAGCCTCGGTCATCCATTGGCGCAGCGTCTCCTTGGCCACCGAGATCTGATGAAGCTCGATCAGCTTCTCACGCGCCAGCGTCGGACCGAAATCCAGATAGCGTTCCCGGATCAGATCCAGCGCCGCATTGCGAAAATCTTCGCTGTGGCGGCGATTGCTGGGTCGTGATCGCTTCTTCGACACGAGGCCGGCCGAACCGGCACTGTCATAAGCCTGCAGCAGCCTGTGGACCTGGCTGCGACAGAGATCAAGCAGTTCGGCCGCCTGAACGACACTCAAGCGATGATCCCGGATCTTCTGGATGACTTCGAGGCGATGCAATTCTTTCTGTGACATGGTGATCAAACAGGACATGACGACTCCGTTCGCTCCTGGTCTCCACCAGGCTGGACGTCGTCATCCTTGCTCCCAACGTTGATGTTGACCAGTGCATCGAAAGGCGAGACTGTCGCATCTCTAACTGGCCCAACTGTCGCATTACTAAATAGCCGCTACAAAACAAAAATGCGTAATGATAGTTATGGAACCTTGATCAACACATTCGATCGGACATTCGGTGGAGGTAAGCGCTGTTCTTACACCACGGTATTTGGGGCTGACGGGTTTCATTATCACTGTCGGCAGCAAGGCGTTCCGCTTTAGCCATCTCTACCGCTTTGGTTCGAACGGCCCGATATCATGCTCCTCGGTATCGGGCAGCCATTTCGCCAGGCCACCAGCCGCCGGAGCGGTAGCTGACATTGCTTTGCACCGAGCCAACGTCCTTGGCAAACAACCAGCCGGAATCAATTCCATCTTGTTCCCAAGTGATGCTCTTCTCAATCATCACATACCCCGTTGGTGGAGCTACCCAAACATTCTATCTGGGCGATATGACCACGGCAACAACTCATCGAACTGGCTCTTTGGATGGCCGTTGACAATCCTGGTGATGATGTCAGTTAAATTGGCCATCGGCTCAACGTCGTAAGCTTGGCCGTTTCGACGAGCGAGGCAATGGTCGCCCAGTATTCCGCCCCGGCGTCAGAGCCCGCAAAGAGCGAATTCTTCCAACTGCGAGCAGTTGTCGCCTTGGATCGAGCAACAGCGTCTCGTCGGCAAAGAGCTTTGATGATGTCCTCAAAACGTCGAGCCGCCACTGATGAACAGGCCGCAGACAATCGGCCGGCTTCTCCCGTTTGAAGGTGGTGTTGAATATAAATGTTACCTCAAAAGCTTAGGATGTTGCGCCCCTATTTGGGCGTCACTTCCGCATTCAAAGTTTAGGTTAGAAAGGCTCTGGCGCCTAGCATTTCTTGCACTGGTCGAAGGACGGACATCAGAAAGCGTCGTTCACGAAGCGCTCCCCCCCGCCGTCCTTGCAATGTTGAGGCGGTAGAAGTCTTCACGCCATGTGACCTGTGCGCGAAACAACCTGCCGGCTTCTCCCGTTTGAAGGTGGCGTGGAATATGAAGTTTAACTTAAACGGTTAGGAATTTGAGCCCCTATTTGGGGCGTCGTTTCCGCTTTCAAATCTTAGGCTAGAAAGGCTCTAGTTTCGGCCTATCGAGGCATGTTGTCGCTGTAAGTTGGCGCTGTAACTGGTTTTGGTGTTGTTTCTTCTCCAACCACTCAGTTGATACAATGTGGTGGCACTTGGCTTTGGGGCGTCCATTCCCTGTCGATTACCATATTGTGGCGGCTTTTATCGGTGCCAACGTCCCCTTTTTCCGTCCAGTTCGCCCCTCCGTTACTAATTTAGAGTGCAAGTAGAGCCGACGGCCTCACCGAGAATTGGCTCTGCGCCTGTGGGGCACCGCACGGCTTACAGGGCCTCTTGGGTCCGTGCCCGTCGGAAGATAGGGCTGAGCGTAAGTAGACGCCCGCCAGGCAAGGTTCACACCGTCGTTGGTTGCGAACGCGGCTCGGTGTCTGTCCTCTGTGCTCCTGCCGTTGAGACGCTCTGGTCTCCTCTGCGGGCATCCTAGTGTGGCCCCCACATCGCCGCGTAGCTTGTTCTCGTTTCCTTCACTATTTCAGCAGTTGTAACAGTATCACGATGTCCCGGGGCATCGGGAAGCCGCGGGACTGCCGGCTCCCCATGTGCGGGCCCATTGCAGTCTGTTCCCCCTTCCGGTCTCCCGCTTGCTGGAGCTACATCAATTCGCGCCCGGCAAGAACGTCTGCGTCTTGCCGGTGAGGCGATAGGCGGCCAGACCGAGCCATTCGTGAGCGGCGGTGTCGCTAATATCCAGTCCTTCGGCGATAGTACTGTACGGCAGTTCGAACTCTGCATTTCTAGTGCGGTAGTCAACTGGATAGGGAACGGTGGTGAACCCAACCGCTCTGAATGACGCGACCGCACGCGGCATATTATAGGCTGAGGTGACGAGCAGCCAATTGTCGGACGGCTGTGGTTTGGCTATCGCCATGCTTTGAACGGCATTTTCATAAGTTGTCTGGGAATTGCGCTCAGTTTCAATACGCTCTGAAGCTATCCCAAGGTCCACAAGCACGCGCTGGGCAATCTCCGCCTCGGTTTGACTTTCTCCGAGCACGAGATGGCCACCGCCCCCAGAGAGTATAATGCGAGCCTGGGGATATCGGCGTGCAAGCGCGGCAGTCTGAAAGATCCGCTCGGCATTGTTGTTGAGCGTAAGGCTGTTTCTGCTCGCTGTTATATGGGCTTCTTCAGCCCCACCGAGCATCACGATGCCGGTCACGTAACCGGGAAGGTCGGAGGCGGTGAACCGGTCCTCTAGAACCGTGAGAGCGGCGGGGCCAACCGGAGACCAGCCTGCGATGCAAAGCAGTACGGATGACGTGCCGAGCAACCACAAGGCCGTGCATGTCCTTCTTAGGAGTAACGCTGTGATCCCTAAAAGTCCGAGCAAGGCAACGAAATTCGATGGTAGAAATACTGACGCAACCAGTTGATAAAATATTAGGAACATTCTGCATCTGCTTTCAGGATAGCGTTGCGCCGGGGACGAGTCTGGAAGCGACCCATCCTGTAAGTTGCCGTTAATCCCTTAGAGGTTTTGTCAGACTACGCATCATTTAGTTCTGGTTGATGAACAAAATCGGACGACTGTAACTCTCACTTGCCAAGATTGGCCGAATTCGGGTTTGGTTAGGGTCGCAACTCGACCAACGACAACTCGGCATCCCGTAAAGACGTGACCCAAACGACTTCCTGCTTTAACTGCTGCGGCTGCGGCCTGTTGAGCCCACGACTGAGCCTCCCCTTCGTCGCATCGGCTTCAGCCTTGCTGGGCCTTGAGGAGCAACCACGCAATCGGAATGCAAAAGAGGCGCGTCAATCGATGCCCGTCTTGCCCCCCAATGCCCGGTCAATCTTCACCCTATCGACGGGACAGTGCGAAAGCGCACAGACACCTGCCTGGATCCAGCATTTGTACACTTCACCCTTCCCTTCCCACTGGACATCCACAGCGATCCCGGCCTCGGCGAATGGATATCTGGCCCGCCTGCAACGCTGGGCCCGTCTACAGCCGTCTCAACGACGCATAGGCGACGTTGCGATTGGCCCCTGATCAGACCGCCCCTTCGAACTTGCCGATATCGTTCGCCGCGTTCGATATTTTTCCACATCTCCGACTCCGGCCTTAACAGGAGCGACCAGTTCATAAAGGTCTCCATGTACCCTACGCTGACCTCGTCGGAGAAATTAGCAAACAATAACATCCCACCCGGCTTCAACATCCCTAAGCAATGGCGGGTCAGTTAACGGCTACACCGTAGGACAGATAATCGTAGAGACCCGCGGCATAGATCAGGTCGAACTGACCGAGTGTCTTCGTCCGGTTAGAATTTCAAGTACCGAACCACCCATAGCCTAGACGAGCTTCCGGCGTAACCGATCCACTGTATGTACTGCGAGTCGGTTCCACCAACGATGAAGCCGCCAGGCCTGATGCTTGCAAACAGAACCTTAGAGCTCCGCTTCCCACATTGCCTGCGATCAGCCGTCGTCGCTGCACAATTTCTGTCGAACGCTTGATGCTGTTGGAGGTCCTCCAGGTCCAGATCCTTCATCTTTCCGCGACGTCGCGCGGTGGGCCTGCGTGCTTGCCCCTGCCGACTTCGCCTTCGTCGTTCACTCACTGCGCGTGTGTGAGAGCGGCCTATCCTCGCTTCGATCAAGGACAGTGTCCACCGCCACGGGTGCTCGGCTTAATGTGACTCGCTCCATTTGCAGGCACGGTACGGACTTCAGGAGAAAATTTCGTCGTCTTGCTTGTCATAGAGCGTACGTCTGGCGTGCTGGGGCCTGCGGTAAACCCAGGGCGGACCGTCAGCCTCTTTCAAATCGCTTTAGCATCGTCCTCAGCTGCGCGTTTTGCTGTGTCAGGTGCTCTGCCAGCAACTGCTTCAGGCGCCGGTTTTCGGCACCGAGCAACGGCAACTCGTCAGAGTGGGGCTCCACACCCTCGACTGTCACCGTAGCTGCAGGCGCTAATTTGCGACCCCCGGCCTTTTCCAACCGACTCGTCCGATGACGCTTCGGTGTCCCTGTCGTTTTCGGTTTGAGCTTGCCGGCTACCGGCTTCAAAACAGTGTGTTCCGTCCAAGCCCGATCTTGCTGATGCGGTTGCATATTCACGGACCCGGTCGACGGCATCATACCCAGCTGGATTTCACCAGCTTCACAGATATCGGTAGCATCCTTTTCGGCCTCCGGTCCGAACGGTTGATCAACACGGGAGACCGGAGCGTTCGAAACGGCGTTCTGCATGAACGGGAGAGTTGTTTCCGCTTCCCGCACAAGCGCCTTGAGATCGGTCTCGCCCCAGATGGATTTTGGCTTAGTCTTCAATCGCCGGCGCGCCGATTTGATTTCGACGACGAAACTGCGCTGTTGTGGTTTCATTGCTTAATTCTCTGGTGATCGTCTTGCAGACTCAAGAGCGCTCGAAGCGCTCGAGCATTGCTCTCAGCTGGGCATTCTGCAGCCGGAGCTTGTGCGCAAGGAGGTCTCTCAGTTGCTTGATGTCCCTGTCGAGATCTATGACGTCGTTGGCAAGGGCGTTCGTTGGAGATGATGGGCCTGCAGCGGCCATCTCAGTGGCGTCGACGGGGTTTTCATATGTTGGATCGCTGCAGTCTCTCCTTAACCCCTTGTCCCTCGTGTTAAGTGCCTTGAGCGATTGAGCATCAACCTCACCTGCAGGTGACGGGTCTCGCGGATCAGAAATGGATTGCTCTTGATCCCCAGTCGCCTTGGCCTTCGCTGCTTCCGTGTCGTCCAAGGGAAAGGCAGGTGCTGCGGCGTCGGTTTTACCGTCGGTCGCCGCCGCCATTGGCACTTGAGCGCCGGCAGCAGGTTGGTCCATATGCGCAGGCCCAAGGGTGCCTTCCGGAGAAGAGAGGAGGATAGTCGGGGCGCGCTGCAATTCAATCTCGAGATTGTCGGCATTGCCAACGGCACGACTGTCATCATTCTTATCGGACGTCTTTTGCCGGGACATCAGCCGCGCGAGAAATTGCCAAGGTGGTTTCATGGTAGGTCTTTCCGGGCGGCAGACAATGCGATGATTCTGACAGCCCCAATCCGGCTCACAAGGCGAGCCGGAATATCTTTGATACGAGCCTCGAAAATACTGGCGGTGGTCGATTGCGCAACCGCAGACAGGTTTCTGCCCAGATCAGACGCCGAGGCGTTTGCGTAAATCGGCATTTTCCGCACGCAGCTTATCGGCCAGGGCGTGGCGAAGCCGTTGGTTTTCTTCCTCAAGCTGAATGAGATCAGCCATCTCGTCGCTCGCAGCGACGGAGGTGGCGGGCGTCGCTGGCACAGTGATAGGCTTGGCTTTGACGGCCGTCTTCTTCGAGGCGCCAAGGCCAGGCTTTTCGCCATCCGCTGCAATGGGTTCGGCACGCGGGGTCCGCTTTTGACGAACCTTCGGTGACCTTGCAGTAGCAGCCTCGATCTCGGCCTTGGACCGTCGTGGGGCACGCTGCTTTTTGGTCACAGGCACCTCTTGCTGCGCCTCCATTTCTGCAACTTCACCTGGGACGCCTGTTTCGCTTTCGTCTGCCATTGCTCTCTCCATAACGGTATGGATTCTTTTCGACTGCTAGACAGCGGATGTCAACAGACCGAACCAAATCGTCGGCTGACACCAATTTGCATTCAGTCCGACTTGCGAGTTGGAGTTACAGGCCGCAGGTGCCCGTGGCGCCGCAGCCGCCGGCGACATCCTTGAATACGGCGGCGATATCGACGTCTCACTGGTGGCGCCAGCAAGCGTGGCGCGTAGTCCTCGCCCGACGATTGGCAAAGGGCCAGGGAAACCTTCGACTGACTGGGGCTCAAAGCAAGCGTCAAGCGGCGAGGCGACGCACCTCACGCGATGGGGCGGCCTGGGAGGGCTTGCTCGCAGGCAGTTCGACAAACATCTTCCGCCATCTGGCGACTCGGCCAGGGCGGGCCGTATCGTCGATGACGATCATTCATGCCACAAGCCAACATAGCAGTCAGTAGGAGAAGGAAGTCATCAAAGTGGGCGAGATCCCTGAAAGAGTGGAAGGCGAAGCCCGCCAGCTCGCAGAAGAATCGCGGCGCGCCTAGCGATGCAGAGTTTGTAGCGCTGAGAGACGTTTGCAAAATCAACCGTCGAGCTCAGGCCAAACGCCCCTTTCTTCGGTGCCCTAGGCCCATTTCTGTTGCTAGTTGCGAGCGGGCTCGGGAGTATGCGGGAGCGACCATGGGGTAGTCAGCAGGCAACGCCCATTTTGCACGATATGCTTCTGGAGAAAGTGCGTGGTTCGTAATGATGTGTCGCTTCAGAGACTTGAAAGCTTCACCGCATTCCAGGCACGAAATCTGGTCATCTTGCAACGACTTCCTCACTGAGATCGCGGGCTTTTTCTTTTCTGCGACGGGAAGAACGGCGCTTCCAGACTTTGTTTTAAGCGCAGATTTGATTGAAATGATCAGATTGGCGATATCGCTGACCGGGACGACATGGTTGCTTAGATAGGCCGCCGTAATCGCAGCCGCTAACTGAGCCAACTTATCGGCGTCTTTGATATGATTTTCGTTGCTCATTAAATCTCCGCACGCTTAGTGGGTAGCGGTCACTGTCTAAGATGGCATCCGCTAAAACTCAGTCTTTCTGATAATCTACTCGCAGTGCCGCGGGTAACATTGAGTTGCCCGAAGCAGCCGTTCCCGGGATCAAAATCGAATCGCCGATAGCGCTTTTCACAGAAAGGTTCTGGCAGTTACGTAATCGGCACTCAGCTGTTTCCTCTGGTGCTGGTTAATCAACCGTAAATTTCCACAGGTCGCCGCATCGTATAATCGCCTCCGGACGAGCCTCGGCATGCGGCTTGCATGTTTATCGCTGTATTAATGGTGGAGCTCGTTTCTGGCATGCTGCGACACACATCAAATCAGTTTCCAACCCTTAGGCTCATCCTAAAAGGTCGTGAAAAATACAAGAGCATCAGAACGGTGCATGAAGCTGCCGCAACGTTGTTGGGAGAATGGCCAACTGACGACGGTGACTGCTACTTTGAGGCAATCATGACTTGCCTTGATGCGCTTTACAAAGCGACGCCGCCAGCGCTTGTCCGTGCAGCTCTGATCCGTGCCGCCGACGAGGAAAATATCGGGCATATTTCTTTAGTGTGTACAGCCAATTAAGGTCTCGCCATACGTGTCCCTTTAGTCCGCCGGGTGCACGGGAGATCCGGAGACAAATACACAAAGGCGGAGTGAGGCGATGGGCGAAACATGCAAAGGAATAATTCACCGCCGTCATCTGCTCCGACATGATTTGATTTCGAGCGATTGGCCCGCCCCGTCAAACCCAGCCGCCTTGCTAAGATCTGAACCACCGTTCCCCGTAACATGGATCTCCAATGTAGATCGGACGCCCCAAGACGTCATTATTTTTCACGAAATTCGCAATGTTCATGCCTTTGCACTCGCCAGTCGCCCGGTCGGCAAGACAGACTGAAGGTCGATGTCGGTAAGCTGACAGTCTGCTCGGATAGCTGGAAGCAGAAATCCGCGGGACTATGTAATTCACTTTATCTTTAATCCTTAATATTTAAAATCAACATTTACTTAAATAATTTGAACCAATGTGCGTAGACGAACGTCGCAACTGGTGATTCACATGCGTAAAATTCCTCTGATCTTATCTGCAGCTTGCCTCTATTACAGTGCAGCCTCGGCTGAGACCATCGGTGTCTCCATGGCCAATATGGACAAGTTCCAGACTGCGCTTGCTGCTGGCATCACCGATCACGGTGCAAAGATACCCGGGGTCAAGATCACGATGGAAAGCGCCGGCGGCGATGCCGCAAAGCAGATGGAAACCGTCAAAAAATTTGTCGCGGACAAGGTCGACGCGTTGATCGTCGGTCCCGCTGACGGTGACATGGGTGCCGAACTTTCCAAGATCGCCAGCGATGCAAAAATTCCGCTGGTCTACGTCAACAACGAGCCAGCCAACCTCGCCGAACTCCCGGAGAAGCAGACCCTCGTCGCCTCGGACGAGAAAGATTCCGGCACGCTCCAGACAAAGGAAGTGTGCCGGCAACTGCATGGCAAGGGCAATGTGGTCATCCTGATGGGGGAGCTGTTCCATGCGGCTGCTCGCAAGCGGACGGACGATGTAGCCGAAGTGCTGGCGACGGATGACTGCAAGCAGATCCATGTCGTCGAGCGGCAGGCGGCAAACTGGTCGCCGCAGCTTGCCGAATTTCAAATGCAGGAATGGATGACTGCCGGCGTCAAGTTTGATGCCGTTATCGCCAACAACGACGAGATGGCTCTGGGAGCAATCAAGGCCTTGAAGAAGGCCAACGTGCCGATGAACAAAGTGGTGGTCGCCGGTGTCGATGCCACAGATGACGCACTGGCCGCCATCGGGCGCGGTGATCTGGACGTCACGATCCTGCAAAACGCGGCAGGACAGGGTTCAGGATCGGTTGACGCTGCACTGAAACTGATCAAGGGCGAGAGCGTGCCGAAGACAATCTACATCCCGTTCGAACTCGTGACTGCCGACAACGTCGCCAAATATCTGCCTAAGAGCCAGTAAGAGAGCCAAGGATCAATCACATGAAAATCTGGAAAAAATTGGGTATCCGGACCCAAATTACCGTTGGTTTCCTACCTCTTATCCTGCTGATGAGCGTATTGTCGCTGAGCGCGATCAATGGCATGAGTGGTCTCGCTTCGATGTTTACTTCCTACCGCGCCACCGCTGGACAGAGCGTTGCGGTTTCGGATTACAGCAACAGGCTGCACGACATCCAGCTTGCCGCAGAAAGCTTCCGTACCAATCCCAGCGCCGACGTCGTCCAATCATTCAAGGAGGGCGTGAAGGCATTTTCGCTTGACGACCCGCGTCTGTCCGGCAACCAGGAACTGCAGAAGCAGATGGTCGAGATCCGCGCGGAGATCGGCACCTACAGCCACGCTTTTGAAAAGATCGTCGCACTCCACACCAAGCGAGACGTGCTGATCGGCAAGGTCACCCAGTTCGGACCATGGACGAGCATAGCGCTGAACGACGTGATGCGCAGCGCGTGGAGACAGGGCGACGTCAGCACCCTTCATCTGGCAGGCGACGCTCTGGAGGCATTCAACCGAAGCCTCTATTTCTCCGAACGCTTCGTCCACGCCGACGATCTCCAGGCCTATGACAATGCCCAGGCTGCGCTGAAGGAAGCGGTCGACCGCAATACGGCGCTCGGAAAAATCGCGCCTAACGAATTGCAGCAAAAGCGCATCGCCGGGGCTGCCCGCCTCATGCAAAACTACACCGCCCGTCTCGGCGACGTGAAGGATGTGCTGCTCGCAAGCAATGCGATCCGGCAAAGCGAGCTCGATGTCCTCGCTCCGAAAATTGCTAGCGGCTTCAAGAGTCTGCAGTCAACGATCACCAGCTCGCAAACGGCGCTGGACGGATCGGTGGAAAGCACCGTGCAATCCGCCACAACGAAGACGCTGGTCATCAGCGCGATGCTCATTCTCGTTGGGTTGGTTCTCTCCTACGCCATCGGCCGCCTCATCTCTGCGGCAGTGCGCAGCATGGCACTTGCCATGGAGAGGCTGGCACGCGGCGACGATACGATCGCCGTCGAAGGTACGGAATACCAGCACGAGCTGGGCGCCATGGCGCGATCGCTGAAAATCTTCCAGGAGACCGGCCGCGCCAAGCTGATCGCGGAAGCAAACGCTGAGCGCAGCCGCATTGCAGCAGAAGACGAGAGGCTCCGTCAGGAATCCGAACGTCTCTCTGACGCACGCTCCATGGAGCACGCTTTCCAGCAGATTTCGGCCGGGCTCGACGCGCTGTCGCAAGGCGATCTGACCGTCCGCGTCGGCGCAGTGGATGCCCGCTACGAGACGATCCGCGACCATTTCAACAACTCCGTCGCATCGCTTGCAGAAGCGATCCAGTCGGTCATCCATGCCGTCAGCACAATCCGCTCCGGACTGATGGAAATCTCCACGGCCTCGAACGATCTCGCACGGCGAACGGAGCACCAGGCAGCCTCGCTGGAAGAAACCGTCGCTGCACTCGGTGACGTGACGCGTGGGGTTAACGGAACTGCCGAAGGTGCAAGCCTCGCACAGACGGCCGTTGCGACCGCCCGTATCAACGCCGAGAAGGGTGGCGAGATCGTCGCAAGTGCCATCGACGCCATGACGGAAATCCAGGCTTCCTCGTCGAAGATCGGCAATATCATCAGCGTTATCGACGAAATCGCTTTCCAGACCAACCTGCTCGCGCTGAACGCTGGTGTCGAGGCGGCGCGCGCCGGTGAGGCCGGCAAGGGCTTTGCCGTCGTTGCCCAAGAAGTTCGTGAGCTTGCCCAACGCTCCGCCAGCGCTGCAAAGGAGATCAAGATTTTGATTTCCGCATCGTCGACGCAGGTGGCAACTGGTGTCAGTCTCGTCAGCCAGTCCGGCTTTTCGCTGCGGGAAATCGTCCAGCAGGTGGTCGCGATGAGCGGAACTGTGGGTGAAATTGCAACGAGCGCACGAGAACAGGCCTCCAGCCTCCGCGAAGTTTCTGCGGCGGCGGACCAGATGGACAAGGTCACCCAGCAAAACGCCGCCATGGTGGAAGAAACGACCGCTGCAGCTCAAGGCTTGAGCCAGGAAACGGAAAATCTCGCCAATATGATTGGCCGGTTCCGGACCCAGCGTTCACATAGCAATCGCGCGTTCGCGTTAGCATCGTAACTACAAGTCAGTGGCTCGAAGCAGTGATGTTTGCGTAAATGGGATGCAGCACTTGCAGCTTGACACCGACCTTTGCCCACTGCCGCGCCACAGAAAAGGATGTCAAGCTTGTGCTGCTGCAACATGCCGACGGCAAGCTCGCCCTGTGGCGTGGCGATGACGCCTGGGCCGGCCTCGACCCCCTGATGGCATCGGCCGAGGTCGAAGAGGGCGCGAAGCTTTTTTTCCGCAAGCCCCAGAACAATACCTGGGGCGTGCTCAACACCACGGAGACGTTCGCCGCAGAGCATCCAGATATCGTGAAGCGCGTGATTGCAGTCTACGAGCAGGCACGCCAAAATGCCCTGAAGCACCCTAAAGCGCTCAAGGCGGCGCTGGTCGAGGCAGCGAAGCTACCGGAAAACGTGATCGACAAGCAACTCGAGCGCACCGACCTCACCAAGCCGACCATCTGTACAGCCCAGAGGGAAACCGTTATCGCGGCTGGAAAGACATTGCAGAAGGCCGGCGTCATACAGGCAGGGGCGGATGTCGAGAAGGTGGAAGGTGAACTGATCGATACGGACTTTGCCGTCACAGATACTCGGTAGGGTTACGGTTCACTCCATGACGGATGTAGCCGAAGTCAGGCAGACTGTCGATAAGCAAACCGCGAGCGCCCGCAACCGACGGGCGCTATCGAAGTTTTTCGTGCGCCTTGCCAAGACAATTATCATTCCCGCTGGTCTACTCATTTTCTGGGAAGTGGCTGTCGATCTCGGCTGGATGGGTGGACGGTTGATGCCGCCGCCGTCGATGGTGATGAATACACTCTGGGCACTGTTGCAGAGTGGCGAGTTGCTGACACATGTGTGGATCACGACGCTTCGCGTTCTGCTCGGATTCTGTATCGGAACCGTGGCCGGCACCATCGCCGGCGCGCTGACGGGCTATATTCCACTGGCTCGCCAGTTGCTCGATCCGACCCTGCAGGCGTTAAGGGCCCATCCCCTCAGTCGCTTGAGTGCCCTTGTTCATCCTTTGGCTCGGTATCTTCGAGACATCAAAAATCGCGCTGATTGCCGTCGGCGTGTTCTTTCCTGTCTATCTCGGCTTTTCCGGCGCGCTGCAGTCGGTCGATCGCAAGATCGTCGAAGTCGGCCGCATCTTTCGGCTGTCAGGTTTTGCGATGGTCCGGCGCATTTTGCTGCCAGCGGTGTTTCCTGCCTACATCATTGCTTTGCGGGCTGGTCTTGGACTTGGCTGGATGTTCGTTGTCGCCGCAGAGTTCATGGGCGCTTCCGAAGGACTTGGCTACCTGCTCGTCGACGGCCAGCAATTGGGGAAACCGGCGCAGATCATGGCGGCCATCGTCTGTTTTGCAATTATCGGCAAAGCAACCGACAGCTTGCTGGTCTTGGCCACCGCCCCTTTGCTTCGCTGGCAGGACACTTTCAACCGGGGGCAGAGCTGATGTTGTCGTTGCAGGGTCTCTCAAAAACATTCGCCGGCGGCATGCACGCTCTTGAGGGGGTTTCACTTCGGGTGGGACCCGGCGAGATCGTCGCCGTGATCGGCGGCTCCGGCTGCGGCAAGAGTACGCTGCTGCGTCTCGTTAGCGGCCTTGATCACCAAAGCCGCGGCCGTGTGATGCTAGGTGCAGAAACCATTTTGGAACCGCACCCACGCATCAATCTCATTTTCCAGGAGCCGAGGCTGCTGCCGTGGTTGACGGTGGCGGGCAATGTGGGCTTTGGATTGCCGAAACAAACCGCTATCAACCGGGTTGGCCTTGTGAATGGGGCGCTGGAGAAGGTCGGCCTCTCATCCTATGCGGCGCGGTGGCCGAAGGAGCTTTCGGGTGGTCAAGCGCAACGTGTGGCGATTGCGCGTGCCTTGGTGACCCGCCCAAAAGTCCTGCTTCTCGATGAGCCGTTTTCGGCCTTGGATGCATTTACCCGTGTAGATCTGCAAGACCATCTTCTCGATCTCTGGGATGATACGCGGCCGACGCTGATCCTCGTTACTCACGAGATCGAGAAGGCAGTAGCGTTGGCAGACCGGGTCGTTGTCATGCGCCCACGTCCTGGTCAGATACTCGATGAGGTTGCGATCCAGCTGCCAAGAAAGCGAGACAGGACAGCCCCCGCCTTTGAAGCTAAAAGACGCAAAATTCTGGCGCTTCTGAATATGTCGTTACAATCATCTGCAGCGTGTCAGATGACCGCAAGTCGATCGTGATCAGTGTGTTACCAGTCAGACGTCGCCGACGTCACCGAACCGGGCACATCGGCAGTTCGGCCACTGACCTGCGACGGCGGGTGCGTGACTTCATACCTTCAAGCAGCTGATAACCGCCGCTCCATCGACCAAAGCCGCTGGCCGTGTTGATGTGTCCGGCGTTACCGATATTCTTTATCTCTGCTCCCCAGCAACGGGCGACCAGCGTCAGGCAGTCGAGCGACATGTAGCGGTCGCTGAGGCTACCCACGACTTTAGCGGGAAACGGCAATTGCCCCATCGGCATGTCACCAAAGACGACTTTCCCTGGGTGAAGAGTGTGTGTCGGCTGTAGATCACAGGGCGCGACGAGCAGCGCGGCCTTGACCTGTCTGGCGGCAGCTGTCCCTGCGAGGTTAGCGGCGAGCAGGCAGCCGAGGCTGTGGGCAACGATATAGGCCTCGCCGACGGCATCGAGTGTCTCTTCCAAACGCGGCATCCAATCACTGAGCCTTGGATTGTCGAAATCATTCTGAACGACGCATATGCTGTCGGGCTGGTCCCGCAACCAGAACTGCTGCCAGTGAGCCTCGTCGGATCCGAATAGCCCCGGCAAGATAAGGACCGCGGTCATGATCTAAGTCCTCCCTCAGGCTGCATCTCGGATGCAAACCATTCCCGAGTCCGGCTCATTGAGTTTTCCTCAGACCAGTCCCGCGACAAATGTGAACAGGAATAGGAATGCGAAGACGACCGTCCCCGCCTCAGCGCAGCGCGTTAAGCTGTGCATGAGATCGATCGGCCGAAGGAGCTGTAATTCCCCGGAGTATCCAACCGCGTAGCTCATCTCTCGGCCTTAATACCACGGTGCAGGACTGAATCCCCAATAGTACATCTCGTATTCACTGGTCGGGAGCTTGCGCTCGTGCTGTCGAAAGACCCCGGGACCGCGCAATTTCTTCTGCTGGCCACCCGCGAAAAGCGTGCTTAGACGCAATGTCAAATTTCCGAAAAGTGTTGGCTTCATGCTGATCTTCATCTGTCTATTGAGCAATTGAACTATTCAAGCGTGGACGAGATATCGGCGACTTTCCGGGAGTTTGTGAAACACAGCCACCTCAGCGGTCATGTACAAATATTGTAGATCAAAAGAATAGTTTAAAGAAATGGACGCCTAACCTTGAACCGCAGCCCGAAAAATTCGCCCGCGGCTACTGTTTTCGGCGCAACCGCTCCGTACGCTGCGGTGGTGAGCAGTACGATGGGCGGTATTCGCCGATAAAATGTGTTCATCCTCACTCGATTAGATGTCCGAAGCCGACGCTTGACGGGGTAAAGCCGCGCATCAGCCATTCAACCGCTCCGTGTAACCCCAGCAGAAGCATTCGGGCTACGGGGAGAGCTGCGCGTCTGACGGCGCCAGGAGCGATTACAATCTTGGGAACCGAAGCGTTCCGAATTCGGGTTCACTTTGCTGGGAATGGAGAGGATTATGAAAAAGCGGTTGCAATATCCCCCATATCGGAGAAACTGACACCTTACATTCATAAACTGAGATGTTAGTTTTAGCCATGCTCGATACTCAAAGCCCCTTTCTCGGCCACAATGAACCAGACGCGGTCGCCGTTACTGAGGCCAGGTTGCGCTTGGCAATCATATCGGGAGTTCTAGGGCCTGGCGCCCGGCTTTCCGAAGTAGGCCTTTGCCGGGAGTATGTGACAGGGCGCGGTATCGTTAGAGCCGCGCTCAGCCGACTGGCGCAGGGGGGGTTTGTCCTCTCGCAGCCGCGCAGCGGCTGGAAAGTGTCCGCTATTTCCGCCGTTGGACTGCGCGAGATCATCCTGGCGAGAGGGCGGTTGGAAAGCCTGCTTGTGGACGCACCACTGTCTGCTGCCGATCTTACCGCCATGCGAACGATCTGCGACATGCAGGCGGCACTGCGCTCAGTGCCTACCAGTACGCCTTCAGGCTATGGATCGCTGCATCGCAGCTACGATCGGCAAATCCGCGACATGCTGGCGACGAAACTGAAGGCCCCGCTTATCGCCGGCTGGCTCGCAAATCTCTGGGACAGGTCAGAGCGCTATTTGAATTATTTCGAAAGAACCGGCGCCGGAGCAGCGCCGTGTTTCGACTGGACGCCGTTCATCGAGGCCAAGGCACTGGCGAATGATGAAGAAGCAGCCGCCAACCTGGAGGAAGCCTGCATGGCGTTCGCCCGATTTTCCCAATCCAGCCTGCTTTCGTCTGAACTGGTTGCACCTGAGGCCGCTCCGCCCGCACCGAGGGCAGCCCGCGCGAAGACGGCGCTCCTGCCGCAACCCACTCGCCGTGAACGATCTTCTAAGAGGACGACATAATGCGTATTCCGATTTCATTCGCGTGTTTGTTGCTGTTTGCCACGACCGCCCTGCCCCTCACCGCCGTCGCGAAGGACGGAATTGTCGTCGATCTTGTCAGCGAACCGTCGTCGCTGGATCCGCAGAAGCAATGGAACCCCGATAGTTATTTCGTCTACCGCAATATTTTCGATCAACTCGTAACGCGTGACGACGACGGCAAGATCACGCCGTCCATCGCAACGGCCTGGAACTACAAATCCGACACCGATATAGCCTTTACCCTTCGGAGCGACGTCACCTTTCAGGACGGCACCCGGCTGACGCCGGAGGATGTGGCCTTCAGCGTCAACCGGATCATTGACAGGAAATTCGCCAGTCCCCAGCTCAGTCAGTTCAACAAGATAGTCTCGGCCACTGTCACCGGCCCCAACGAAGTGACACTGAAGACCGACGGCCCCTATCCCGTTTTGCTGGCGCAGCTCGTCAAGCTTTCGATCGTACCGAAACATGTCATCGAAGCTGTCGGGAATGATGCTTTCAACCTTCAGCCTGTGGGCTCCGGACCTTACAGTTTTGGTGCATGGCAACGCGGCGTCGCTGTCTCACTCGTGCGCAACGACAGCTACTGGGGCAAAAAGGGATACTTCAAGACAGCGGAATTTCGCGCCGTTCCCGATGCGTCGACACGCGTGGCCAACCTGAAAGCTGGTACCGCCGATCTGGCGGTCACGCTCAATCCCGATCTCGCTGCCCAGATCGATCCTTCGAGTGGCGCCAAAGTGCTCACGGCGGTTACCGAGCGCATCGCCTATCTCAAGCTCAATCCTTCGCGGCCTCCCTTTGACGACGCCAACCTGCGCCGTGCCGTCGCCTACGCGGTCGACAGAAGCTCGCTCATTGAGGGCCTTCTGGGCGGTTTCGACAAGCCGGTGTCGCAACTTGCCTCACCCGAGTATGCGGGCTATGTCGATGGGATTGTCGGGTTGTCTTTCGACACGGACAAGGCAAAGGCACTGGTTGAGAAGGCAGGCGAAAAGGCAAAGCAGCCGATAGCCTTTTTGACGTCGCCCACTTTCGACCAGCGTATCGTCGAAGCGCTGGTGCAGCAGCTTGGCGATGTCGGCTTCAACGTCAACATTGAGACCGTCGATTTCGCAACCTATCTTCAGCGAATCCAGAGTGACAAGCCGAAGCAGCCGGCAATCTCCTTCGGTCGGTGGTCCTGCGCCTGCCAGGATGCTGACGGCATATCCTTCCCGCTGCTGCATAGTTCGAGCTCCTTCTCGGCACTGTCGAATCCGCAGATCGACGCGTGGCTGACGGAAGCCCGCAACACCCTGGACGCCTCCAAGCGCATCGATGCCTACCGTCATGTGGCAACCTCAGTTGCCAGCGACGTCCCGGTCCTGCCACTTTACCAGGCGGCTGTTCTTTACGGTGCCTCCGCCAAACTGAATTGGCAGCCGACTGCCAACGAAAGCTTCTTCCTCAATCGCGCCAGCTGGCGGGATTGAGGCGTCGCTGCTGCGAAGATGCCGCGCAAAACATAAGTGTTGCTGTTCCCTGCATTAGCCGACCAGAAGCAAAGCCGGTCCACCGGAGAGCGAGGAAAAAGTGCCAAGTTTTATTGCCAAGCGACTTTTCCAAGCGATCATCGCACTGCTTGGCGTCGTGACGCTCATCTTTTTCCTGCAGCGGTTGACAGGCGATCCCGTCCTGCTGCTGGTACCGCAGGGCGCGACCCAGGCGGATATTGACGTAATGCGCACGGCCCTCGGTTTCGATCAGCCGCTTTATCTGCAGTATCTGCATTTTCTCGGTGGCCTCGCCCGCCTAGACCTCGGCCGCTCCTATGTCCAGAACCTACCGGTCAACGATATCCTCGCCAGCCGTATTCCCTATACGATGGAACTGGCTGCCGGGGCATTGGCGGTTGCCGTTGGCCTTGGCGTGCCAATCGGTGTCCTGATCGCCGTCAACCGAACCTCCTTTTTGTCGCGCTGGCTGATGGGCGTCGTCTTGATCGGACAGTCGATGCCAACCTTCTGGACGTCGATCCTGTTGATCATGGTATTTGGGGTTTGGTTGCGCTGGCTGCCACCATCGGGCGCCAGCGGTCTCTCGAGCCTGATAATGCCCTCCTTTGCGCTCGGTTTCCTGTCGATGGCAACTTTTGCCCGCGTGTCACGCACCGCCGTGCTCGATGAGCTTGGCAAGGACTACATCCGGACCGGTTATGCCAAGGGCCTGTCGACGGGCCGCATTGTCTTGCACCATATCTTGCGCAATGCGGCGGTGCCAATCGTGACCATCTCGGCCTTGGAGATCGCCAACCTGCTTACAGGCGCCATCATAATCGAAACGGTCTTCGCCTGGCCGGGCCTGGGACAACTCACCATCCAGGCAGTCAGCGCTCGTGATTTCTCCATCGTGCAGGGGATCGTGGTGATCGGCGCGGCTGCCGCCATCCTGCTGAACCTTGTCGCGGACTTTCTCTACAGCGTCATCGATCCGCGCATCCGATTGTCCGGGAGACGGCCATGAGCGTCGCGCTGGTACGGTGGAAGGCCGGCATGGTTGCAGGCGTGCCGGTCGGTGTCCTGCTCTCGGCGGCCGTTTTGCTGTCGATCGTCGCCGTTGCCGTCTTCGCTCCGCTCATTGCCCCCTACGATCCCTATGCGCAGAACCTGCTCGGGCGATTGAAGCCGCCGGGAACACTGGCCCGCAAGACACTCTATCTGCTTGGCTCTGACGAGCTCGGCCGTGATACGCTGAGCCGTCTCATCTACGGCGCCCGCGTCTCGCTTCTGGTGGCCATCGCCTCCGTCGTCTTGTCCGGCATCTTCGGCTGCGCCCTGGGCATGCTGGCGGCCTTCTACCGCGGCTGGACCGAAACCCTGATCATGCGCCTGGTCGATATCGTGCTGTCGGTACCGGCAATCCTGCTTGCGATTATCACCGTGGCGATCCTCGGGCCGGGACTTTTCAATGTCGTACTCATCCTGGCGCTTACGCGCTGGCCGCGCTACGCCCGTGTCGCCTATGGCCAGACGCTGTCGATAGTCACGATGCCCTACCTGCGCCTGTCGCGGTTCATGGGGGCAGGCTGGCTGCGCGTGCTTTGGCGGCATGTGCTGCCGAACATTGCCGGCGCGCTCATCGTTGTCGCTACGCTCGAGTTCGGATTGATGGTGTTGTTCGAGGCCGGGCTGTCCTTTCTCGGCCTTGGAGTGCAGCCACCGACCGCCAGCTGGGGCGCTATGCTCTCGGTCGGTCGCAACTACGTCGCCAATGCATGGTGGCTGTCGGTCATGCCAGGCTTCGCGCTTTTTCTTCTCGTCCTGTCTGTCAATTTCATCGGCGATTACCTGAGGGACCGCCTCGATCCACGGAGTCAGTGAGCACATGGTTGATTTTTCGCAAGATTACAAAGGCAAGCGCGTCATCGTCACCGGTGCGGCCGGCATCTTCGGCGGCTGGATCGCCGAGGCCTTCGCAGCAGCTGGCGCAACGCTGTTGGTCACCGATGCCGATACGCCACGGCTGGCCGCTGCGGCTTCGAAGCTGAGCGGCGGACCGCATCTTCAGAAGACGGCCGACCTCACCTCGGACGCAGACCTCAAGGCGCTGCTGGCTTTCGTTGCCGAGAGCTGGGGGACAGCCGATGTGCTGGTCAACAATGCCGGCATCTACCCATCCGGCTTCTTGCTCGACATTAGTATAGAGGACTGGGACCGGGTGTTCGATGTCAATGTCCGCGCGCCTTTCATCCTGTCACAAGGGGTCGCTCGCCAGATGATCGACAACGACGTCAAAGGCTCGATCATTAACATCTCCTCCGGGGCGTCGCGCAAGATGCGCAAGACCGTCGTGCCCTATTGCACCTCCAAGACGGCGCTCGACCGTCTGAACAAGGGATTTGCCATTGAACTCGCTGAGTTCGGCATCCGCGTTAACATCGTCGAGCCGGGATTTGCCCCAGGCAGCGATGTCAGCCACCTCACCCAGGAGCATATCGACACCGTGCTCAGCACTATTCCCCTCGGCCGTGTCTCGGCGCCAGAAGATGCGGCAACGGCCGTCCTCTATCTCGCCTCGGATGCCGCGAGCTACGTCACCGGCTCAACGCTTACGGTCGACGGGGGCAATTCGCTCGGATCGCTTGCCGTTTTTCAGACCAAAAAAACGGCACTGTAGACGGGGACCTGGACATGACGGAAGACGGTAAAACTGGTGCCTACGTGCCCTTCCCTCCTTATCAATGGCCTGAGGGCAAGCAGAGCGCGGCTTTGATCAGCGTTGATGTCGATGCCATCGCGCCCTTCCTGTGGGAACATCGCGAGGCAGTGCCGGATCGTCTTTCCCGACTTGAAATCCGCCGCTTCGGATTGCGTACCGGAATTGGCCGTATTCTCGACCTGTTTGCCGGCAAGGGAATAAGAGCCAGCTTCTTTGTCCCGGCCATTGTTGCCGAATTCGATCCGGACCTGCTGCCAGCGCTGCTCCAGGCCGGCCACGAAATCGGCCTACACGGTTACTTTCACGAGCTCGTCAAGGATATCGCCGACGACGAGTTCTCCGCAGCGTTGGGTGCCAGCCTCGAGCTGTTCGTCGCCCAGACCGGCAAAAAGCCGCTAGGCTTTCGCTCGCCAGCCTGGGAGATGACGCCGCATATGCTCGCCGAGGTAAATCGCGCCGGTCTTGCCTATGATTCGTCGCTGATGGGGTTTGACCATCCCTACGAGATCGACGGCATCGTCGAAATTCCAGTGCAATGGGCACTCGACGATGCAATCTTCTATAAATTTGAAAACAGCGGCAACGAACGCTGGGCACCTACCTCAAGCGCTGCGGTTTTGGCCGACTGGATAGCCGAATGGCAGGGGCTGCACCGTTTCGGCAGCCTATTCACGCTGACAATCCATGACTGGATTTCCGGCCGCGCGCAGCGCATCGACATGTTGGAGAAGCTGCTTGATACCATCGTGGCCGCGCCGACGGCGTGGATCGCTACCGGCGGGGAAATAGCCAAGCATCACGCGGGCTCGGGCAATCTTGGTCGCTTCGCCGTTGATGCCAATATTCCGGCATCGATTGAAACGCGACGCTTTGGACAAACCTCATGAATGAAACCTGGCAGATCGGCAAACGCGAAACGCGCGGCACGGGCGGCATCGTGGCATGCCAGAACTATGTCGCGGCGGAAGCAGGTGCCGCCGTGCTTTCGGCTGGCGGCAATGCCATCGATGCCGCCATCACCACGGCGCTGGTGCTCAGCGTCGTCGAACCATGGCTGTCCGGCATTGGTGGTGGGGGCTTCCTGTTGCGTGGCGATACAACCGGCGCAATCGATGTGCTCGACTTCAACGTGATCTCGCCTGCAGCCCTCGATCCGAGGGACTACCCGTTGGTAAAGGGCCGCGACGGCGACTGGTTCGACTGGCCGTCGGTAGAGGGCGACCGCAACCTGATCGGCTACGGCTCGATCTGCGTGCCGGGCGCCATAGCTGGCTTTGCCGAGGCGCTGGAGCGCTTCGGCACGCTTACCTTTGCAGAGGCACTGGCGCCGGCAATTGACCAGGCGCATCGCGGCTTGAAGCTGGACTGGTATGCCGCTCTTGCGTTGGCAATTGACGGCAGCAACCTGGCGCAGTTCGAGGGGGCCGCAGCGCTGTTCTTGCGTGATGGCCGCGCGCCGCGCGTGCCGGAAGGCGGCCGAACGACTTTCTTGCCGATGGCAGCCAAGGCGCTCACACTGGAGCGGCTGGCATATTCCGGAGCTACAGACTTCTATGAGGGCGAGATAGCCGACAGGATGGTGAGCGCCCTCAATGCCGGCGGCTCACCACTTTCCAAGCGGGATCTCCAAGCCTATGCGCCCCGCTGGCTGAGACCCCTGATACAACCTTTCGCCGGCCTTACGGTCAACGCGGTGCCTGGCCTGTCTGGCGGTCCCACTTTATGCGCAGCATTAGCCGAGCTGAGCGACACGCTGAGTGATGGCGATCCAACCGGCGGTCGGAACGCAGCAGCCTTCGCGGGCGCTCTGCGGCGGGCGACAGAGTATCGGCTCAGGAATCTGGGGCATGCCAACGGTGAAAGCTGCACCAGCCATATCAGCGTTGTCGACGCCGAGGGCACCATGGTTTCGCTGACCAACACACTGCTTTCGCGCTTCGGCTCGAAGGTGGTCGTGCCGGAGCTCGGATTTGCGCTCAACAATGGATTGATGTGGTTCGATCCCCGCCCGGGCCACCCCAATTCGATCGCCGCCGGCAGTCGGCCGCTGGCAAACATGAGCCCGATCATTGGCACGAGGGATGGACGGCCGGAGATCGCGCTGGGGGCAGCCGGCGGACGACAAATCGTCCCGGCCGTGACACAGATCCTCGCCTATGTTGCCGCCTTCGGCCTCTCGCTCGAAGAGGCCTTCAGCGTCACCCGCATCGATACCAGTGGAACGAAGGTGCGCGTCAATAGCGCTGCAGCAGGCGATGTGGCGACCTATCTCGCCAAGAGCTTCGAGGTTGAGATCATCGATGACGCACTCTATCCGGTCAACTTCGCAGTGCCGTCCGCTGTTATGCGGAAGAATGGCTTAAACAGCGGCATGGGCCATCCGAAAAACCCCTGGGCTGCAGCCCGCGAGGGGAGGATGCCATGACTCCGCCGGTCCTTAGCGTCGATGGGCTGCGTGTTACGATTGACGGCCGTCCCGTGGTCGACGGTGTGGATTTCTCGGTCGAGGCGGGGGAGATCGTCACGCTGGTGGGCGAATCCGGTTGCGGCAAGTCAATGACGGCTTTCGCAGTCATGGGTCTTTTGCCGCAAGTGGCTCGCCAGGAAGGTGGCAACATCTGGCTCGGCGGGGAACCCATCGGGAAAGGGAGGCGCAGTGGTCTACGTGGCACCAACATGGCGATGATTTTCCAAGAGCCGGTTGCCTCTCTCAATCCTCTGATGCCAATCGGTTGGCAGATCGCCGAATGCCTCATCGTCCACCGCCGCCTCACGCGCCGTGAGGCCAAGCGCCAGACGATCGCCATGCTGTCCGATGTCGGCATCCCGGAACCTGAGATCCGCTATAGGCAGTATCCCTTCGAGCTCTCCGGCGGCATGTGCCAGCGTGCCATGATTGCCATGGCGCTGATCACGCGCCCCAAGCTGCTGATCGCCGACGAACCAACGACGGCGCTCGATGTAACCATTCAGGCGCAGATCCTTGAATTGATGAAGCGCCTGCGGGACGAGACCAACACAGCAATCCTGCTCATCACCCATGACATGGGCGTGGTCGCCGACATCGCCGACCAGGTGGCGGTGATGTATGCGGGCCGCGTCGTCGAAACGGCGCCCGTCGACGACATTTTTGCGTGGCAGGCGCACCCATACACCAAGTTACTGCTTTCGACTATCCCGCGCCTTGATGGTGAGGCCAAGACATTGCTGCCGACCATTCGCGGCACAGTGCCGCGTATAGGCGACTGGCCGGTGGGCTGCCGATTTTCTACCCGCTGCCCGCTCGCCGATGATGACTGTCGAGAGGATCCGCCGCTCGCTCCAGCTGGTCTCGGCCGGCTAGCCGCCTGCTGGCATCAAGATCGAGTAGGAGGGCTGGCATGAGCAAAGCACTTCTGTCAGTCCGCGACCTACATGTGCATTTCCCGCTTGCGGCCGATTGGCTCGGGCGTCCGACAGGCTGGCTGAAGGCGGTCGATGGCGTCGACCTGGATATAGCTGAAGGCGAAAGCCTAGCGCTAGTCGGCGAGTCCGGTTGCGGCAAGTCGACACTGGGGGCCGCCATTCTCGGCATGCAGCAGCGCAGCTCCGGCCGGATCGTATTTGACGGCAGCGACCTGAACGACGACACAGCGCGCAGGCGTGCCGAGCGCTCTCGCGACATCCAGATCGTCTTTCAAGATCCGGTGTCGGCGCTCAACCCGCGCATGGCGATCGGCCGCAGCATAGCAGAGCCGCTTGACATTCATGGCATCGGCAGTCCACGCGAGCGGGCCGACCGTGTGTACGAGCTATTGGAGTTGGTCGGCCTCAACCTGACCGATGCAAAGCGCAAGCCGAATGCTTTTTCCGGCGGCCAGCGGCAGCGTATCGTAATCGCT
This sequence comes from Rhizobium tumorigenes, assembly GCF_003240565.2. Lineage (NCBI taxonomy): Bacteria > Pseudomonadati > Pseudomonadota > Alphaproteobacteria > Hyphomicrobiales > Rhizobiaceae > Arminella > Arminella tumorigenes. Next base: position 119,886 of record NZ_CP117256.1, read on the forward strand.
CGGGCGATCGCGCTGCAGCCAAAACTGCTGATCCTCGACGAACCGGTGTCGGCGCTCGACGTGTCGATCCGCTCGCAGATCCTCAACCTGCTGCTTGAACTGCAGGGGCGACTGGGGCTTTCCTACCTGTTCATTTCCCATGATCTGTCAGTGGTCCGGCATTTTGCCGACCGGGTGGCCGTCATGTATCTCGGCCGTATTGCCGAGACAGGCGCGACACGGGACGTCTTTGCCGAGCCTATTCACCCCTATACCCAGGCGTTGCTGAGCGCCGTGCCACTGCCGGATCCTATTGCCCAACGTCGACGGCAGCGCGTCCTCCTCCATGGCGATCTACCAAGCCCGGCCAGTCCGCCTAAAGGCTGCCGCTTTTCGACGCGCTGCCCGATTGCAGAGCCCATCTGCCATGCAATTTCGCCTGGACTCGTGCCGGTGGGCGACAGCGGCCAAACCGCCGCCTGTCACATCAATGCCCCGGCCAAGCAGTTCGCAAGCCATCCATCCAAGGACCAACACAATTCGCCATCGGCATATAACGCCAAAAGCGACTTTAACAGGAGCTCGTCATGACCTTACGCAAACTGCTCGTCGTCGGCGCGAGCCTACTAGTTTTGCTGCCAGCGGCCAATGCCGCGCGAGCTGTCGACAAGCAGAGGTTCGTCGTCGATCTTGTCAACGAACCGTCGACCCTCGATCCGCAACTGCAGTGGAATCCTGACAGCTATTTCGTCTATCGCAACATCTTCGACAATCTGGTGACGCGCGACAATGCCGGCGCCATCGTCGGCGAGGTAGCAACCGCGTGGAAGCAGGTTTCCGACAAGCAGCTCGTCTTTACGCTGCGCGACGGCATCACTTTCCACGACGGCACGCCCCTGACGGCGACCGACGTCGCTTTCAGCGTCAATCGTATCATCGACCCAAAACTTGCAAGCCCTCAGATCAGCCAATTCAACAAGATCGCGAAGGCTGAAGCGACCGGTGAGCACGAGGTGACGTTGAGCCTTGCCAGCCCGTACCCAGCACTCCTGGCGCAGCTGACAAAACTCTCGATCGTCCCGAAGCATGTCGTCGAGGCGATCGGCAACGCTGCCTTTAACTTGGCGCCGGTCGGCAGCGGTCCCTACAAATTCGTTAAATGGGACCGCGGTGTCGCCGTGACATTGGATCGCAATGACAGCTACTGGGGCACGAAAGCTCCCTTCCCGCAGGCGATTTTCCGCGCCGTGCCGGATGCGTCGACCCGGCTCGCAGACCTTCAGTCCGGCACAGTCGATTTCGCGCGCGCCCTGACGTCCGACGAGGCGGCGCAGTTGGACGGCGCAGCCAATGTGAAGGCGATGCCTGTACTTACTGAGCGCCTCTCCTATATCCGCATCAATTCAGCAAAGCCGCCCTTCGACAATCCAGCGCTGCGTCAGGCGCTGGTCTATGCCATCGACAAGGACGGCATAACACAAGGTATTCTCGGCGGCCTCGACAAGCCGCTTGCTCAGATGGTGACACCGGCGCATTTCGGCTGGAGCGATAATGTTAAGGGCCTTGAATACGATCCAGACAAGGGCAAGGCGCTGATCGCCGCGGCCGGCAAACCACCAAAATTCCACCTGACGACTGGAGCGTTCTTCGACCAGCGCGTTGCAGAAGCTGTGCTGCAGGAATTGCAGGACGTAGGTTTCGATGTCGATATAGTTCAGGTGGACACCCCCACCTTCCTGCAGCTTATCCAAAAGGGGCCGGCTGATGGCCCCACCCTTGCCATCAGCACGTCCTCCTGCGCTTGCCAGGACGCCGACGGCGCCCTATCATCATTGTTCCGCTCCGGCAGCAGCTGGACAATTGCGGCAAAGCCGGAAATCGACAGGCTGCTAGACGAAGCCGGCGCTTCCTCAGACGACAAGCTCCGCCTGGCCGATTACCAAAAAGTCTCGGACTGGATCGCCAAGGACATCCCCACTGTGCCGCTTTACCGAATGGTGGCGATCTACGGCGCAGCAAAGCCCTTGAATTTCAAGCCGACGCCCAACGAAAGCTTCTTTATCAATCGCATGAGTTGGGGTGACTAACTATCTCACCAGAACGCTACCAAATTCGATTGGGGCCCAAAGGCCCCTTTCCACGCCGATTAGTTGAACGGACGCATTACTATCTAGCTATCAGCACACCCTTAAAGATCTGAGTAGAAATGCAGGCCCTATGACCATATCTATGTCTTGATTGATATCCGCTTCCAAGACGTTCGTGCTGAAATAGCTGAGACTTGAAGCCGGCTTGTCGCACCATTTCCGATGGTAGCAATTATTGCCTAGTGTTTTCGCTGGATAGTCGCCCTTTAGACCGGGCGAGCGAACCGTTTGCGTCGGCAATTTGATTTAGTATTAATTGGTCTTGATGGGTTTGAACCGGCGGCCACTCAGTGTGTGCACGGTTTTTTCCAACAATGTCAGAGGATTGAAGCGTAAGGCTGATTTTTATGGAACCATAAGTTACGGCTCGTATGCAGCGGCTAAATGGACATCTCAAATAGATGCGAATCAACTACTCTATCGGTTCAAGGGCTCTGCTATCCAATCAACGGGCATAGAAATGATGGACCGGACCGCGTCCCTTGCCTATCCGCAAATCCTGACCTGCCGTCAGAGCCGCGTGCAGGTAGTCTTTTGCCATTCCAACCGAGGTTGGAAGATCAAATCCGTGCGCCAGCTGGGCGGCGATCGCTGCCGACAGGGTGCAGCCGGTTCCGTGACTGTTGGGTGTTTCCAGACGCGGTGATTTGAAGGCATGGAATGCCCCGTCAGTGGTCAGCAGCGTGTCGACGCATTCGCTACCCTGGCCATGGCCGCCTTTGATCAGCACCGCGCGGGCATTCTCTTTTTGCAGCTGCAGGGCCTGCCGAGAGACCTCTTCAGGGGTTTCCGCCAGCGGCAGGCCTGTCAGTATGGCGGCCTCGAAAAGGTTCGGGGTGATGAGATCGGCTCTCGGCATCATTGCAAGCTTCAGTGCCGCCACGGCATCGTCGCGGAGCAACCTGTCACCTGACGTTGCCACCATGACGGGATCGAGCACGACAGGTCCTTCGAAATGCCGCAGGCCTTCAGCGACGGTCCGGATGATGTCGTAGCTCGCCAGCATGCCGATCTTGATCGCGTTCACCTGAAGGTCGTCCAGCACTGCCTGCATCTGTGCTGCGACCATGGAAACGGAAATATCCTCTATCGCAAAAACGCCCAACGTGTTCTGCGCCGTGACGGCGGTCAGTACGCTTGCGCCGTAAACGCCGAGCGCGGAGAATGTCTTGAGGTCCGCCTGGATGCCGGCGCCGCCGCCGCTGTCCGATCCGGCGATGGTAAGGGCTATCAGTGTCATTTCTCGATTTCCGCACGTCTCCACAGTGCCGTTGCTGCCAGCCATTGCCGGGTTCGGCCTTCCGGGTCTTCATGAAGGGTGATGTCGGTAACGACAGCTGCGCACGCCGCCCCCTGCTCCAGCACCAGCGGTCCCCGTTCGGCAGTGATGCCGCCGATGGCAACCAGCGGAAGATCGCCGATCCGGCGCTTCCACTCGGCAACCCGCTCGATCCCCTGTGGTTGCCATTTCATCTTCTTGAGGATGGTCGGCCAGACGGGCCCAAGCGCGACGTAATCCGGTCGAGCGCTAAGCGCCGTCTCGAGTTCGGCGACATCGTGGGTGGAAAGCCCGAGCCTCAAGCCGGCCGCGCGAATGGCGGCAAGGTCCGCCCCGAAAAGATCCTCCTGTCCGAGATGGACGAAGTCGCATTCCTCGTCGATCGCCAGTTGCCAGTAATCGTTGACGATAAGCTGGCATCCGTGAGCTAGGCACAAGATCCTTGCGCGCCGGATTTCCCGCCGCAGCTCGGTCTCAGACTTGTCCTTGACGCGCAACTGCACGAGTTTCACGCCGAGCGGCACCAGGCGCTCGATCCAGTCGGCACTGTCGACGAGGAGGTAGAAGGGATCGAACCTCATTGAAACACCGCCTTGCCGATGACGGGTGTCGAGGGAACGGCCATGTCACGCGGCTCCAGCATGCCGGACAGATAGGCAAGCCGGCCGGCATCGACGGCTTTCGCAAAAGCCTCGGCCATGACAGGCGGATCGCCGGCCATGGCGACGGCGGTGTTGAGCAGAACGGCGTCGTAACCCAGTTCCATGACCACAGCCGCATGCGACGGCCGCCCGAGGCCGGCATCGATGATCAGCGGGATCGCGGGGAAGGCCGCCCTGAAGGCAACGAGCGCCGACGCATTGCGCGGACCCGCCGCCGAACCGATCGGCGCGCACCAGGGCATCAGCACCTGGCAACCGGAAGCCAGCAGTTTTTCCGCAACGACAAGATCGTCCGTGGTGTAGGGAAAGACGCAAAACCCCTCGCTGCTGAGGATCCGCGCGGCTTCGACCAGCTCGAATACGTCAGGCTGCAGACTGTCGTGATTGCCGATGACTTCCAGCTTGATCCAGTCTGTCGCGAAGATCTCCCTTGCCATCCTGGCAGTCAGAATGGCCTCCGAGGCACTATGGCATCCGGCCGTGTTGGGCAGGACACGCACCCCGAGTTGACGGATGAGTTCGAAAAATGCGCCCCCGGTCCTGCCGCCGGAGGTCTCGCGGCGAAGCGACACGGTGACGATCTCGGCACCCGACCGCCTGACCGCCTCGCCCAGCACCGCCGGCGACGGGTAACGCGCCGTTCCGAGCAGCAGGCGCAACGACAGTTCGGTATCGTAAAGTTTCAGCATCGATCAGCCCCCCTGCATGGGCGACAGGATTTCGATCCGATCGCCGTCTTCGAGGCGCCTGTCTGCCCGATCCTCGCGGTGCACGAGATCGCCATTGACTGCTGTTGCCAGCCACTCGCCTTCGTATTCGAGGACAGCAAGCAGCTCCGCCAGCGTTGCCGCCTCCAGAGCCTGGGCTTCACCATTGACGATGAGTTGTTTCATCGGGAAAACTCCTTCCTGGTGGACATGCCATTGGAAAGGCGTGTTGCGGCCTTCACGGCCATGGCGGGTGCCAGCAGAAAACCGTGGCGATGCATGCCGGCAATCGCCAGCCCCTCCCCGGTTTCAACCACGCGCGGGACATTGTCGGCGAAGGCCGGACGGATACCGACACCGGTTTCCACCAGCCGCGCCTCGCCGAAGGCGGGATGAAGCGCGTAGGCCGCATTGAGCAGCTCCATCAGCGAGCGGGCCGAAATCGGCCCGTCATCCTCCGTCTCGATCATCGTTGCACCGACCATGAAGCGGTGGTTGTCGCGCGGGACAACATAGATCGGATGGCGGGGATGCAGCATCCGCACCGGCCGCGACAAACTGATCTCCCCGGTTTCCAGATGCAGCATTTCGCCCCGTACGCCCCGCAATCCCGTAATGTGGGGGATAGCCGCCGGTCCGGTGCAATCGATTGTGGAAGTGTAGTGCCGTTCAGGCAGCTGGCTGGCACCGAAGTGAAACCGGCTGCCGCTGCGGACGACAGCTTCGGCCAGGCCGATCAGCGCCCGCCGCGGATCGAGATGGGCTTCAGACGAAAAGAACAGCCCCTTTTCGAACCGCCCGCCAAGCGATGGCTCGAGCTCGGCGATGGCGTCCCGGTCGACCCAGACGTGGCCAGTCGTGCGGGATGCAGACCGGACGAGATCCGGCATGTCGCGCGGCTGCGCCACCACCAGCGTACCGTTGCGGACGACCTCGCCCGGTACGGCGTCGCTCCACCAATCGGCAGCTCCCCGGCCCAGTGCCAGAACGCTCCCGTCCGACGCCTCTCCTTCGCAATAGGGCGCAAGCATTCCGCCGGCGAAGAACGAGGCCCCGAGTCCTGCTGCATCCCGGCAATCGACGATATCGACCTCATGGCCGCGCTTGCGCAGTTCATAGGCGACGGTCAGTCCGGCGACACCGGCACCCCTGACAAGAAACCCCGCCATCACGCTTCACCGGCTATCGTCTTGGCTGGATTTTCCACCGGCATGTAGAGATCTCCGCCGTCACGATATCTGGCAGCCATCGCCTCCAGCCCCTCCTTCTGCGCTTCGGCACGGATCTCGTGCGAGATCTTCATGGAACAGAATTTGGGTCCGCACATGGAGCAGAAATGCGCCACCTTGTGCGCCTCCTTCGGCAGCGTCTGGTCGTGGAAGCTTCGAGCCGTATCCGGGTCGAGCGACAGATTGAACTGGTCCTCCCAGCGGAATTCGAACCGGGCACGCGACAGTGCATCGTCGCGCAGGCGTGCGCCCGGGTGTCCCTTGGCGAGATCGGCAGCATGTGCGGCGATCTTGTAGGTGATGACGCCGGTCTTGACGTCGTCACGGTCCGGCAAGCCCAGGTGCTCTTTCGGCGTCACGTAGCAGAGCATGGCGGTGCCGAACCAGCCAATCATCGCGGCCCCGATCGCCGACGTGATGTGGTCGTAGCCGGGAGCGACATCGGTGGTGAGCGGTCCAAGCGTGTAGAACGGGGCCTCGCCGCAGGTCTGCAACTGCTTGTCCATGTTCTCCTTGATCTTGTGCATCGGAACATGTCCCGGCCCTTCGATCATCACCTGACAATCCTTTGCCCATGCGATTTTCGTCAGTTCGCCCAACGTCTCAAGCTCCGCGAACTGGGCGGCATCGTTGGCATCGGCAATCGAACCCGGGCGCAGCCCATCCCCCAGCGAAAAGGTCACGTCATAGGCGCGGGCAATGTCGCAGATCTCGTCGAAGTGCTCGTAGAGAAAGCTTTCGCGGTGGTGGTGCAGGCACCACTTGGCCATGATCGACCCGCCGCGCGACACGATGCCGGTCACGCGGTTTACAGTCAGGTGGATATAGGCGAGACGGACGCCGGCATGGATGGTGAAATAATCGACGCCCTGTTCGGCCTGCTCGATGAGTGTGTCGCGATAGACCTCCCAGGAAAGATTCTCGGCAATGCCACCGACTTTTTCCAAAGCCTGATAGAGCGGCACGGTGCCGATCGGCGCCGGCGAATTGCGGATGATCCAGTCGCGGATATTGTGGATGTTGCGACCGGTCGACAGGTCCATCACCGTATCGGCGCCCCAGCGGATCGCCCAGACCATCTTCTCGACCTCCGCCTCCATGGACGAGGTGACGGCAGAGTTGCCGATATTGGCGTTGATCTTCACCAGAAAATTACGACCGATGATCATCGGCTCGCTTTCCGGATGGTTGATATTGGCCGGAATGACGGCGCGACCCTCGGCCACCTCGCGGCGCACAAATTCCGGCGTGACGAAATCCGGGATCTGAGCGCCAAAACTCTCGCCGTCCCGCACCGAGGTTTCACGGCCAGCCTGGCGTCCGAGATTTTCGCGGATGGCAATGAATTCCATCTCGGGCGTGCTGACGCCGGCGCGGGCATAGGCAAGCTGGGTGATAGCCCGCCCGGCAACGGCTTTCAGAGGTGCATGACGAACCGGAAATTCCGGCGTCAACCGCTCGCCGGTGGCAAAGCTGTTGTCCTCCGGTAAGACATGGCGTCCCTCATAGCGCTCGACATCGCCGCGCGACACAACCCAGCTTTCGCGCAGCCGCGAAAGGCCGCCGTTGATGGCAACGGTATGGTCCGGATCGGTATATGGACCGGAACTGTCGTAGACGATGACAGGCGGTTCCCCCGCAGTCGGATGCAAGGCGATCTCGCGCATCGGAACGCGAATGTGCGAGTATTGCTGGCCTTCGACATGGATTTTGCGGGAGGCTGGGAATGTGCCCGAGGTGACCATCGGGCTTTGGTTTTCAGCGGCAATATTCATCGTGAGGCTCCAAGTTTGCGTTTGGAGACCCAGTCCTAGAGCCGGAATGATGGAAGAACGCCGACACGGAATCCGGAATACGGATCTGTAACTGCAGCAGCGTTTTGCACCGTCCCTACGCCAGTATGAACTGGATCAGGTTCAACGGGTCACTGCGCGCGATAGCAGAATCTCAGCCCCTTGACGGGACACCCCTGGTGAATATGCAAAGCCTACGGGAGCTTTCTGAAGGGGTCAAGAGGCATCCGCCGTCGTATCCAAAGGTGTGAAGAGCTTGCCGCCTTGAAGGGATCTGAACTCTCAGCACTCCATTTGTCTTCGTCACGTCGATGATGAGGAAGTCGAGAATGCGCAATGGATCCGCGCTGGCGCCGCAAAGAACCGGCATCTTCGCCGGCTGGTCGATGTTATCATTCGAACCACGGTTCGATGTCAGGAATTGAACTCCGTAGCCGTTGGCATCCTGAAAGCCGGCGAGACTGCTGATCCCCATCGATGGGGAACCGGCCGGAAGCTGGCATCGACGCTCGCAGCAGTTCAAGGAAAGGAGGCAGGCTGTCTTCAACCTCCTCGCTGATGGCATGGTTCTAAGCAATGTCGCATCGCCGGTGAGGATCGAAGCCATGGGAAGGCGGACCCCCCAGCAGTCCTAAATAGCACTGCAAGGCCACCGTGCGAGAACAGTCCGGAGCCGAAGAGACCGCCCATCGCCCTGACAGTGCTGACAGTGCTTACAACCACGCGCCCGAAAGATCCTACTTGGCAATTGACAGAAGATGAAAAATCGGTTTCTCTAACCTGAGAAATCGTTTTTTCAATTGTTGAATGTGACAGGTTGGAAGCTGAATGGTTGGTGGCGACGCTATGGGAGCCGCCTCTGCAGGTCGGTCGCAGGGGATTCAACGCACGACTATTAAAGACGTCGCCCTTGCCGCCGGCGTGTCGGTTTCGACGGCCTCCAAGGCGTTGAACGAGCGCGGGCGCATGACCTTGGAGACTCGCGAGCGAATCCAGGGAATCGCGCAAAAACTGGGTTTTCGGCCGAACGCCATGGCGCGCGCACTTGTTCACCAGCGCTCGTTTACCCTTGGTCTTCTGACTAACGACACATACGGCCGCTTCACCTTGCCGATCGCGGCCGGCCTCTCGGCTGCGATGGCAGATCGCGGGGTGTCGGTCTTCCTGTGCGCCATTGACGACGACCCGGAGCGCGTGAGGCTCAATGTGGAAACGATGGAGGATAAGCGCGTCGATGGGCTGGTCGTTTCCGGAAAGCGTATCGACCGTGTCTTGCCGGTCGATCTCCCGGCCGTTCACATGCCTGTCGTCTACGTCAATGCGGCTTGCCCTCCAGGCGCCATAGGGTTCGTCCCGGACGACGAAGGCGGCGCCCATTCGGCCGTCGCCCATCTTGTCAGCCTCGGTCGCAAGCGCATTGCCCATGTAACTGGTCCTCGGGGTTTCGGTGCCGTCGGGCTGCGCGAAAAGGGCTGGCTGCGGGCGCTATCTGAAGCATCTCTACCCTGCTTTGGGGCGGCGCTGTCCGGAGAATGGTCCGAAGGTTTCGGCTACGAAAGCGGACAGCGGCTGATTGCCAATCGTGAGGCCGAGCGGCCCGATGCCATATTTTGCGGCAACGACCAGATCGCTCGTGGTCTGATCGACGCCTTGACGCTTTCAGGTGTCCGTGTGCCGGAGGACATCGCGGTCATCGGCTTCGACAACTGGGAAATCTTTGCAACAGCAACGCGTCCGCCTCTGACCACGGTGGACATGGGACTGAAGGAGCTTGGACGCCAGGCCGGCCTCACGCTCCTAGACCTTATCGACGGCAAGCCGGTGGAGGCCGGACAGCGGCAGCTACCGTGTCGTCTTAAGGTGCGACAATCCTGCGGCTCGGAGGCGCCGTCGGCAGACTAGAATTCAACCGTACCCGTAACCGGGTGCAAAATTGGGAGGGGAATGAAATGAAGACTTGGATAATTGGGCTCGGTGGATTTGTCATGACGGCGCTTGCCCTGCCGTTACCCGCCAGTGCGGATACATTCACGCTCTGGACGCGATCCGACAGCTCGACCTTCATGCCGAAGCTCGTCGAAGCATTCAACAAGAGCCAGAAGGAGCACCAGGCGAATTTGCAGATCGTGCCGGTCAACGAACTGGTGCAGAAATACGCTGTAGCAGCAGCAGGCGGGACGGCGCCGGATGCCTTGTCCCTCGACCTGATCTACACGCCCGCCTTCGCCGCGGCCGGTCAATTGGAGGACTTGACCGACTTCGCGAAGTCCCTGCCCTATTTCAACGCTCTTTCGAAGGCCCATATTTCTGTCGGCACCTATAAGGACCACATCTACGGCGTGCCGTTCTCCGCCGACGGTTCGGTGCTCATCTGGAACAAGAAGTTGTTCAAGCAGGCGGGTCTCGATCCGGACAAGGGTCCGGCGACCTGGGCGGAAATCCGCGCCGATGCTGAGAAGGTCAATGCGCTGGGCGGAGATATCAAAGGCTTCTACTTTTCCGGCAACTGCGGTGGCTGCAACATCTTCACCTTCACGCCGCTGATATGGGCGTCGGGCGGAGATATCTTCTCTTCTGATGGCCGCAAGGTGACGCTGGATACGCCGCAGATGCGGGATGCGATCTCTTTCTATCAAGGCATGGCAAAGGATAAGCTCATCCCGGCGGGCGCACAGACGGACACCGGGGCCAATTTCTTCTCTGCCTTTGCCACCGGCAAGATCGGCATTACACCGTCCGGCTCCTTTGCAATCGGCGCGCTCAACTCTCAAAACCCGGATCTCGAATACGGCGTAGCCCCCCTTCCGGGCAAGGACGGCGGCTCCTCCTCCTTTGCCGGCGGCGACAATTTCGTCGTCTCCAAAGGCACGAAGAAAATGGATGCGGTAAAGGCGTTCCTCGAGTTTTCCTATTCGCTCGACGGCCAGAAGCTGCTTGCCCGCAACGGTTCCCTGCCGATCCGCAGCGATATCGCCAAGGAAGCGCTGGCAGGCCTCGATTCACGCTATCTGATTGCTGCCGACGCGATGGCCAAGGGCCGGACACCCTACTCCACGGTCTTCAACGATCTCATCAACTCCGCCAACGGCCCATGGATCACCATGTTGAACACGGCTTTCTTCGGCGGACCGGATGCAATCGAACCGGCGATCCAGGCCGCGCAGAGCGCCATGCAGTCGATCGTCGACACCGCGCCCTGAGGGCTCGATCCTAAAAGGCGGAGCCGTGCGGCTCCGCTGCATGGATATCAGCGGAGGACTAGACAATGTCAGGCAACACCCCGGCGATGCCAAGCGGCGCGTCCAATGCCTTCCTGCGCCCCCGGCGCAAGCCGCGTCGTGACTGGATGGGACTTCTCTACGTGGCCCCGGCGCTGGCTCTGGTCCTCGTCTTCTTCCTGTTGCCTCTCGGCATGACCGCCTGGATGTCGCTGCACAACTGGCCGCTGATCGGCGTGCCGCGCTGGATCGGCTTTGCCAACTACAAGGCGCTCTGGAACGACGTCAATTTCTGGAACGCGCTCGCCTTCACCGTTCGCTACACCATCGCTGCCACGGTCGGGCTCATGCTGGTGGGCTTCGCGCTCGCTCTTCTCGTGGAAAAGCCGCGACCGTTCGCCGGCGTCTATCGCACCGCGTTTTTTCTGCCGGTGGTGATCGGCTTCGCTTCGGCGAGCCTTTTGTGGAGCTGGTTGTCGAATGTCGACAGCGGATTGTTTTCTCCGCTGGCCGAAGCGCTGGGACTGACGGACGGCCGCCTGAACCTTCTTGCCACCTTCGCACCCGCCTTCTGGTCGGTAACCGCCATGGTGATCTGGAAGATGTCGGGCTTCTACATGGTCATCCTGATGAGCGGGCTGCACTCCATTCCGGCTGACTTCACGGAAGCCGCCCGGATCGACGGCGCGAGCGCGCTGCAACGGTTCCGGTTCATAACGCTGCCTCTGGTGCGACGGCCCTTCGCCCTTGCGCTTATCCTTTGCGTTTCCGGCTCGATGCTCGCCTTCGACCAATTCTACATCATTCTCGCCGGCGGACCGCAGAACAAGACGATCACCGCAGTGTACTGGATTTTCAGCCAGTCCTTCGTGTCCTTCCGTCTCGGTTATGGCGCAGCGCTCTCCATGGTCCTGCTCGCCATTCTGGTGGTGCTGAGCGTGATCCAGCTGCGTCTGCTGGGTGATCGAGAGGCAGCACAATGACGATGACCGCGACGTTATCCGCAGCAAAGGCAGCGCCGGCGCGCAGACGCGGCAATGCCCGACTGTACAGGGTGCTGTTTCACATCACCGGCCTGCTCGTCGCACTGCTGTTCTTGGCGCCGATTGCGCTCGTGCTGCTCGCGTCTTTCCGCCCGCCCGCGATGGCGGGAAACGGATTGCTTTCGACCCAGGGCCTTGGTTTCGGAAACTACGGCCGGCTCGAGGATTTCGGCGCCGGCATCCTGCACTACGCCACCAACAGCCTGTTCGTCGCTGTCGCCACGGCGGCTTTGACAGTCGTGGTCTCGGTCTTTGCCGGCTACGGATTTTCACGCTTCCGTTTTCCGTTCAAGGCGGTGGCTTTCGTCCTCATTCTGTCGACGATCATGGTTCCGTTTCAATCCATCCTGACACCGCTGTTCCTGATCCTTGCCAAGCTCGGGCTGCAGAATACGCTGAGCGGACTTGTTCTAATCTATGTCACGCTGCAACTGCCCTTTTCAGTCTTCATGATGCGCAATGCCTTTGACGCGGTGCCCAAGGAGATCGAGGAGGCGGCGCGCATCGACGGCGTGAAGGGACTGCGGGCACTGGTCTACGTCATGGGACCCCTGGTGTTCCCGGGTGTCGTTTCGGTTGGCCTTTTTGCCTTCCTCAACGCTTGGAACGAATTTCTGGCGGCGCTTGTGCTGTTGACCGACCAAGACCGCTACACGCTGCCGGTGCTCGTTACGGCTGTGCGCTCCGGCCATTACGGCTCCGTCGACTGGGGTGCCGTGCAGGCCGGCGTCACCGTCATGATGATCCCCTGCCTGCTGCTCTTTCTCGCTCTCCAGCGCTATTACATCCGCGGCCTGACGGCCGGCGCGGTGAAGTAGGCGCACCACCGATCCAATAGAGGACCAACGTCATGAGCATGCCTACTCCAGCCGCCAACGCGATCCGCCGGAACGCCAAATTTCGCCCACCGGCCGTCCACCGGGTGCGCGTCGGTGGCTTCTTCGGCCCCCGCATCGAAACCATCGCTACCGCCACGGCCCACACCCTGCTCGACCGCTGCATCGAAGCGGGCATGCTGGACCAGGTCGATCCGGACCGCCCGAACCCCGGGCTGCGCATTCCATACCAGCAGGGCAACGACACCGTCAGCACCCAGATGTTCTGGGATTCCGATTTCGGCAAGAGCATCGAGGCGGCAGCCTATGGGCTTCTGCACAAGCCGGATGCCGCGCTTGAGGCCAGGATCGACGAGATCGTCGATGCCTATGGACGACTGCAGGACGAGAATGGCTACCTGAATTCCTGGTATCAGCGGATCGAGCCGGGCAAGCGCTGGACCAACCTGCGCGATTGCCATGAGCTCTATGATGCCGGCCACCTGATGGAAGGCGCCGTTGCCTATTACCACGTCACCGGCAAACGCAAATTCCTCGATATCATGGCGCGCTGTGCCGATCATATCGCCACCATCTTCGGGCCTGGAGAAGACCAGAAGCCAGGCTATTGCGGACATCCGGAAATCGAGCTTGCGCTTGTCAAGCTCGGGCGCGCCACCGGCGAGCAACGCTATCTCGAGCTAGCCCGCTTCTTCGTCAACGAGCGTGGCCAACGGCCTGACGGCAAGCATTATTACGATCTGGAAGCCCACGCCCGGGGCCGTGATCCGTCCGATTATCACTTTGCGACATATGAGTATTCACAGAGCCATGTGCCGGTGCGCGATCAGCGCCATGTGGTCGGCCATGCCGTGCGTGCGGCCTATCTCTATTCCGGGATGGCCGATGTCTCGACCGAGTTTGGCGACGACAGTCTGAAGCCGGCGCTGGAGGCAATCTGGGCTAACCTCACGGAAAAAAACCTCTATGTCACGGGTGGTTTCGGCCCTTCCGCCCACAACGAGGGACTGACCTTCGACTACGACCTTCCAAACGAAACGGCCTATGCCGAGACGTGTGCTGCCGTGGCGCTGGTCTTCTGGGCCAGCCGCATGCTGGGGCTGGGTCCCGATCGCGCCTATGCTGACGTCATGGAGCGGGCGCTCTACAACGGTGCTCTGGTCGGTCTCTCCATCGACGGCACCCGGTTCTTCTATGACAATCCCCTGGAAAGCCGCGGCAAGCATCATCGCTGGACCTGGCATCGGTGCCCCTGCTGCCCGCCGAATATCGCACGGCTGGTGGCGTCGGTCGGCACCTACATGTATGGCGAGGCAGAAGACGAAATCGCCGTGCACCTTTACTGCGAGGGCATTGCCGATCTGGAAACGGCGGCTACGCCTGTCCGGATCCGCCAGGAAACCATTTACCCCCTGGACGGCGCAATCCGGCTGACGCTGGAGCCGCAGCAGCCGGCCGAGTTTACTCTTTCCCTGCGCCTGCCGGCCTGGTCACCGGGCGTAACGATCCGTGTCAACGGCGCGCCGGTCGATCGTGCCGCCGTCGAGCAGAAGGGGTATGCGAGGCTGCCCCGCCTTTGGCAGTCGGGAGATGTCGTGGAACTCGATCTCGAAATGCCGGTGCAGCGGCTTCACGCTCATCCGAAGGCCGGCATCGATCAGGGGCGTGTCACACTCCAGCGCGGCCCGCTGGTCTATTGCCTTGAGGGCGTCGACAATGGAGATGACCTGAACTCCCTCGTCCTTCAACCGCAAAGTCGCTTTCGCTGCGAGCCCGTGAACGCACTTGGTGCCATCCCGGCACTTGTAACGACCGGTCTACGCGAAGTCGCCGCTGGCGAAAGCCTCTACACGGAAAGGCCGCCTCGACGGGAGGAGGCGGAAATCCGGGCGGTTCCATATCATCTGTGGGACAATCGCGCGGCGGGAGAGATGCTGGTCTGGATCCGGACGGAGGGTGGGCAATGAATGCTGTGGACATGAGAGTGGCATCTCACCTTTCAGCCCAGACCAGCGGCGTCGATCTGAGGGGCGTCTCCAAGAGCTTCGGCGCGGTCGACGTCATCCACGACATCGACCTTTCCATTGCGGCCGGCGAATTCGTCGTGTTCGTGGGGCCGTCCGGCTGTGGAAAGTCGACGCTTCTGCGGCTGATTGCCGGATTGGAGGAGACAAGCCGGGGCGAAATCCTCATCGGCGGACGCGACGTCACGGATGCAGATCCCTCGGATCGCGGCATCGCCATGGTTTTCCAGTCCTATGCGCTTTACCCGCACATGACCGTCGCCCAGAACATGGGGTTTGGCCTGCGCATGGCGCATCGGCCGAAGAAGGAAGTCGCCGATATGGTGCAGGCGGCGGCCGAAATCCTGCATCTTTCCCCCCTGCTCGATCGCCGTCCGGGCCAGCTCTCCGGCGGTCAGCGCCAGCGCGTCGCGATCGGCCGGGCCATCGTGCGCGACCCGAGGGTATTCCTGTTCGATGAGCCGCTCTCCAACCTCGATGCCGAATTGCGGGTCGGAATGCGCATCGAAATCGCCCGGCTGCACAAGCAACTCGGCAACACGATGATCTACGTCACACACGACCAGACCGAAGCCATGACGCTGGCGGACAAGATCGTCGTCCTGCGGGCTGGCCGCATCGAACAAATCGGCTCCCCGTTCGACCTCTACAACGATCCCGACAACCTGTTCGTCGCCTGCTTTATCGGCAGCCCCAAGATGAACATCCTGCCGGCGAGCTACGAGGCCGGCTCGCTTGTGATCGGCGGCCAGCGCCTATCGTTCGCCGCGCCCGCTGGCCTGCCGGCAAACGGTGAACTGCAGTTCGGCATACGACCTGAACATCTGCGCCCGACCCGCGAGAACGAGCAGGGGCTCAGTCTTACCGTCGATTTTACGGAATTCCTGGGTGGTGCTACCTATCTCTACGGGCAGCTTCAGCCCGGTATGTCGCTGGTCGTCCAAGGGGGCCGGGGCCCAGCGCCGAATGTCGGGCAGACGATTTCTGTGGCATTCGATCCGGCGGATGCGCGCTTGTTCGATGCCGACGGACAACGGATCCGTGAGGCAGCGTCTTGAGAGACGTATCACTCTGGACCGTTGGTCTGTCAAACTGCATTGTTTGTTCCGAGCTTTCGAAAGGAGTCAAACCTCGGGGCCCACCCGGCAAATAATTGCCGTCGGGAAATCGAGGCTTTTGCACGTCAGGTTCGGATTCAATGGCGACACTGACCTGATGTGATGGACGGCCTCCGCTGCCGGCACCACAATGTGCCAAGATGTGGGGTGTCGAACTCACATCAGGAGATGCATCCATGGAGAAGGTTGCTACTATTGGCCTGGATATTGCCAAGCAGGTATTTCAGGTTCACGGGATCAATGAGGCTGGGGCGATCGTGTGCCGTCGCAGGCTTCGCCGCGATGATGTCGTTGCGTTCTTTAAAGTATTGCCGCCGTGCCTGATCGGGATCGAGGCTTGCGCGACCGGACACCACTGGGCTCGGGTTCTCATAGCACTGGGTCACGAGGCTCGGTTAATGCCGGCATCTTACGTCAAGCCCTACGTGAAGCGTCAGAAGAATGATGCGACCGACGCTGAAGCGATCTGCGAGGCGGTGACCCGGCCAACTATGCGCTTCGTTCCGGTCAAGAGCGAGGAGCAACAGAGCGTGCTGATGCTGCATCGGGTTCGCGAGCTTTTGATTCGGCAACGGACGATGCTTGTGAACGCCTTGCGCGGACACCTCGCAGAGTTCGGCATTGTTACGCGGCAGGGTGCTGCCGGCGTCGGAACGCTTATCGCGTTGGTCGAAGATGGTGACCAAGATGTCATTCCGCCGCTTGCGCGGTCCGCACTTCTTTCGCTGGTAAGGCAGTTACGAGAGGTGCATGAGAAAGTCAGCGAAATGGACTGCCAAATTCAGGCTTGGCATCGAGCGAACGAATTGAGCCGTCGCTTGGAGACGATCCCTGGAATCGGCCCTATTACAGCCAGTGCGATTGCCGCGACTGTGGCAGACGCGTCTCTCTTCAAATCCGGCCGACAATTGGCGGCTTGGATCGGTCTCGTACCACGGCAGAACTCATCGGGTGGCAAAGACCGTCTCGGGAGGATCAGCAAACAAGGTGATCCCTATCTGCGACGTCTTCTCGTCGTTGGCGCGCACGCGGTCCTTCGCTTCAGTAAGAACCGCAAAACGGCACCGACGCGTTGGGCGGCCGATCTTTTGGCGAAGAAGCCTTACAACGTCGTCGCTGTTGCTTTGGCGAACAAAATGGCGCGGATCGTGTGGGCGTTGATGTCAACGGGAAAGCGCTTTGAAGCTGCCGGCACCATTTAACAGCTCCGGACAATGCAGAAATTGGTGAGGTGCTGATGGTGTGATGGCGTACGGTCGAGCCGGGATTGGAAAAACCCGATCAGTGGGTGTCGCTTGAAAGCGCGTTGACCTGTCTGGGATCCAATCAACGGACTACATCAGGGCCAGCGGCATGAACACGCCGCAATCAAAGGCCGAATACATGCCTGCACCCGACCAATCCGTCAGAAACGTCAAATTGCCCCTTGCCACGCGGAGGCCGTCCATACATGCCCCTTGCCACGCGGAGGCCGTCCATACATGCCACTGAACTTTCATCCAGCGATGGTTAGGGCCTCGGCGGCTTTGAATACGCCAAATGGCGCGGTGTGAGCAACCGGCGGAAACGCGAAGCTTTCATATTGCGTAGCGGTTGGAGCCGGTTGCAGCGATGATCCCGGCATAGTCTGCCGGGGTGTGATATCCGAGCGATGAGTGCGACCGAATATGATTATAATCCACCGCCCATTCAGCGATAGCGCTGCGGGCATGATCGAGGCCGAAGAAGACGCTCTAGTTGAGCAACTCGTCTCGCATGCGTCTGTTGAAGCTCTCGACACATCCATTCTGCATTGGCCTTCCGCGCGATGTTGTGCCATTCGACCTTGTGATCTTTCGACCAGGCCAGAATGGCATTCGAGGTGAGAGAGGTGGCTCGGTTTGTCTGAACAGTTTCGGGCGTTTGGCTAAGTGGATTTCCGCCTCGATTATGCCGCCACCATCATTGGTGCCAGCGCGTTGAAGTAGGCCTGATCCGGTGTCTGCCGGTCAAGGGATGAATGTGGGCGTCGGCTATTGTAGAAGGTAAGATATCGGCCGATGCCGACGCGGGCCTCGGACACGGTGTTGTAGGCGTGCAGGTAGACTTCCTCGTATTTGATCGAACGCCAGAGCCGTTCGACGAACACGTTGTCCCGCCACGCACCCTTGCCGTCCATCGAGATGGCGATCTCCGCCTTCTTCAACACGGCGGTGAAGTCGACAGAGGTAAACTGCGATCCCTGGTCGGTGTTGAAGATGTCGGGTTTGCCATATCGGGCAAGCGCCTCCTCAACCGCTTCGATGCAGAAGGCCGCTTCCATCGTGATCGACAGCCGCCACGACAGAACCCTCCGGCTGAACCAGTCCACGACGGCGCAGAGATAGACAAAACCGCGAGCCATCGGAACGTAGGTTATGTCCATTGCCCAGACTTGGTTGGGCCGGGTGACCGCCAACTTGCGCAGAAGATAGGGATAGATTTTGTGCCCAGGCGCTGGTTTTGAGGTGTTTGGGCGGCGATAAATCGCCTCGATGCTCATCTTCTTCATCAGCGTGGCGATGTGCAGCCGCCCAGTTTCCAGCCCTTCTCCCCTCAAGAGCCCTTGCAACATTCGACTTCCGGCAAACGGGTAGTCGAGATGCAGTTCGTCGATCCGCCGCATCAATGCAAGATCGCCGTCAGGTACCGGACGCGGCATGTAATAGACACTGCCACGGCTGAAGCCGAGAAGCTTCGCCTGGTGTGCGACCGACAGTGTATGTGAGCGGTCGATCATTTCTTTCCGCCCAGCAATCCCGCCTTGCCGAGCGCACCGGATAAAAAATCGTTCTCCAGTGTCAGCTCGCCGATCTTGGCGTGCAGTGTTTTGACATCGACGGTTGGACCCGCCGGTTCCGCCTTCGCTTCATCACTGAAAACGCCTGTCGCCCCCTCAAGGAGCTGGTCTTTCCACTGTTTGATCTGGTTGGCGTGCACATCGAACTGCTGGGACAACTCCACCAGTGTTTGCTCACCTCGGATGGCGGCGAGCGCCACCTTTGCCTTGAAAGCCGGGCTGTGGTTCCGGCGCGGTCGTCTCGTCATGGTATCTCCTGTTCCCGGCATCTAATCCGAAGTCAGGCAGAAATTCCACTTACCCTAGCTGTGCAGATTTCCCGAGCCAGCTCTATCGACGGATCGCGTCGAGATGCCCTGGATATAGGCCTCTTGTATAACGGCCGTCAGAGCCTTCTCGGCCATGCGGCGTGGTTCCAGGAAACTCGGGAAATAGCTACCTGTTCGCAGCTTGGGAATGCGCAGCTCCACTGTTCCGGCTCGCGTTTCCCAGTCGCGATCGCGGTAGCCATTGCGCTGGGCGAGACGAAGCGCTGTCTTCTCGCCATAGCCAGCACCCGTCGCGGCCCCAACTTCCAGTGCCATCAGCTTCTCGGCGGCAAAGCCAATCATCTCGCGCAGCAAATCCGCATCGGCGCTCTTCTCAACAAGCGAGCGCAGGTTCATCATGTCGTCGGTCATCGGTGGTGTCCTTCAGGTTGGTCATAAGCAACCCGACCCTACCGGAAAACACCGATGGCTATGAAACCCAGATACACCACGCGCTGGGACACGATCGAAGTCCCTCCGCTTTCGCCCGCAAAAGCATGGCCGCGGCCAAGTTGCCCCCTGCCGACCATCCGATAATAGCGATCCTGGAAGCCTCGTGATGTTCGAGAACGTAGCGATAGGTTGCCATGCAGTCATCGAGCGCTGCGGGATACGGATGGTCTGGTGGCACATGATAGTCGACACCGTAGCAAGAAATGCCCTGACTTTCGGCTTGGGAGCGGGCGCTCACCCGGCACGCCTCGCCGCCTCCGAAAACAAAAGCACCCCCATGAATATCGATAATTGCGGCGTCGCTATTAATCGCTTCAGCGGGCGTGGCAAGGTGCAGAGTGGTTTCTTCGAACTCGATCGTTTTCGCTTGAGTGGAGTGTCGCGCCGAGTGTGTCGGCCATAGAGGTGTAGTGGCGATCAACTATCGCTTTGACAGCAAGCCAAGCTCGATGATCGTCGGCTGCCGGCATGGCGTGGAGAGAATTGAGAGGCACCCCGTCATCACCGACCAGACGCCGGAGAACGGCCTGAGCTTCGGGACTGATGGATCGAGGGAATGGCAGCACTCTGGCGTCGATCCTAACCCCGGGTTGATCGTCGCTCATGAATGCTCCTAATCGGAAAGTTCGACAGCCTTATCGACGTTCGTGCTTATATCAACGGTGCGTTAAAAGGCAAAACGGCTTTTTGCATTGGCTCGGCCGCCCGAAAGGTCGAAACGGACAGGACATCAGCCCCCATGTACTGCCGCCATTGCGATCGAAACTGCGTTTCTTGGCAACGAAGCGACCGCCGCCTTGAAGCGATCGGAACTCACGGCGCCGGAATAGTTTTGATGGAACATATTTTGGATTGGCGCACTAGCGAGGCATGGATTTTAGCACCAAATGGTGCTAGCCAAGCGATCTGAAGGTAGGAGTCTTCGCATGCGATCCACTATCAATCTCGATGACAGCCTCATGGAACAGGCGAGATCCTTGACTGGAACAAAGGAAACAGCTGCGCTTGTCCGCCAAGCCTTGGAGACACTTGTGAGGGTCGAATCCGGAAAGCGCCTCGCTGCGCTCGGAGGTACCATGCCAGACGCAGAGGCAGCCCCTCGCCGCCGGAGCGAAGCGGCAAAGTGATACTCGTAGACACCTCGATCTGGATTGATCACTTCCGCCATAGTGACGCGGACTTGCGCAAAGTTATCGCGGACGACCGGCTACTCTGCCACCCCGTCGTTATCGGTGAACTGGCGCTCGGCAGTCTTCGCGACCGCGGGGTCGTCATGGCATTCTTTTCGGCGCAGCGAGAGGCACTTGTCGCTAGCCATGATGAAGTAATGACGATGATCGATCGGCACTCGATTTTCAGCATGGGGATCGGCTACACGGATGCACATTTGCTGGCTTCGACACTGCTCGACAGGCGATTGTTGTTATGGACCAGAGACAAGCGCTTAGCTGCCGCGGCACAAAAAGCGGGTGCTTCGCTGTATGCACCCACCATCGCGCCAAACTGAAGCCTTGAAGGATGGCATTCAGATCCATCGCCTTGAAAGGATATGAACCAACGACCCTGTTATTTGAATAGAGCTAACGCACTGAGATGTCACAGCGGGGAAAGTCGTTTGACTTAAGGGGGAAAGGCTGATTCGGGGCCGTTATCGGACTGACCGGTATCGGCGGGGAATTCGTGAAAGCTGACATCTAGCATCCGACAGGCACGAAGTCCGCGCGGCATTTAGCGCAGGTTCGATCGAATACCGGGGTAGAAGTGCAAATCAGCGAGATCCCTCTTTTAGGTGCCTTATTTGCCGGGCTTGCTAGATTTGCTGGGTTTGAGGGACGGTGTATTACCTGGTGAGCTTTTGTTATCACGGCGGCGCTGATCCGGTTTCCCTGTGGATTTCGCTATCGGCTTTGGTCCTGGTTTAAGTGCCATGAGTGCTCTCCTTTTTTGCTTTAAGAAAATAAGCCTGCACGTACCTTCTGACGAGGCTTAGGACACAGCAATACTATGTAACAGTCCACACTAGTTCTGACCTAAGTCAAGGTCCACCAATGGATATTCATACAGTAGCAACACCTCACGAAAATCGGCAGGCCAGGCCGGAGGCACTTTGCCTCACTGTCCCTATCAGTGGCGGTGAGGGCGATCGGGTTATTCCGTAGGGACGAAGTTTCTGAGAGCCTGCTGTCGGCCAGGATTGGCGGCGGCCTCGGCCGGTCACGTTGAGTGAGGTGCAACCGTCCGTTTCAGGGGCAAAGCCGGCTCCCTGCGCTGTCCTTCACTACCAGAGCGGCACACCGACCGGCAGCTCTCTGCGCATTGCTGCCGTTTGTCTAGGATGCAGCGAAAGACGGCCTGCAGGACGGTTCGGGAACCGGATGAACGACCGATTTGACGGTGCAGTGCTGCCGCAGCCCCGCTCAAGGAGATCGTTTAGGGGCCAAGTGCTCTTCACGAAGGCAATATCAGCACAGCAAAGTGAATGCTTGCACCGGAGGGAAGCCGCGTCGGGGGGCCGCGACTTCCCTCGCCTCCCCTCAGAGCGTCATTTTTTCCTTCGGATGCGGGCTGTCCTCGTAGGCGCCCCAGATCGACTGGTCGAAATTGATTGTAGCGCCTGTCATCAGGCCGCTTTCCTCCGACGAAAGATAGGCGCAGGCGCGGGCGACTTCGGCCGGGTCGACGAGGCGGCCGATGGGCTGGCGGGCAGCGGCGTCCTTCAGCCAGTCGGCAGGCGCGCCGTGATATTCCCGCTGAATGCGATCCTCGCCGTCGGTCGACATCCAGCCGATATTGAGGGCATTGCAGCGGATACGGTTCTTGAGCAGGCCGAAGGCGACATTGCGGGTGAGCGTATCGAGCGCACCCTTGGAGGCGCAATAGGCCGCGATGAAGGGCTGGCCGGCCATCGAGGACATGGAGGAGATGTTGACGATCGTGCCCTCGATGCCATCGCGCAGCATCAGCTTCACCGCATCCTGGATCAGGAAGAAGGGCGCACGGGTGTTGACCGCAAAGATGCTGTCGAACAGCGCTTCGTCCGTGTCGAGGATCGTGCCGCGATCGGTCAGTGCGGCAACATTGATCAGCGCATCGATGCGGCCGAAGGTCTGGTCGGCGGCTGCAATCACGGCGCGGCAATCCTCGACGCGGCCGAGATCGGCGGCCACGAAGGTGACCGGCGTGCCGTAGCGTTCGGTGATCTCCTTCGCCTTTGCCTCCCCCTTTTCACGGCCCCGCCCGCAGATCACCAGACCGCCTGCCCCGCGTTCGGCAAAGAGCCTGGCCACTTCCGCGCCTGAGCCTTGCGTTCCGCCGGTAACAACGGCGATCTCTCCATCCAGTCTCCCCATGTCGCTCTTCATCCTCCCTGTCATGCCTTGCTCCTTCATGCCTTGCGCTTTGCCGCCTGAGTATCCACCAAGCTCGCGAAGACCTGAGGCTCCATCCCAGCCTCAAGCGCTTCCGCCATCATGGTGTTCTGCGTCTTCGGCGCAAGACCGCCGACCGGGGGATCTCGGTCGAGATTGGTTGGAAAGGCATAGCCCTCGGCGGTTGCGGCGATAGCATTGGCCACCTCGGACAGGGTCAGTGATCCAGATGTCCGGGCGGCCAGAAGCGGCGGATAGACGGCCTTGCACATGGCGTCGCGATCGACGGATTCCATGGCGCGGCCAAAGGCTGAGGAGACCTGCAAAAGGTTCACCATGCGCCAGATGTCCTTGGAGACATTGTTGCCGGCGCCATGCATCAGCGCTGGACTGAAGAACACGGCGTCACCCTTGGCGAGAGGCAATTGCACGTGGTGTTCGGCAAATACGGTCTGGAATTCCGGACGCCCGAAGGCAAGGTATCCCTCGAAGAAGGATTGCGAATAGGGCAGGAATAGCGTCGGCCCGCTTTCGATAGGCATGTCACAATGGGCAACCGCACCCTGCAGGGTAAGCACCGGCGAGATCGCGTGGATATGGCCGGGATAGGCTTGCATCTGCTCTGGAGACATGAAGCCGAGATGATAATCGCGATGCGGAACCTGCGCCTTGCCGCCGGGGTTCACCCGGTTCATCTGTGCGGTCATCTGGTAGCCTCGGCCGAGCCAGGCTTCTGACGCCATGGCGATCGCGTCAGAGGCGTAGTAGCGGGCGAAATTCTCAGGGGCGGCGAGCGCGTGTTTCTGCAGCGAATTCCAGATGCGATCATTTGCGCCGGGCTTGGCGAAATGGTCGGCGGCAGCTCTGCCACCTTCCTTCTCTGCCGCGACGATAGCGTTGAAGACATCAGTCGCGCCGTCGACGACAGTCAGGTCGGCAATGGCCCGCTTGATGACGATGACGCCGGGGCCGGTCGAGAAGGCTTCGATCCATTCCGCCATCAATTCGAGGCGGGCATCCGGGTCGCGAGCGATCTCGCGGACCCTCGATCCATCATAGATCAACACGTTCTTCACGACGCCGGAGGCAAACGGCCAGTCGTGCGGATTCGTGGTCCGTGCCACCAATGCCTCGAAGTCGTCAATCTTGCCACTCTCCTTATCGAGCCAGACTTTTTGGCGACGGCGGCTGGTCAGGGTCTGCGTATCCATGGTGTTCCTCCCAATGTTTCTCTCCAGACTTGACCATAACCAACCGTAGTGGGAGAGATGAGCAGGAAAACACCTCAAAAATACCTCAGGAGTGGATTAATGGCTCCGCCGTTCCCGCTAAAGGACATCGCCCTGCAATCGGGGCTCAGTCTCGCGACTGTCGACCGGGCCCTGCATGGCCGTGCGCATGTCGCGCACGCCACGGCGCTGAAGATCGAGGCAGCGATGGTGGAACTGGAGCGGCAATATGCCGACTCATGCATCGGCGGGCGGCGCCTCGTCATAGACGTGGTGATGGAAACGCCGCAGCGATTTTCGAATGCGGTACGCGCGGCCTTCGAGGCCGAACTTCCCGGCATGAGGCCGGCTTCGCTGTCGACCCGTTTTCACGTGGCCGAGACCATGGAAGAGCGCGATCTCCTTGCTATCCTTAATCGCATCCGCCGGCGCGGCAGCCATGGTGTTGTCGTCAAGGTGCCCTCGACACCAGCGATCGCGCATATGGCAAGCGAGTTGATGGCAAGCGGCATTCCCGTTGTGACGCTGGTGACCGATCTGCCCGTGCCTGCCCGCCAGGGTTATGTGGGAATGGACAATCGCGTAGCCGGTGCAACAGCCGCCTATATGGTCGCCCGCATGGCGGGGCAGGCGACAGGCAAGGTGTTGCTGACGCTGTCGAGCGCTCGTTTCTCCGGCGAGGAAGAACGCCACCGCAGCTTTCGCGACGCGCTTCACAAGGACGCACCGCATCTTGGCATCACGACTATATCAGAGGGGTTCGGTGTCGACCGCACGACGGAAAGGCTGGTGAAGGCGGCGCTTGTCGCCGATAACGAAATACGCGCCGTCTATTCGATTGGCGGCGGCAATCGGGCGATCCTGAAGGCCTTCGCCGAAGACAGGCGCCGGATCGACGTCTTCGCCGCCCACGATCTCGATGCCGACAACCGCAGCCTGTTGACGCAAGGCCTTCTCACTTTCGTCATCCATCACGACCTACGCCAGGACGCCCGCAGCGCCTGCCAGATGGTCATGGCGCATCACCGGATGCTGCCGAGAGATTTCCAAGTGGCACCGTCGCGGGTCGCAATTGCCACGCCATATGAAGTGTTCTGAAACAGAACGATCATCTCATTGTCGCTACCAGCCGCATGTCCGGTTTTCGGTTGTCTTGAAATTCTGCTCTATGCCCGAAACGAAGGCGCAAGGCTGCCATGGGCCACAGCCCTGTTGAGCAAAAAGTGGAACCAAGATTTCAGGTCTTGAGCCGAATCGAACCATCGACCTACAATTCTAAAGGCTTAGGCGACCCAAGGATTGATAACTCTCACTCCGGCTGCCTCAAATGGGCTTGTATCTCGCGTTGCGACCGCGAGATGGTTTTCTGCTGCCGTAGCAGCAATGCATCCATCAGCCTTCCCGATCGCCTTTCCTGATGTTCGGGCGCTAGCCATCAGCTTCGCGTAGAATTGCGCTGTGCCTACGTTAAAAGGTAGAACGCGCCCGTCAAAGATGGGAAGAACTTCACCTTCAAGGCGATCGTGGAGAATTGTCTGACGCTTTCCTGAGGGCATTGAGGCAATCCCGAAACGAAGTTCGGCAATTGAAATCGCAGAGATGAATAGCGTCTCGATGGCCTGTGCATCCAGCCAAGTCAGCACAGCAGTATCAGGAGCCGGCTTCCAAGGCTCCGATACTACATTAGTGTCTAGCAAGATCATTCGAAAATCATCGGTTCTGCCGGGGTCCTGTCGCGCTGTTGTTGCAGCGCTTCGACGTCACTGTCTGACAGTTTGGCATCACGACCAATGGCCGCGAGCAATGATCCGAGTTTCACGCGTCCAGATGGACGAACAGCGGCTTCAAGAATGTCACGAATTTCGGCCTCGGTACTACGGCCGTGGTGAGTTGCTCTTGCGCGTAATGCCCGATGCGTTTCATCAGAGATGTTTCGAATGGTCACAGCCGCCACTGGTTCAATCCTATCTATATTTTGACTTGATATCAAAATAGTAGAAACGATAGCATTTTTCAAGTCGTTCTGGGAGAAAGAAACGGATCCTAGGCCGCGCACTCATAAACGGGGTTTGCAAATCAGCCTGATTTTGATTCATTGAGGCTTTGATTTGGAGGCCTCTCATGACCCGTCGCCGGTTTGATCTCACCGATTTCGAGTGGTCTGTGATCCAGCCTTTGTTGCCGAACAAGCCGCGTGGCGTGCCACGCGTTGACGACCGCCGTGTGATCAACGGTATTTTGTGGCGTTTCCGGACAGGCTCGCCCTGGGCAGACGTTCCGGACCGATATGGCCCATACACAACTTGCTACAACCGGTTCGTTCGGTGGCGCAAAGCGGGTGTCTGGGACCATGTTTTGGGCGAGATTTCCAAGGCCTTCGATGGCGATATCGTCATGATCGACAGTTCCTGTGTCCGTGTCCATCAACATGCGGCCACGGGAAAAAGGGGGATCAAGACGATGGCTGCATGGGACGTTCCCGTGGCGGCCTGACCACCAAGATCCACGCCGTTGTCGATGCAGACGGCCGACCGGTCCGTCTGGCACTCACAGCCGGGCAAGCCCATGACGGTCGCATGGCTGAGCCGATGTTAAAGGATATATCCAAAGGTGCGATCCTGCTGGCGGACAAGGCTTACGACACCAATGCGATAAGAACATTGGCAAAGCAGAAGCAGGCCTGGGCCAACATCCCTGCCAAAAGCAATCGAAAGCAAAGCTTCCCCTTCAGCCAATGGGTTTACCGACAGCGAAATCTGGTCGAGCGTTTCTTCAGCAAACTCAAGCAGTTCAGAGGCATCGCAACGCGCTATGACAAAAACCCCCTCAACTTTCTGGCCGCCGTAAAATTGGCAGTAGCAAGAATCTGGATCAGATCGTTATGAGTCTACGGCCTAGCACTACTTTGGCAGAATTGAATTTTTGCTATGAAAGTGTTGTTGACAGTGCGGACATCGGATCTGTGCTGGCGGTATAGTAAGCGCATTGATCACGGCTCGACGGACGGCTGGCAAGGTCGGTTCAGGCGGCCCACAGCGAACTCGTCGCTTCTTTTTTTTCCCGCTTTGCAGTTTGCAATCTCTGGTGCTGGAGAAAAGCATAAGCGATCATCGTCATCAGAGCGTGCCGATGTAGGCCTTGCCACGATCGGCCCTCGAAGTGATCGAGACCGAGCTCCTCTTTCATCTGCTGATGCGCCTGTTCGCAGACCCATCTCGCCTTGATCGCGGCCGCCAGCACTTTCAATGTCGCATCGACCGGCAAATTGGACAGGTAGTATTTGCGCTCGTCGTTTGATCGCCATTCGCCAACTAGCCAGGCCGCTTCGCCCGGCATGTGCTGCTGTCCCTTGTCATAGATGCGCTGCGGCGTGCCATCGGCGATCCGGATGCGCAATGCTGCAAACCGTGCGGTCAGGCGACCTTTTGTGCCGCGGCGCCAACTGACCTTCTTCCAGCTTGCAGATGCCAACATCGTTTCGGCGGCAACCGAAAGGGTGTCGGGGATCGAATGTTTGCGAGGACGGCCATGACCGGAGACGGAAAAGATCAATCCAACATCATCGGGATAAACCTTCTGATGCTTGGGGATACCGACCGCCCAAGTGAGGCCACGTTCACTTAAGCCCTTTCGGAACGCAGCCGACAGGCCGTAACCTGCGTCAGCCAGCACTGTGCCAAACCGGACACCGGTCACGATCAACCGATCGATCTCGGCAAGAGCAATCTCCGGCTTCGTGCGAGAGGTCCGCATGTCGTCTGGGACCCCAGCCTTCGCCATGCGCTCCTGATCACCGATCCAGCTATCCGGCAGGAACAGACGCAGGCCAACCGGGACCGGCACCTCGTCTCGCGCAAGCGTCACTGACACCAGCGTCTGGCAATTTGCTCTCTTGCCCAGCATCGAGGCGTATTGCGGCGCTACTCCGACGGAATGATCCCCCTTCTTCGGCAGGCCGGTGTCATCAATCACCAGAAACGCATCGGATGCGCCAACGATCCTGTCCGCCTGCAGCGCGAGCTCGGCCTCAAGAGGAACAGCATCCCAAAGGCCGTCGGAAATGAAATGGTGGAGACGGTCGTACTGGCCTGGAGCGAACCGTTCCGCCATCGGCTCAATACTCTTGCGGTCTCCGGGACCGATAAGCCCCGACACATAAAGTGGACACATCTGTCGCCGTTTCTTGTGTCCAAGCTTCTCCAGAAACGGCTGCAAAAATGCTGAAAGCTCTATATCCCAATCCGCCATATCGCGCCCCAAAAGTGAGAGCGCAAATCATCTCAAACCAGGCTTGCCCGAATCTGCCAAAGTAGTGCTAGTAAGCGCTCTTCGCCTTGATGCGATATGAACGGCCGGACCGGGGCCTCGCAGAGGGTTGAAACGCGTACGGACAGCCGGGGCAGAAAAAGACAGGCCATCCTGATGTTATGAAGATTGAACCTCCAACAATCATATGGCTGACGACATGCAGGATAAAAATTTTAAATAACCAGACCCCAAAGCACCACCGACTCGATGTTTTGTCCCCTATGGGTTACACAAGTTCATGTTCACGATTAGGCGCACCCGTAATTATGCGGACTGGATCAAAACGCTAAAGGACTTTCGTGCCCAAGCTCGAATAGCCGACCGCATTGACCGTCTCGCCGCAGGAAATCCTGGGGATGTAAAGCCAGTCGGCGAAGGCGTGAGCGAACTCCGCATTAACTACGGGCCTGGTTATCGTGTCAATTTTGTCCGGGAAGGGTTGGTCGTCTATGTTCTCCTCTGTCGTGGCGACAAGAGTACCCAAGAGAAAGATATTCGATAGCTAAAAAAACTAGCACAACAATTGAAGGAGTAATCGCATGCAACTTGAGACATTTGAGTACGACTCCGCCGAATTTCTTGGAAGTGAGGAAGCGATTGCTGAATATCTTTTAGCTGCTAGCGAAGATGGAGACGCAAACCATATTGCTCGCGCTCTTGGTGTTGTCGCGCGGGCGCGCGGCATGTCCGATCTTTCTCGGAATACCGGACTTACGCGACCTGCTCTTTACCGGGCAATAAGTGGAGATGGCAATCCAGAGTTTGGGACAATCGCAAAGGTAGCATACGCACTTGGTTATAGGCTAAATCTCGTTTTGAAATCCGACAGCGGATCGACCGCCGCGGTGAAGTGAACGGCATCAGAGCGAGGCCGCCATTTCTCCATGGTTTAAGCTCTTGATAGAATGCGAACAGGCGACACACTATTCGAATGAGCGAAGTAATTGATGAAAAGAACCTTGGCGGCGTAAGGCCAATTTATAGAACTCAGGCCCAGCTTCGCGCGCCAACGGGCAAAGGGCTTGTCGTGATAAGCGGCCTACATTTTTGTGGCTCTGTCTCCGCGTCAATACGAACTTTCAAAATGCGTTGGTATTTCCAGTAAGCTTTCTGCAGGCAGCGTTATCGGATACTGAACGGGAAATATTTGGCATTAATAGTATCGTACGTGTCGTCCGCTTCGATTACTTCAAGCGCCGAATTCAGCTTTTTCAGCAATTCCGTGTCGGAAGGGCGCACTGCAATACCCGCGCCATCGCCAAAATACTCCGTATTTTTAATATCGGAGCCTTTATACTCGCAGCAACTTCCCGCTTTTGTGTTTGCGAGCCAGTCATAGATTGCCAGCTTATCCTCAATAATTATATCGACACTTCCGTCGACAAGAGCTTTGTAAAGATCTGGGGATGCATGAAATTCAGCAGTAGACACACCCGCGTAAAACCGTCTCGCATAAGCTTCTTGTGAAGTTGCCGCTGTTACGCCTAGTCGGAGCTTCTTCAAGTCCTCTATGCTTGTACCTGCAATATCGCTCCCTTTTTTAACGATGAATACCGAGGGGCTGTCATAGTATTTTTGGGTGAATGCGACGCTTTTTCGTCTTTCAGCGCTCATCGACATGGACGAGACAATTGCGTCAAAGCGATCCGCTAGCAAGTCAGGGATCATGGTTGTCCATTCTTGGACAACAAACTCACACTTCAAGTTAGCTACCTTACAGAGCGCTCTTCCAATATCTACATCGAAACCTTGAAGTTGTTTATTGGAATCAACATAGTTGAACGGCGGAAAGGCACCCTCCACTGCGATCTTGATGCTTTTGGAATCTGAATTTTCTCCAGCGAGGCTAACGCTCGCAGTGAATAAACATCCGAGCGACATCAAACACATAAATACCCGCAAGATTTTCATAAAATGCATATCTCACCAATGCAGATGCGCCGGACAGTGTTGCCAAGACCTGACATCGCGGTAGGCATACATATCACGCAACTATTAAGGAGATTTTCCTCGTGCATGCTAATTTCAGCATGAATTGAAGTGTAATTCGTAATCAATCCAAGTCACTGTTATGTCGACTGGGGGGAGTCGCGTGCGTGGCAATGCAAAAATAAATTTAATTAAATACAGAGTAACGCAGACATCATCTGGGTCACTATTGATTCTGCTTGCCGTCAGCGCGCTCGGGATCCTAGGGCTTGTATTCTTAGCTGCCGTTTGGGCCGGTTCGGAAAGCGATGCTGCAGCCCTTGATCGTCAACGGCAACTCGTCACTGGTCGTTTGAGTGATCAGGTGACGCGGGTTTCTCAAGAAATGCAGCTGATCGGCGCTGGCTACGCGTCCTTTTTGGTGGGAGATCCGTCTTCAGCGAGCGGCGATACCCGTCTCGCTGGTGAAGGTAGTAGTCCCGCATCTGCAGAGACCTTCGGAAGGATTGCGACAACAGTCTTCGGTTTCAATGCCGCTTTCC
Organism: Rhizobium tumorigenes; assembly: GCF_003240565.2. Lineage (NCBI taxonomy): Bacteria > Pseudomonadati > Pseudomonadota > Alphaproteobacteria > Hyphomicrobiales > Rhizobiaceae > Arminella > Arminella tumorigenes. The sequence continues at coordinate 150,876 of NZ_CP117256.1, forward strand.
TGACTAACTCCAAGGGGGAACTCGCCCTAACCTCAGATCCAGAAGCGACGCGCCGTTTCAAGTGGGTGCGACCGCTCCTTCAACCGCTTATCATTGGTCTTGAAAAAGGGCTTGCTCAACAAGATCCCTTGGCTGCATCAGGCAGGGTTGGTTTAATGCGACTTGAGGGCCGCCCTTCTGTCGTAGGCTCCATTCCCGTCTTGAGGTCGTCGACCGCGGGCGTAGCAAAAGTAGAACATTTGTATCTCTTGGTCGTTCGTTTCCTTGATGGAGTCACACTCGACACACTCAGTCGCGAACAAGGGTTGGCCGGTGCCCGGTACGCGCGTAGTGCGGATCAGGACCTTACTGAGGTTGCCTTCGAAATAAATGCGACGGCAACTGGTGAGCCCATTGGCTTCATCATCTGGAAGCCGGACTTGCCAGGGTCAAGAGTTCTGGGTCGTCTCATCCCAGTACTTTCTGTTGCCGGATTGATGATCGCTGGTTTGTTTTTTGCATTGATGGCACGCTTGCGCCGAAGCCTGAATGAGTTAAGCGATAGCGAGCACCATGCGAAGCATCTCTCGCTTCACGACGTTTTGACCGGACTTCCCAATCGAGCTTTGTTCGCCTCTCGCTTTGAGGAGTGTCTTGCCTCAATGAAGGCCGATCGTAGCACTGCTGCCATCGCACTCATCGATTTGGACAAATTCAAGCAGGTAAACGATACATACGGACACGCAACCGGGGACGAACTTCTGCTCGCAGTTGTCACAAAGATTTCCGAGCTGATAAATTCAAGTGACACCCTCGCACGCGTTGGCGGAGACGAGTTTGCGTTGCTAATGCCCGAGTGTGGAGGAGATACAGATAATCACATCGCGTTTTGTGAAAAAATCATAAGGGCCTTGAGTGATCCCTTTCAGCTTCGCGGCGGCGACATCGTCGTCCGCGTAGGCGGCTCAATCGGCGTTACGACCTTCGATGATGACATACGGACGGTCGATGAGCTCCTTCGCCGAGCCGACGTTGCGCTTTACCAAGCGAAGACAGCCGGTCGAGCCAGAGCTGTCTCCTATGATCATTCAATGGACAGCAAAGTCGAGGCACGGGAGGCTCTCAAACGCGATCTGCGTATCGTTCTGGAAGGCAGTTCGTCTGCCTCCGCGGAAAGCGGCGGGCAAGACATCGATAGGGGCAATCTAGAGGTCTATTTTCAGGGCGTGTATCGTTCTGACCAAATTGGTGAGCTTTCAAGCGCCGAGGCGCTCGTCCGGTGGAACCACCCGACGCATGGGCTGCTAACGCCTGACAAATTCATTTCGATCGCCGAAGAAGCCGGTATCATCGATCAGCTCGGCGAATGGGTGTTGAGAGAGGCGGCTGAAGCCGCATCAAACTGGCCAACAGAGATATCCATCGCAGTCAACGTTTCACCTTCGCAAATGCGGCATCCCGAATTTGATCGTCATGTGCTGGAAATACTCGCGGTGACAGGCTTACCTCCATCCCGACTGGAATTAGAGTTGACAGAAGCAACGCTGTTCAACATCAACGAGGACGCTCTAGCCGCACTAACACGGCTTCGGGCTCACGGTGTTCGTGTAGCCCTTGACGATTTCGGCACAGGGTTCTCGTCACTCAGCCACGTCATCCAATTTAACATCGACAGAATTAAAATCGACAGATCCTTTGTGAGGCTACTCGGGACGCGTGCCGAGGGTGCGGCTATCATATCCGCGATCGTCAGCCTGAGCCGTACCTTGGGCAAGGCGACAACAGCGGAAGGTGTGGAAACTCAGGGTCACCGTGACTTCTTGATCGCAGTGGGCTGCACCGATCTGCAGGGTTTCTTGTTTTCTAGGCCTGAACCCTTGGATGACTTCAGATCACGGATAAGTCGCCAATTGAAATTTGCAGCGCAACAATAGCAGCTATTTCAAAGTGGTAGCCAAATCCTGTAGACAGATTGCATCCTACGTCCTGATGGGATCTGACCTGATGTGAGTTCGACACCCCACATATTGGCACATTGTGGTGCCGGGAGCGGAGGCCGTCCATCACATCAGGTCACGACCCATATGCGATATGGTCAAAGTCTAACAGGCGACCGGCTTTGCCCTCGATCCATGACGAACCACCAACACTGGTGTAGGGAACTTCTGCCCTTCCCGACCGACTCCAATTCGCCTGGGGGGCCAATCCATGGCACCGAGTGGCTAATCGCTTTGCGATTAATCACTCGGTGTTCCTCCGTCAGCAGTGCCTCATACAAGGTAAGGCGCAATTAGGCTCAGATCGGCAGGTCCAAGGCGATCCGACGCCGTGTTTCTCTGGTGCCAGTAGGGATACTGAAGCCATGGCAGGCTGACCTGATCGAGTTTTGACAGCTCCTCATCCGTGAGCTTGAGTTCCACGGAGGCCAAGTTGTCCCTGAACTGGGTTTCGGTGCGGCCGCCGACGATAACCGACGTGACCGCTGGTCGGCCCAACAGCCAGGCAAGGGCAACCTGAGCAGCAGACAACCCTCTCCCCTCGCCAATCTCAACGAGCGCCTCGACGATGTTCCAAAGCCTGACCTCGTCCCGGATTGGTGGTTCGGTCCACCCGGCAAATTGGCGAGTGCCTTCCGGCGTGGCCTGGTTGCGGCGATGTTTACCAGACAGAAGACCGCCTGCGATCGGAGCCCAGACCAGAATCCCGAGGCCTTGGTCGACGCTGATGGGAACCAGTTCATTCTCCGCGTCACGCGTTTCCAGAGTATAGTGGATCTGCTGGCTCACGAAGCGCTGGTAGTGATCACGCTCGGACACGCCGAGCGCCTTCATGATGTGCCAACCGGAAAAGTTCGAACAACCGATATAGCGAATCTTGCCCTGCCTCACCAAGGTATCGAGCGCTTCCATCGTCTCCTCAACGGGCGTCAGGCCATCCCACTCGTGGACCTGATAGAGATCAATCACGTCAGTCTTCATGCGCCTCAGGCTATCTTCGCATGCCCTGATGAGGTGTTGGCGCGAAAGTCCGGCTTTGTTCGGCCCGTTGCCCATCGGGAACCGTGCCTTGGTGGCGATCAAAACGCCATTCTTGCGCGGTCCGCCGATGATTTCACCGAGGATCTCTTCGCAGAGGCCGTCGGAATATGCGTCCGCGGTGTCAATGAGGTTTACACCGGCATCGATGCAGAGGTCGACAAGGCGGCGCGCCTCGTCAATTCCGAGATCGCCGACGGTTTTTGCCCAACCGACGCCTCCGAAGGTCATCGTCCCCATGGTGATCGCAGATACTTTCAGACCCGAGCGGCCAAGCTGCCGATACTCCATTCTTCTTCTCCCAAAGCGTTGCAGTTACAAGGTATCAATTGCTTCGATCATGACTCGTCCTCGGCCATGCTCCGCCCGAAGCTAAAGTCCTCAAGTGCCTATGCTTCATCCACCGTCGGTGACACGCACAAATGCACCTGAATTCCGCACGAGAGCGTCGATTTCGACCTCGCGTTCTATGATGAAACGAAATCGCTCAGCGTGCCGATCAACATCGCCCCGACCGTCGCTCCCGCGTCCTGAAGGCCGACTGTTTTCTCCTGGAAGGCAGCCGCCTTGCCATGCTGTGCGACCAGGGATTTGGTGTCTTCCAATGCCCCTGAAGCGACGGCGGCGGCGTTGGAAAGCGCCTCTTGGAGCGCCAGCCCGCTCGTTGCCGCGGTCTGAAGACTTGCTGCGACAGGCGCCAGGACATCCATTATCGTCTTATCGCCAACTTTGGCCTTGCCGCGTTCGGCAACCCCGTCCTTGAACGCGACCCAAAACGCTGCCATCTCGGTCGTGCCAAGCGCCTCCGCACCCTCGACCGCTTTGCTCGCTCTCAAAAATCCGGTGGCAGTCAGCGTTCCCATGGTCGAGGGTGCCGTGCGGGCCATGATCGCTCCTGCCGTGCGCAGCAGCTTCGGAATCCCAGCTGCGGCTCCTTCAGATGCCACCGCCTCGGCAGCAGCCGTGAACGACTTGCTCATGGTGATGCCAAGATCGCTGTCACCAACCTTTCCATCGAGTGATATGAGATAGTCTCGCTGTTCGACAAACAATTGTTTCCAAGCTTCGAAAAGACGGATGAGGTTGGATGCAGATATGACGTCCATCGTTATGTCCTCACGAAGCGATGTGCTTGAAGAATGGGGTGTTGGCCGGCGCGGCCATCAGGCGATCAAGTTCCGGGTCGAGATGAAGGATGGACACGGAAGCGCCCGCCATCTCCATGGACGTGGCGAACTCGCCTATCCAGACGTGCTTGATCTGGACGCTGCGGCCTGCCATCAGCTGTGAAACGCGCCGGAACATGATGTAGAGCTCTTCCAACGGCGTACCGCCCAAACCGTTCATCAGCACCGCAACTTCGTCACCGCGCTTATAGTCCTGTTCGGCGAAGATGCGCTCCATCATCTGGTCGATTACGCTGTCGGCGGGCGCCAACTTCGTGCGGCGAATGCCGGGTTCACCATGGATGCCCATGCCGATCTCCATCTCGTCTTCGCCGATGGAGAAGGTTGCATGGCCGATTTCCGGGACGACGCAACTGGAGAGCGCAACGCCCATGGTACGCGTCTGCAGTCGCGCCTTTTCGGCGACCTCGTAGACCTGATCGAGTGTCATTCCTTCAGCAGCGGCGGCACCTGCGGCCTTGTAGACGAAGTACACGCCAGCAACGCCGCGTCGCTTGTGCTCCTCCCCAACCACCGAGGATGCTACGTCGTCATTTCCGACAACCTGCCTGACACGAATGTCATCCAGATCTGCAAGCTCCGCCGCCATGTCGAAATTGATAAGGTCGCCACTGTAGTTGCCATAGATATAGAGCACGCCAGCGCCCTGATCGATGGCTTTGGTCACCTGATAGATCTGCTCGGAACTTGGCGACTGAAACACACCGCCGACGCCTGCACCGTCGAGCATGCCGTCACCGATGTAGCCGAGAAAAAGCGGGAGGTGGCCGGAGCCGCCGCCTGTGGCGATCCCGACTTTGCCGGGCTTGGGCTTTGACGTCACCATGCAGCGCTTATCCTCAGCGACAAAAGTCACCTCCGGATGAGCGCGGTAGATGCCATCGAGCATTTCATCGACGAAGTCGGCTGGGTCATTCAAAAACTTACGCATGATTTTCTCCTGAAATTATCGTTTGCGCTGGCGTGTCACGAAGAATGCAGCCGCGAGAAGGATGAACACGCCGACGACAAGCCTCTGCCAGGTGCTTGGGATGCCGACGAGAACCAACACACTGTTGATGACGACGATCAGGAGGACGCCCAGGATCGTGCCCAGCACGGATCCGGTGCCGCCCGTGATCTTCGCGCCACCCAGCACGACGGCAGCGATCACGTTGATTTCCGTTCCGACGAGATCGAAGGGGTTCGCCTGGCGGTTTGCGCAGACATGGATGATGCCCGCGAGGCCGGCCAGCGCGCCCGCATATCCGAACAGGAAGAGGTGGACGGTCTTCAGGTTGTAGCCAAGGCGGCTCGCGATATTGGCATTGCCGCCGACTGCGAAGATGGCCCGCCCCATCAAGGTGCGGTTCAGGATCCACCACGTCACCAGCGCGGCGATGGGCAGGGCGAGGAAGTAGAATGGCAGCGTTACGGTCGCCCCATTCGCCGTCTCGAACTGCAGCAGCGGCAGGCGACCGAAGGCGCCCATTTGCGGCGGCAGCGACATAATCCACACGGTGCCGATGAAAGAGAGCAGGAAGCCGCGAAACAGATATTGCGTGCCGATGGTGACAATCAGCGACGGAACCTTCAGGTGATGGACAAGCAGGCCGTTGAACAATCCGAGCACGGCACCACCAGCCGTCGCGATAATCATGATCACGGCGATAGGCAGGCCGGGCAACTTGGTCTGGACCAGCACGGTCATGGAATACATCGTGAAGGCGGCGATCGCCGTGAATGAGACGTCGATACCACCCGCCGCAAGGATGATGAAGACACCCAGCGCAAAGAGACCCATCACCACGCTGGAACGGCCGATATCGATCAACGTCGATGGCTGCAGAAAGGCGGGGTTGGCGATCGAGACTGCGACGCAGATGGTCACAAGAATGATGAAGGTGATCGTTTCAGGCCGTCTGCGAACGAGATCACCAAGGCTCAAGCGGCTGGACATGGAGAGAGGCTGGGGGAATTTGTCTGACTCTGACGCGCTCAATGCACCAACTCCGGCTTGACGGCCAGCATGGCCTGATAGAGCTGATCCTCGGATGCCTGCTCCGTTTCAAATTCCTGGACGAGTCGACCATCCAGCATCACGAGTATCCGGTCCGTGTTTTGCAACAGCTCAGGAAGGTCATCGCTGACGATGACGATCCCCATGCCGGCTTCCGCAAACTTCTGAATTGCGCGGTAAATGGTATCCTTGGAGCCGACGTCGACACCGACCGTCGGTCCGTGGAGCAACAGCAGTTTCGGATTAATGCTGAGCCAGCGTCCGATGAGGACGCGCTGCTGGTTGCCACCCGACAGAGAGCCGACCGGCAAGTCGAGATCCTTGGTGTTCAGACGCATGTCTTCCGAGAGCTTGCCGGCGATTGCCCGGCCCTTCCCGCGGTTCACGATGCCAAACGTGTTGCTGAGCTTTCTCAGAATCAGGGCAATCTCGTTGTCGAGAATTGACTTGTCGAGAAACAGCCCTTCCGCCAGACGATCCTCCGGGACGTAGCCAATGCCGTAGTCGATCGCGTCCACCGGACGACGGATTTTCACCTCTGCGCCTTCGAGCCGGATGCTTCCGCCCGTGGCGGGCCTGACGCCGGCGATGGCCATGGCGAGTTCATTGCGGCCGGAGTCCGCAAGACCAGTGATACCGAGGATCTCGCCCTTTCGCAGTTCGAAGCTCATGTTGACCAGACCCGGAGCGCTGAGGTCTTTCACCGCCAGTGCCATTTCCACGCCGGGCCTGCCATGTCTGTACCGATCGGAATCAATCGATCGTCCTGTCATCAGCTCGGACAGCTGCGCCTTGGTGTATTGAGCGATGGGGCCCGTTGCCACGCACTGACCGTCGCGAAAGACAATCGCCTGGCCACCGATCCGGTAGCATTCGTCGAGCTTATGTGTCACGAAAAGGACAGCGACATTCTCCTGCCGCAGCCGCTCGACGACGCGGATGAGGTTATCGACCTCGCGTCGTGTCAGGGACGTCGTCGGTTCGTCCATGATCACGAGCTTGGCATTGGTCGCCACGGCGCGCGCGATGGCCACCAATTGTCGGCTTGCCAGCGGAAGATCCGCGACAATCGTATTGAGAAAGGATCGGTCTGTGGGCAAGCCCGCTATCGCAAGCGCGGTCACTGCCGTGTCCATCAGCCGCTTGCGGTCGAACAGTCTTGCCAGGCGACCATGACCGGAGACAAGCTGCTCACTGAGCGCCACATTTTCGGCGACCGTAAGGTTTGGCAGCAGTGACAAATCCTGATAGACAGTCTCGATGCCGTGGCTCAGGGATTGGATCGGCGTAATTGCCGGGAAGCCTGCGCCTTCAAGGATAATCTCCCCTACGCTTGGCGAGATGGCACCCGACATGATCTTGATCACGGTACTTTTGCCGCAGCCGTTTTCGCCGAGCAGGTGATAGGCCTCGCCAAGATCGATCGTCAGGTCGATGCCGCGGAGCGCGTGCACGCCACCGAACCACTTCTGAATATTTCGAAGTTCCAGGAACCGGCTCGAAGCCAGTTGGCCTTCGTTGATGTCCGCTGACACGTCTATTATCCTCAATCAACGCGGTCGTCGCACGGCTGTGTCGACCATTTCTCCGCCGGCGCCGCGACGGATCGCGGCGCCCGCCAGTTGCTGAGATTAGAAAAGGTGCGGCTTGTAGCTGGACTTATCGACCAGAACCATGCCGTTGCCGATCACCAGCAGGCCGTCGCCGGCACCCTTGGTGACCTTGACCTTGTTGTATCCTTCGACGCCAAGATCCATCCCGTCGGTGATCTGCTTGTTTTCCAGCAGGAGCTTGGCCAGCGAGTTCATCGCCATCCCTGCCTTCTGCGGGTCCCAGAAGCCGATTGCCGTGATGGCTCCGGCTTCCAGAAGATCGGCGGATGGATTGGGCAGTCCGGTGCCGACGAGGCAAATCTTTCCGCTCAGGCCAGCTTCGTCGATGGCGCGACCGACACCGAGAACGTCGTTGCCAGCGGACGTCTGGAAGCCCCGGATATCAGGATGCTTGCGCAGGATTTCCTTGGCTTTTTCGTAAGTGCCATTGGCGTCGTCGAAGGATTCGTTGTTCGAATCGACCAGTTCCATGCCTGGATACTTCTTAGCATTCGCTTCGCCTGCGCCGACCCACTGCATGTGCGTCCGGCTACCCACAGAGCCCACAAATGTCGTCCACTTGCCCTTCTGGCCCATGCATTGGGCGAGACGCTCGTTGAGAGCCGTCCCGTAGTCCGCGTTGTCGAACGCCTCCACGTCCGCCTGCGTATTTTTCTCGTTGTCGGCCTCATGGGTGACGACAACGATCCCACGATCCATCGCACGCTTGAGGGCGCCTTCGATGACGGCCGGGTCCATCGGCACGACGGCGAGAGCATTGACTCCCTTGGCCGTCAGGTCCTGGATGATTTGTAGCTGCTGGGCGGCGTCAGCGGTCGGTGGGCCGCTCTGGCTGGCAACGACGTCCGGGTTGGCCTTCTGGAAAGCTTCGACGCCTGTGCTCATACGGTCGAACCACGGAATACCGCTGATCTTGACGACCGTTACGATGACTGGCTTGTCGGCAGCCATAACAGCTCCGATGGCGCCGCTAAGCAGCGCACCCGCAACGCCTGCGATCAAAATGCGCTTTGACATGGTTTTCATTTTCTCCTCCACAAATGAACCCTCAGTTGTTAGGCCTCGGCGCCTGAGGGACGGGCGACGAAGGTTTGAACTGCCCTTTCGAGGGCGAGAGATAGCCGACGACATCGTAGCGACCGACGGCAAGGAACAGCAGGAGCAGCAGGCCCCAGGCGAAATCGCGGAGAAAATTCGACAGGCCACCGAAGTTGAGCAAACTCGACATCAGCTGGAGCGCGACAGCGCTGAGGACGACCGAAATGACTTTACCGTGGCCGCCTTCTGGCTTCACACCCGCCATCACGACGATCAGAATTGCGATCAGCAGGTAGGAACTGCCATAGTCGAACTTCACATTGACGTTGCGGGCAGCAATGACGATCCCGGCCAGTGCCGATAGCGTTCCGCTCAAGGTGTAGGTACCGATCAAGATCCCGGCGCGAGGAAAGCCTGCATAAACGGCTGCTGTCGGATTTGTGCCTGTCAGCATCAGCCATGAGCCGAACGGGGTGAACCGCAGCACCGCTCCAAGGACAAGCGCGACGAAGGCAAACACGAGAAAGCTGATCGGGACCGAGAGCATCATGTCGTTGCCGATCCTCGAGAGGAGATCAGGGCTTCCGACCGTCACGGCTTTGCCGCCGGACACCACAACCGCCAGCCCTGTGAAAGCCATCTGGGTTCCAAGGGTGCAGAGGATAGGCGTGATGTGCAGCTTGGCGATCAGGATGCCGTTGATTGCGCCGCCGATCACGCCGATCGCAACGGCAACGCCGATGAATGCGAGGCTGAACGCCAGCTCGTTGTCCGTTATCGAGCAAAACGACGAAACGATCACGGCCGAAAAAACCCCGGATAGGTTGGCAAGTGCGATTCCGGAGAGGTCGATGCCGCCGTTCCCGGCGCACATGGCCAGCATAACGCCGATCGCCAGCAGGCCGATCTCCGGAACCTGGCCGCCCATCGACTGCAAATTGAACAGCGAAAGATATGAGCCGCCCGATATGGCTGCGCCGACGACGAGGAGGGCGACGTTTATGACGACCAGCATCAACAGTTGGGCATTTGAGCTACGCATGGCCTCCCCTCCATGTTTACTAAACAAATAGTATCTTTAGTAAAACGCTATCAAAGCGATTTTCGGTTTGCAAGCGATATTTTTACGCAAAATGTTCAATTTTAGTGCATTTGTCGCATTCGATGGATTGCTGCTCCGCACAATGTTTACTAAACAAAATCGTGGCGCATTGTCGTCACTATTTTTGGGAATCGAGATGGCATCGAATCGCAGGACAATCAGAGACATTGCGGAGGCCGCTGGCGTATCACCTGCGACCGTATCGCTGGTTTTGAACGGCAAGGGCGGAATCTCAGATGAGACCCGAGACAAGGTGCTTGAGGCCGTCAAGCGATTGAATTACGTGCCGCGTCCAGCCAAACCAATCCAGGAGGTAACCAAGGAAAAGCTCCGATTCCTGAAGATTGCCAAACATGGACACACGGTGAACCGGGATCACAGCGTCTTTATCTCCGACTACATCGACGGACTGTCGGCGGAAGCGACCCGAAAGGGCTACATGCTTGAAGTCGTGTCGTTCGAGGGTACGTCCATCAGTGCGATCGCGGAAACCTTGATGGGCGCGCCTATCAGCGGGGTCATAGCGCTGGGGACCGAACTTTCGGAGCAGGATATCAGGCTCATCCAGAGCGCAGGCGTCCCAACCGTCTTCATAGACACCTTCTTCGACGTCTTGGACGCTAACTTTGTCGACATGAACAACGAGGACGCCGTCTTCAAGGCTCTCTCCCAGTTCAGGCAGCAAGGCTTCGAACGCATTGGGTTTGTCGCGAGCCACGTGGACACCCACAATTTTCGGATGAGGCGCGATGCATTCTTCAAAAACATGGTCAGACTTGGGTTAAAGGCACGCGAGCAGGATGTCCTATCTGTGGAATCAACCCCCGCCGGCGCCTATGCCGATACTCGTGCCTTGTTGGCGACAGGCATCGAGCTAGCGGAATGTTACTTCTGTACAAACGACGTCATTGCCTTTGGTTTCATCCGCGCCCTTAAAGAATTCGGCGTTTCAGTCCCAGGCGATGTTTCCGTCATCGGATTCGACAACCTTCCACAAAGCGCGACTATTGACCCTGCTCTGACGACTGTCGAAGTGTCGAAGCGCAAAATCGGGTATTTCGCAGTCACAGTACTCGACGACCTGATCAGGTCCACGGAGCCGCAGCCGTTCGTGAAAATTCAAGTTGGCGCGGAATTAGTACTTCGGCAAAGCCATTCCAGGGAGGAAAATCAGAAGGTTGACATGAGGCCGTCGTCGCGGAAGGCGCACTTCCAAACTTGAAAGTGGTTTGCGCTTGACGGGTATCGAACCTGCATCACCCATACAAGAACGGAAATAATCTCCGCTTATGGCGTGCCCCTATACGTCGCCTTGACGCGTATCGAACTGACCTTGCCCCCAAGTTTTATCCAGTTTTGAGTTCGCTCCAGCGGTTTTTGGTTTCTGTTGTTGGGTCGGTAGCGGCGGGTTGCGGTGCGGAGCCATTTTGGCTGCGCAGCACCGCAACCCGTCGCGGGTTGAGTGTCCGGGCGAATTCGGCCGGTGTCAGCCAGCCAAGGCCTGAATGCGGGCGTTGATCGTTGTAATCGCTACGCCAGTTTGAAAGTGCAGACCGGGCATGAGCAAGCGACGAGAACAGCGTTTCATTCAAGAACTCGTCGCGCAGCCGCCCGTTGAAGCTTTCGATAAAAGCATTCTGGATAGGCTTGCCAGGCGCAATGTAATGCCAGTCAATCTTGGTTCTGTCCGCCCATTGCAAGATCGCGTTGCTGGTGAACTCGCTGCCGTTGTCACTGACGATCATCCTCGGCTTGCCGCGCCCCTCGATAATCCGGTCAAGCTCCCGTGCGACGCGAAGACCGGAAAGCGATGTATCCGCAATGAGCGCCAGGCACTCCCTCGTGCAATCATCGACGACGGTCAGAATCCGCAACCTGCGCCCGTCGGTGAACTGATCCGACACGAAGTCCAGCGACCAACGATCATTGGCCGCCATCGGCACCAGCATCGGTGCTCGCGTGCCAATCGCTCGCTTGCGACCGCCGCGCTTGCGCACAGTCAGCTTCTCCTCCCGATAGAGCCGGAAGAGCCTCTTGTGGTTCACAACGTGACCCTCCCGCCGGAGCAGCACATGAATGCGTCGATATCCGAAGCGGCGGCGTTCATGCGCCAACGCCTTCATCCGCTCGCGAAGGTCCTGGTCGTCGTCGCGCCTGGTTTCGTAACGGATCGTCATTCGGCAAAGACCAATGGCTTTACACGCCCGCCGTTCGCTCATCTCATGATGGCTCATCAGATGCACGACAGCTTTTCGCTTGGCTGCGGGCGTCACCACTTCTTTCCCAAAAGGTCTTTCAAGGCAGCATTGTCGAGCATCGCATCCGCCAGAAGCCGCTTCAGCTTCGTGTTCTCGTCCTCAAGCGTCTTCAGGCGCTTGGCCTCGGATATCTCCATGCCACCGAACTTCGCCTTCCATTTATAGATGCTGGCATCGCTGACGCCATGCTTGCGGCAAAGCTCGGAGACAGGTGTGCCTGCCTCATGCTCCTTCAAAATGCCGATGATCTGTTCGTCTGCAAAACGGTTGCGCTTCATCCTCTGGTCCTCTCAATGGGCCAGAGCTTACTTCAAAATGGATTAATTCAGCGGGGCAAGGTCAAAACCAATGACCGGGCTTCCTTTGGCAAAAACGGTTTACGAATCAATGGATCGAGGAACTAGCGCGACGCCAATTTATGCAACTCGACGTTAACCTTGGCTCCTTATTCAGCCGAGAGTTAGGCAGCCGTAGGTGAGCTTGAACCCCGCGCATTCTCGTTAGTTCTGAAACAAGATAAGTCTTCGGCGGACATTGGACGGCCCATCATAAATCCTTGAAGCTGATGACACCCGGCATCTCGCAGAAAGTCTGCTTGCCCCTCGTTTTCAATTCCCTCTGCCGTAACCGGGATTGATAACGCAGTGGCGAGCGCAATCGTTGCCTTCAATACGTCCCTTCCACGCCCGTCGTTGGCCGCCCAAACCAAAGACCGATCGATTTTCATGCTGTCGAAGCCAAACTGTCTAAGCGCTCCTATACTGGCGTAACCGCATCCGAAATCATCAAGAGCAAACCGGACGCCGATCTTCTTGAGAACATCAATCGCCCTTTGCGCTTGGTGCGGGTTCGATATCAGAACGCCCTCTGTAATTTCTAGGGTCAGCCGGTTTGGTTCAAAGTTTTCCTCATTCAGAAGGCTGGCAATCCTGGGTGCGAATGAAGGATTGCAAATTTGAACAGGAGAAACATTGACGGACAGCCCTAGCTCCGGCCATTCAGCCGCCGCCTTCACGGACTGCCGTAGTATCGACATCCCAAGTTGGTCAATTAGACCAGAACGCTCTGCCAACGGGATGAAAATTTCCGGACTGACAGCGCCTGTCCGGTGCTGCCATCGAGCAAGGGCTTCCACTCCGTTCAGTTTTCCAGACCCTGACGCGACTAGAGGTTGATATGCGACGGTGATATCTCCTTCCGCAACGGCGCGTTTTAGCGCGGCCTCAAGCACGGCCATTTCTTCTCGGTCGCGGTCAAGGTCAGGTTCATAACCCACCGTCTTTCCCCTCCCTTCGTGCTTCGCCCGATAGAGGGCCATGTCGGCACGACGAAGCAATTCGAACGGCTCGGTGACGTCGCTGGAAGACGCGTTGCCAATGCTAACGCCAACCTCAACTGTTCGACCTTCGATCTCGAACGGCTTTTCGAAAAGCGAAAGCACTCGAGCGCCGAAGTCCGATGAAGAACATTGCCCGCGCTGGACAAGGGCAAACTCGTCGCCTCCTAATCTTGCGGCAGACACGATTTGCGGGTGGCATCCAGAAATTACCTCAGCCACTCTTTGGATAAGGACGTCTCCGATCTGATGGCCCCAGGTATCGTTCACTGCCTTAAAGCCGTCTAAATCAAGAAGATGAAGTGTAACATCGCCGCCTCTTACAAGCTCTCTATCCAAATCCGCCAGAAGCCCACTTCTGTTTAAGAGGCCACTAAGACCATCGTGGCTCGCTTCATAGCGGGCGACCCTCGCCATTCTCGCCATCCGCCGGGACTCTGCACCCCCGGCAATTACAACCAACACAAGGAAAGCAACCAAAATGATACCGGCGGCTAGGACGTCATTTCTGACCTCCTGATAAACTCGCGTACCGGGTCGCAGTCTATTCCATCCCAGATAAGCAACAGGCATGCCCGAAGTGCTTCGCAGTGCAACGGCGAGCATATTGCGGGGCGCTTCCTCGTAAAGGCGCAGGCCCTCAAGCTGATATTGCTCAGCAAGCAGGCCCAGGTCGGAATCCCGAACGTGCCTAAAAAGCGACAAAACTGCATAGGGGATGCTGACTGCCGTACCGCCATCTGGATGTATTATAGTGGAGGCAAGGATATCGACGCCGTCCCACGTCTTAACAAATTCGACGAGTGGTCTGCCTTCGTTCTTAAGAGCCGCCGAAGTTTGGGATTCGAGAGCACTTCCGAACCGGGCCGACGGATCGAAGGCCGAGCCTTTGTAGCTTGCCATCGCGGTTGCACCGCTGCGCGTCGTGACAACCGCTCCATCGTAAATCGAGGAAGCTCCGCTCGTTCCACGCCATTTTTCAAGGGCCCAGCGAGAGAATTCGCCGGTCTGCGAAACTTGATAGGCATCACTCGAGCCCGCATTGTCTAAAAGTGTCATCGAAACCCGGTCTTTAAGAGATCGGATCGCGGATTGGGCGGCACGGGAGGCACGCTCGTCATCACGGATATCTGCCGACCGGCGCATCGTTGTGATGACGTTTGTTGCCAGCGCTCCGAGAGTAACAAGGACCATAACAAACAAAACAGTAGAGAGAACAACGGACCGCTTTGAAAGGCCGTGTTGCTTCGATGGCATCTGTTTCTCCCTCAGACCCTAAAACGATTTAGCGTATTTTTTACAGGCGATGTTTACCTCAGCTTCGAAAAGTAACTCGGCGTTATTATCATGTGGCTTACGCTTGTGGTTAAAATCTGATAAATTGCTGAAGGCTAAGCAGCCGATGGAGACTGTACCTTCGCGGGGAACGGACCCCACAAGGAGTTTCAAAAGCGGGTCGAAAAAAATCGATGGGGAAAGCAGCCATGGCCGGTCGGCTCCTTTCGTCCAGAAAATGATTGGTTATCTGCATCGATCTTCTCACTCCGAATAATAGGCTTATCCTCCTCCCTCCCAAAAACAATACTCTCTAAACGCGCTTTCAACCTTTCGCGCTTACTTTCTATTTGAGAACACATCATATGGTAAATCCGACAGATGCGGACCCAGAGTTTGTCCGGTTTGCGGAGAGTGTGATGAAGAGCTTTGGGGCGATGCTGGCGGGCTATGGGGGCTTTGGGCCGGGTTTCAATTTTTTGCGGATCTCGCTGGCTTTCTCCATTGTTTTCTATCATGTTTTGACCAATTCCGGTCACTCGGTATTGGCGCACGGCCCGGTGCTGTGGTTCCTTGAGTACAGCCTAGCACTACTTTGGCAGAATTGAATTTTTGCTATGAAAGTGTTGTTGACAGTGCGGACATCGGATCTGTGCTGGCGGTATAGTAAGCGCATTGATCACGGCTCGACGGACGGCTGGCAAGGTCGGTTCAGGCGGCCCACAGCGAACTCGTCGCTTCTTTTTTTTCCCGCTTTGCAGTTTGCAATCTCTGGTGCTGGAGAAAAGCATAAGCGATCATCGTCATCAGAGCGTGCCGATGTAGGCCTTGCCACGATCGGCCCTCGAAGTGATCGAGACCGAGCTCCTCTTTCATCTGCTGATGCGCCTGTTCGCAGACCCATCTCGCCTTGATCGCGGCCGCCAGCACTTTCAATGTCGCATCGACCGGCAAATTGGACAGGTAGTATTTGCGCTCGTCGTTTGATCGCCATTCGCCAACTAGCCAGGCCGCTTCGCCCGGCATGTGCTGCTGTCCCTTGTCATAGATGCGCTGCGGCGTGCCATCGGCGATCCGGATGCGCAATGCTGCAAACCGTGCGGTCAGGCGACCTTTTGTGCCGCGGCGCCAACTGACCTTCTTCCAGCTTGCAGATGCCAACATCGTTTCGGCGGCAACCGAAAGGGTGTCGGGGATCGAATGTTTGCGAGGACGGCCATGACCGGAGACGGAAAAGATCAATCCAACATCATCGGGATAAACCTTCTGATGCTTGGGGATACCGACCGCCCAAGTGAGGCCACGTTCACTTAAGCCCTTTCGGAACGCAGCCGACAGGCCGTAACCTGCGTCAGCCAGCACTGTGCCAAACCGGACACCGGTCACGATCAACCGATCGATCTCGGCAAGAGCAATCTCCGGCTTCGTGCGAGAGGTCCGCATGTCGTCTGGGACCCCAGCCTTCGCCATGCGCTCCTGATCACCGATCCAGCTATCCGGCAGGAACAGACGCAGGCCAACCGGGACCGGCACCTCGTCTCGCGCAAGCGTCACTGACACCAGCGTCTGGCAATTTGCTCTCTTGCCCAGCATCGAGGCGTATTGCGGCGCTACTCCGACGGAATGATCCCCCTTCTTCGGCAGGCCGGTGTCATCAATCACCAGAAACGCATCGGATGCGCCAACGATCCTGTCCGCCTGCAGCGCGAGCTCGGCCTCAAGAGGAACAGCATCCCAAAGGCCGTCGGAAATGAAATGGTGGAGACGGTCGTACTGGCCTGGAGCGAACCGTTCCGCCATCGGCTCAATACTCTTGCGGTCTCCGGGACCGATAAGCCCCGACACATAAAGTGGACACATCTGTCGCCGTTTCTTGTGTCCAAGCTTCTCCAGAAACGGCTGCAAAAATGCTGAAAGCTCTATATCCCAATCCGCCATATCGCGCCCCAAAAGTGAGAGCGCAAATCATCTCAAACCAGGCTTGCCCGAATCTGCCAAAGTAGTGCTAGTGCCGATGTTTTTTGCCTTGAGCGGCTTTCTTATCACCGGTAGCGCCCAGCGTCTCAGTCTCGAAATTTTTCTCCTCAATCGCGTCCTACGCATCGTTCCGGCGCTTGTGGTCGACATTTTGGTGTGCGCCTTCGTCATAGGCCCAGCCGTCACCACGCTGCCACCCGGCGTTTATTTCACCGATGCGGGCTTCTTCGCCTATATGCTGAACATTATCGGCTCGGCGCATTTTGAACTACCAGGTGTTTTCACAGGCCTACCGGTGCCGCAGGTCAACGGCGCGCTGTGGACCATTCCCTGGGAGATCAACTGCTACACCATTGTGCCGGTCATGATTGTCACAGGTGCGGTGCGGCAACCGCAGGCGACCATCTTGCTGCTATCGGCCTTTGTCACCGCAGGCCTTGCGGTCGAGCATTTCACACCTACCGAGGCCGGGAACCTCCTGGACCTACATACACTCTTCGTCGGTCGTGGTGCGCAGCTCATCACTGCCTTCCTGTGCGGCATCCTTGCCTACCAGTTGCGTGACAGGATCCCGATGAGCAGAATGCTGTTTGGTGCCTGCGCTGTTATCGCACTTGCGGCCGCGCTCCTGCTCGACATGGGGGCAACCGAAAGGGTCGCAAACCGACTAATACTGCTTCCTGTCCTTGCCTACATCACCATATATTTAGGTTTGTCGCGCTTGACGCTACCGAAGATTTTGGAGAGCGGCGATTATTCCTACGGTGTCTATCTCTACCATGTGTACCTCATCCAGCTCGCTATTCTGCCCGGACCGCCGATCTTCGTCGGAACAGCAGTCGGTATTGTCATGTTGGTCTTGATCGCGGGCACCAGCGTGCTCTGCGTCGCTGCAGCGTCCTGGCACCTAATTGAGAAGCCCATCCTGTCGCTCAGAAAGCACCATTCTGCATCATCGTAAATTCCTTTGATTGCGAACACCATGTCCAAGCGCTCCATAGCGCCAGGAATTCAAACTTGCGATCTTAAGGGACTTCGTGTCCTCGAAAGGAGAGCCACGAAGGACGGCCGACAACCATGTTCAGAAATTGTTAAATCTGCCATATCGGCTACGTAAAAGCCCAGGATTGAGTGACCTAGAAGAGCCGGTGATGCCTCTGCATTGTGAACGGAATGAGACTAATGCCCGAGAAATCAGCAGTAATCATCGAAGGCGCAACCGTGGTTTTCGGTGATCGCCTGGAACCTGCTTCCGTGCGCCTGGAGGACGGTCAGATCGCCGCAATCGACGGCCCCCGTGAAGGGCCACGTCGGTCGATGGTCGTGGTCACCTTCTCGGACCGGCCTTTGTGGACGTCCATGGCGACGCGTTCGAGCGCCAGCTCATGCCCAGGCCCGGCACCATGCTTCCGGTCGAAGCAGCTCTTCTTGAAACAGACCGCCAGCTTGCGTCGAACGGGATAGCCACTGCCTTTCACGCTCTCACATTGAGCTGGGAGCCGGGCTTACGCTCAGTAGAAAACGGCCGCGCCGTCGTTTCCGCGCTTGAAGTTTGGCCCCGCGCCCGACAGTCGACAATCGCGTGCAACTGCGCTGGGAAACCTTCTGCTTCGAGGCAATCGGACTCATACGCGAAGCGCTCTCGGGGCCGCGCCGACCGTCCATTGCTTTCAACGATCACACGTCGATGCTGATGCTTGATCCTTCCTTGCCGTTACAGGAACGGCCGTTTGACCTCGATCCGGACTTTCCGGTCGTCGACACCTCGAAGGCTGCCTTTGCCGACAAGATGGGTGAGCGCGCCAAGCGGGCGAAGATATCCGCGACGGACATGGTTAGCCTGGCGAAGAGCATGTGGGAGCGCCGACCACAGGTTATGGCCGCCATCGAGGAAGTAGTTGCTCTCGGTAGGACTGCCGGCGCCCCAATGCTGTCCCATGATGACAGCCAGATCAAGACACGCGATTTCTATCGCGAGCGTGGTGCGCAGATCTGCGAGTTTCCGATGCATCGCCGGGTGGCAAGGGCGGCTCGCGAGGCCGGCGACTACATCGTTTTTGGTGCACCGAACGCGACACGCGGCGGCAGCCATCTGGCGTCCATTGCCGCCGCCGACATGATCCGCGAAGGCCTGTGCGACATCCTTGCTTCAGACTACTACTACCCGGCGATGCTCCTGGGTCTGGCGCGGTTGAAGGCCGATAGGGTTGGGCAGTTGCACGAACTCTGGCCGCTTGTGGCCGGCAATCCCGCCCGGGCATCCGGGCTTCTCGATCGCGGAACGATCGAGGTACGCAAGCAGGCCGATCTTGTGCTCATCGAATGGCCGGATGGCGCGACACCGGCGGTGCGCCGAACCTGGGTTGCCGGGCGGGAAGCGTACCTGGCGGTAGCTGCAAATCACTGTGCGAGTATCCGCCGGTCCCTAAATTGAATGCAATTTTCTAACGATACAATGGACTTGCGCTGTGTGTATAGCGTAACGGCGATTTATGGAACACAAGTATTTTACGATTAGCGGTCTCTCTGACTGTCGGTTACCCGCTGCCGCAGGCGGTCCAGGTGATACCGCATGGCAAGTTCGGCGCCTTGCATATCCCGCTGCTCAATCGCCCGGAAAATTGCATGGTGTTCGTCGAATACGCGCTTGGCACGCTCCGGGGTGCCCTCGCGCGTGATACTGAGCGCTACAGTCATTCCGCGTTCGATGAGACCGTGCAGTGTCTGCAGGACTTGTAGGAAGAGAACATTGCCACTCGCAGCCGCAACCGCATGATGGAACGCGAAGTCCGCGGAGACCGCCAGATTGCCCTTATCCATCACTGTTTTAATGGCATTCAAGGCATTTTCAATGTCGGACAGTTGTGAAGCGGTATGACGGAGTGCGGCCAATGCGGCGGCCTGGCCCTCAACAGCCATCCGCAGCTCCAAACAGCGTAGCATTTCAGAGACGTCAGACGGCTCGGCAAAACGCGTGAGGCCTGCCGGAGGGCGCTTCTGCACGAAGGTGCCGGCGCCCTGGCGGGATGCGACGAGGCCATCAGCTTGTAAACGCAACAGGGCCTGGCGAACGACAGGGCGAGAGACGTTGAACGACTGGCACATCTGATTTTCCGACGGCAGCCGATCGCCTTCGCGTAAAACACCAGAAACGATCTGCTCAAGAATCTGACCGTAAAGCATGTCGCCCAAACGTTCTTTTTTCTGTGGAGTGAAAATTAGAGCTGCCACCTGTTTCCCCATTTCGCCCGGATCGGTGTCGATACGATAATTCGTTGCGCCCTTGACTTGTCCGTTAACTTGTAAATATAAATTACATATTAGCTACTCGCCGTGCATTATTAGATGGAAGAACACCATGGGACAAGTCAACTCATCATTGAGCAAAGCGCTTTGCGGCGTGTCCGGCATTCTCGTCACGCCGTTCGATGCCGACGACCGCGTCGCGCCGCAGCGTCTGACACCCATAATCGATCGAGCCGTTGCGGCAGGTGTCGGCACATTGGTATCAAATGGCAACACCGGCGAGTTCTACTCTCTGACAACGGCTGAAGCCGAGGCGATGGTGCACGCGAGCGCCGAGATCGTTGACGGTCGCCTACCGCTCGTCGCCGGCGTCGGCCGCGGCATTCAGGATGCACTGGCGCTGACCAAAGCGTCGCGTATTGCGGGTGCCTCTGCGCTGATGGTGCACCAACCGCCGGATCCCTTCGTCTCCCCCCGCGGCGTTGTTGCCTATGTTGCGAAGATCGCGGACGAGGGCCAGGGTCTCCCCGTTGTCCTTTATCTTCGCGATGATGGAATAGGACCGGATGCTATCGCGGCTCTGTGTGCGATCCCGAACGTCATCGGCGTCAAATGGGCGTCAGCGTCTCCGCTTCGACTGAGCGAAGCGATTCAGGCGGGTGATCCGTCCATCGTTTGGGTCGGCGGGCTTGCGGAAATCTGGGCGCCGGCTTTCTACGCCGTCGGCGCGCACGGGTTTACCTCAGGATTGATCAACGTCTGGCCCGAACGATCCGTCGCCATCAACACCGCACTGGAGAATGGCGACTTTGGTGGCGCCAATGGGCTGATCCGAGGCATGTCAGCTTTTGAGGCCCTCCGGGCCGAGGAGCGCAATGGTGCGAACGTCTCCGTCGTCAAGGCGGCGCTGAAGCTGCTCGGACAGGATTGCGGCCCGCCGCGTGTTCCCGCTGCGTGGCCCCTCACGGCCGAGGCAAGCGGCAGGCTTTCGACACTAATGTCCGAGTGGCCGGTTTCGCAGCCTCTCGCCCAGCCGAGCTAGCGTCAAACGTCGCCGAGATAGATTGGGAGGAGAACCGAATGAAAATTGAACACGTGCAGGCGTTCATGTCCAGGGACAAGGATCGCCCACGCGTCCTCTTGTCCATCCGGACGGATGACGGGATCACCGGATGGGGCGAATGCTACAATCATGGCCCCGACAGGGCGCTCATTCCAATACTGGAGTATCTGTCGACGTTCATTGCCGGCCAAGATCCACGCCGCATCGAATATCTCATCCAACTGCTGATGCAGCAGTCACGCTTTCCGCCGGGCGCCTTGGGCTTGGCAGCGATTTCTGCCATCGACCATTGCCTTTGGGATATCTCCGCCAAGGCGCTAAACGTTCCAGTCTATATGCTGCTCGGCGGCAATGCGCGCGATCGTGTCAAGGTCTATGCCGGCGTTTATACGGCGCCCGATCCCAGCCAAGCCCGCGACGAAATGGCAGCCCTCAACGAAGGCTGGGGGTTTTCCGCCTTCAAGCTCAGCCCCTATCGCATCGACATCCATGCCAACCGCTGGGGCGAAGTCGTGCGAACAAGTGCCGAATATTTTCGCGAGCTTCGCGAAACGGTCGACAGCAGCTTCGAGATCGCTTTCGACGCCCATGCCAAGATATTCGAGCCGCGCCAGGCCGCCCAACTCGGCAATGCGCTGGCTCCCTACGACCCGCTGTTCTTCGAGGAGCCGATCCGGCCTGAGAATTTCGAAGCCTGGGGCGAACTGCATCGGGAGCTCAAATGCACGCTGGCAACGGGTGAATCCCTTTACAGCCGCTTTGAGTTCCTCCGCTTGCTGCAAGTGCGAGGCTGCGACATCATTCAACCTGACATTTGTGTCGTCGGCGGCCTCCTGGAGATGCGCAAGATTGCGGCCATCGCCGAGGCGCACTACGTGACCGTTGCGCCCCACAATCCGATGGGACCGCTGGCTACGGCGGTGAACCTGCACTTCAGCGCGTCTCAGCCGAACTTCCGCATTCTCGAATACCGCCTGCCGAACGAGATAGCCGCCGCAAACGGCACCAGGCTGCTGCGCGGCCAGACCATGGGCGACGCCCATTACGTGGTTGATCCCTATGTCCCCCAAAGCGGACACCTCGAGCTGCGGCCGGACCGCCCTGGCTGGGGTGTCGAAATCGACGAAGATTATCTGAAGACGGACCGTTACGTGCATTGGGAGCGCAAGGTCCCCAGCCGGCCGGATGGGTCGACAGCCTACATGTGACATAGCATTTGCGACCGATCTTCCGGGAGAGAAGATCGTCAACGCCCTTGATTGAGGCTGTTTGGGAGGGAACCACCATGACACCGAGCGAGCCCGTTCGAGCCGGCTACCAACGATTCATCGTCCTGGCACTGATTACCATCGTCCTCGCGCTGAGCACCGGCGACAGGGCGACGCTGTCTGTGGCCGGGCCAGGAATTGCGCGAGACCTGGGGATCACTCCTGTCAACATGGGCTGGCTGTTCTCGGCCTTCTCCTGGAGCTATTTCCTGTCGCAGGTACCATCCGGCTGGCTGGTCGACCGGACGGGGGCGAAGGCCGCGATTTTGGTGTCGCTGGCCGGGTGGTCTGCAACAGTGTTCCTGGTCAGCGGTGTCGGCTGGATCGCCTTTCCGGTTG
Organism: Rhizobium tumorigenes; assembly: GCF_003240565.2. NCBI lineage: Bacteria > Pseudomonadati > Pseudomonadota > Alphaproteobacteria > Hyphomicrobiales > Rhizobiaceae > Arminella > Arminella tumorigenes. The sequence goes on from NZ_CP117256.1 coordinate 173,591, forward strand.
TAGCCCTATTCATCCTGCGGCTGATCCTCGGACTGCTGGAAGGGCCGGTTGCACCCGCCTCGGCGCGCATCATAGCGGCTTGGTTTCCGTCGGATGAACGGGGCGTTGCCGGTGCCATCTTCAATTCGGCGCAATATCTCGCCTTGGCCGTCTTCACGCCGCTGATGGGTGCGCTCTATCACTATTTCGGCTGGGAATCGATCTTCTCCGTGATGGGTGGCCTCGGCCTGGTGCTTGCCGTTGTCTGGAGCCTGACCTATTTTGCGCCCAGCCAGCATCCGCGGGTCTCTGAAGCTGAACTCGACTATATCAAGTCCAGGGGCGCGTTGACCGATGTCGGCGCGAAGCCGGCAGCCGATGCGCCGCCGCCGATTGCGACCCGTCAGGCTATTAAGCAGATTTTGACGAACCGGATGCTTGTCGGGATCTTCTTGGCGCAATATTGCATCGCCTCCCTCTCGACATTCTTTATCTCCTGGTTTCCAAGCTACCTCGTCGAGGCACGGCATTTTTCGATGCTTCAGGCTGGGTTTGTCGCGTCCCTGCCGGCGATGTTCGGCTGTATCGGCGGGGTAACGACCGGCTTCTTTTCCGATTGGTTGCTTCGCCGGACGGGTTCGCTGAGCCTGGCCCGCAAGATACCGATCACACTTGGGCTCGGGCTGAGTGCGAGCATCATCCTCTGCAATTACACCGAGGTAAATTTCATCGTCGTGGCAATTATGTGCGCCGCGTTCTTCGGGAAAGGCTTTGGCGCGCTTGGTTGGACAGTTGTAGCAGACACGGCGCCGAAGGAAGCCATCGGACTGACCGGGGGTCTCTTCAATGCTGCGGGCAGTGTCGGCGGCATCATCACGCCCGTTGCTATCGGTTACATTATCCAGGGCACGGGCTCGTTTCACGGCGCCCTTCTCTATGTCGGACTGCATGTGATTTGTGCCGTGGTCAGTTACTGGCTGCTGGTTGGGCCGATTGAACGCTTCACGCTTTCGCCTGCGCCGACAATACCAACCGTGAGGAAAAGCCCGTCATTGCTCGATGTCGGTTAAAGCCTAGGATAATCATAGTGGCTGCCGTCTTTCCTTCCTTTCGTTGTCTCCGAACGACCCGTATGATTTGCTTGAGCCGAGTAACATCTTTGGCCAATAAGTTGACTGTCTAACCCTCCGATTCATAAGCTGCTACGCACTTTTGCGGAGCAACACCAATTTATGCAGAACTTGCGTAAGGGGTCGAACATCTTTTGCGGTTTCACGCCGACGGTTGAAGGCGTCGATGAAGCAACTAAACGCCGAGATCCAGTCGAGCTCCGCCATGGCGAAAGATGCAGAAGCTTTGCGCTAATTCTCATTGGCCTGACGAAGCGCACGGTTCTTAGTTCAAGAGCCTTCATCGTCTCGGCCACATCGCTCGGCAGGCCTGCTCGTTTGCCGCTGTCGACCTCGGTCTTCCTGACCCATTCGTGCTGCGTGGCTGGCGCGCAGCCAATCTTGGCACCGATAGGTAAAACGGCAGCCCAGCGGCATGGACGCTCGGCCTCGTGGTCTAGCACCATGCGTATGGCACGGTTGCGGCTTCGGGTGAAAACTTGTTCGTTGTCCTGCTCATGGTGGCTCCACTTCTCAGAAGTTGGAGCCTCCGGCACACCCTGGGCGGTTCAGTCAGGCTGTCCAAAATGACCGACTCGGCTACAATGGATCGGGTCGAGGTCGCAACATGCATAAAGTAGGAAAGCCTGAAGCAATCCTCGACACGTAAAAACTCTACTGACCCCGCCGTGCAATACCAAGGAGCCGCGCTGTGCCTGACCTATTTTCCCTAAAAGCGCGATTGCTTTCCAATCTTTCTAACGAGGTGCGACTGCGACTGCTCTATATGATTTTGGACAAAGAGGTGTCTGTTGGAGACATCGCACAATGCTTGGGAATAAGGCAATCCGCGTTGTCGCAACATTTGGCGAGGCTGCGAGGCGATAGGCTTGTCAGCACACGTAAGGTTGCGCAGACGGTGTATTACCGATGCGACAACCTGGGCGTACGACGCCTGCTGGAAACAGTAGGTGAAATTTATGAAACGAGAGCCGCTGCCGAGGCTGCATGAAGAACTGCTCATATTGGAACGTCCTACGCAGTTGTTAAGCCATAGCTCGTCCTTTAATTAGGCGTCAACTGCCGCCGCCAAGGCCATCTTTAACTCGCCAATTCCGAACGGCTTGCGCAACAGAGCGGTATGCGAGGGGTCGCCAAGCGCTGGCCCTTCATCCATGCCGGTGGCAAAGATAATTGCGACTGTCGGCCAGCGGCCTCTGATCTCGTGGCAGAAGGTTTTGCCGTCCATACCGGGAAGCCCAAGATCGGTCAGCACGATGTCCGGCTGGTTCTTGTCGAGCATGACCAGCGCCTCCTCGGCGGTCCCCACCTCGCTTACGGAGTGTCCTAGCTCCTCCAGCATGTCGACCGTCGCCAGCCGGATCAACGGCTCGTCCTCGACGACCAAGACTGAGAGCTTGACGGTGTCGGACACCGATGCGGCCGGGTCCGCCGACTGGGGGGCTTTGAGTTGTGCCGAAGCCATTGCGTTCTGACGGCTATTGTTGAGGACATGGCGGATTTTGTGTGCCAGTTGCTCGCGGCTGTAGGGCTTGGAGAGTAGCTGGACGCGCTCTACCGTCTCAACACTTCTTTCGGAGCTGAAAGATAGGGGAGTCGTTCTCGATCTCGATACCAAGAGCAACGGCTTCGGGCGTCCGTCGCAGTTACTCTCCTTAAATCCAGAAACTGGACGCTGTGCAGGGGTCCTCTTGGGATTGGGTGAAATCCGTATCGTCATCTGCGATCTAGCGCATTCTCTGCTTTCGGACGTTTGGTTCGAAATGCCGCGCGACTACGCGCCGGAGGCGGCGGCCAAGCAAATCGAGGCCAATCTAGCGCGAGAATGCGCCTCCCTCGGTTTTGCCATTCCAGACCTTCTTGGCGTCGGCCTGGCGATTTCAGCCCCCCTCAGCTATGACGGCCGGGTGCTCAATGGAGACGTCCTGCCGACCTGGGGCGGCGTCAATCTTGCGGCCTTGTTTTCGGATTATCTGGACTGTCCAATACACGCGGAAAACGAGAGCCACTGCGGCGCTTTGGCAGAAATGACATGGGGTGCCGCGATTGGCGAGAAAGACTTTGTCCTCTTCAAGTTCGACCTTGGCGTGGGTGGCGCGATCGTTCGAGATGGCGTGGTTCAGCGGGGCTTTACCGGTAGCGCGGCCGAATTTGGCCATCTCGTTCTGGATCCCAACGGCGCTCTTTGCCGCTGCGGAAATCGGGGCTGCCTTCAGACGTTTGTCGGCGGGTACCATCTTGTCCGGCACGCTGAAGAATTTGGTGGCCACCCCGTCACTATTGATCAGTTTGTCGAGCACGCAAGGGATGGCCGGCTTGGATACCGGCGCTTGATCGCCGATGCAGCGGACAAGGCTGGCTGGGGTATGGGTATCGCTGCCACCATCCTCAACCCTCCACTGTTCGTCATTGTCGGCAAGCTGGCCGCAATCGGCGAGGCTTTCCTGACGCCCATGGAACGCAGTTTTTTGCGCCATACCCTCCAGCCGCCGGACCAGCTGATTGAAACAACGAGACCCCGCTTCGTGGTTGGGAAGTTTCTCGGCAATGATGACACGGTCCTAGGCGCAGTGGCTCTTGTGCTGCATCAACACGGACGCGTCACCGGCTTTTCAGCACGGAATTAGATTTAACGGATCCAACGTGAGTATCGCCGCGCTTGATGGGATCTGAACCGCTGCCGATTTAACATACAAAATGAATTATTACTAATTTGTCGCGGAAGACATCGTAATTTTAGGAACCGTTAGCGATGCGGCGTTTCCGATATCTTTCGTAAGAAACCTCGCAATTTCGAAAGAAATACCTCGGGCTCGTTCAATTGGTCGCTGTCATGTGCCGCAACGTCAGTGCGTTGCAGATCCCGTCCCCTGCGTGCCAGAACCTCAAGACTGCTGACGAGCTCAGGTCTGAGCGCGATGACGTCACCGACGGCTTTTTTGTCGAGACGATAGGCTGTCACCGGTGTCAAAGCTTCGGCAGTGGCCGCGTAAGGCGTGCCGGTGATCATGCCGATGGCCCCAAGGCTTCCTCCCGGCCCGAGACGATGGATGACCTTGCGTACGGCCGTGGCACTGGCGGAGATTTCTACGGTACCGGAGGCAATGATAAAGAGGGCTTCTGGAGCTTCTCCCTCCTGTATCAGCTTGTCGCCCGTTGCATACCAGACTTCGCTCAAATGTTCCGAGAGAAGATTGCGGTCATCTGGCGCAAGGATGCCGAACCAATCCGACTCTTTGAGCAATATCGCCGGCGCCGGAACCTCCGCCCGGCTGACATTGGCGATCCCCGGCACGGCAAGCGATATGCCCGCATGCCGCAGGTGGTTTTGAATGTGCCCTAGCAGCTCCGTTCGCGCAGCGACGACCGCTTCGATGTTGGGGATCGAGAAGCCGATCTCATATTTGACACCGTCGCCGCTGACTTCCGTCCTGGCGATACTTGGCGCAGGTGCGTCGGACATCAGCATGCACGTCTTCACCGCGGCGGTGAGGACCGCCAGGCAGCGTTCGGGCAATTCGCCTGCTGCCAGCCGGACACTGACCGACATTGCGCGCGTCGGCGTGGGCAGGCTGTGATTGATCAGGCGCGATTTGGCCATGACGCTGTTGGGAACGATCGCGACATCGTGGTTGATCGTGGCGATGTGGGTGGACCGCCAATTGATCTGGATCACCCTCCCCTCGACCCCGCCCTCGACCCAGACAAGATCGCCGGCGCTGTAGGGCCTCTCGATGCCGACGGCGATACCAGAGAAGACGTCCGCCAGACTGCTCTGCAGCGCCAGACCGAGGACGATTGCGATGACGCCGGATGTCGCAAGAAGACCGCCGATAGGAACAGCAAAGACGAAATCGATGATGCCGAACAATGCCACCAGATGGATGACGGCGGCAATCAGATCCGAGACGATGCGGGTTTCCCGCGGCTTGGCCTCGAAGACCAGGAAGAGACGGGTGATGCCGATGGCGCCCTGGGCCGCGATAACCCACCAGCCGACTTCGATAACCTGCTCCCAAAGTCGTATGCCGGGAGGTTCCGCGACCAACTGCGGCGCAAAGGGGGAATCGAGAATGCGCTGCACGAGGATGGTAAGGAAGACGAAGACCGCCAATCGCCAGGCCGCCTTCACCCAGAGGGACCTGTCGACGATAAACCAGGGCACAATCATCGATGCAAGCAGGAGCAGGCTCGCAAGGATCAGGGCCGTCTCGTTGGACATTGTCATTCCGATCCTTCTGTCGCGGCGATGAGGTCTGCGCGGCACCTTTGCTGGCAAAGCTCGGGCCTGTCGAGTACCAACTGCTTATCCAGATTGCGAATACGACGCTAACTCGACCTCGGCTCAGCCGTGAGCGCAAGGGCGTCGGGCAATGTTTCGAGACGAATTCGTCTCGATCGATATCCGCAAGTTCCAATCGTCCAAAAAAGAGTCATCCCGTTCAAGACTATCCCGGGATGATGCCCCATTGGACACGGGTAGAAGTCTCGGGGCCGCGGTGGGGCGTGGATCCGAGCTTGGATCAATATCCACAAACCCATTTGCAGGCATCTCTTCCCAAATCGGCCGCGCGACCGAAGTTTTGCCTCCGAACACACCGAGCTTTCTATTTTCAATGCGCCGCACAGCGGAAGCCAAGCCAAAACCGAAAGGTATTCGACATGACCAAGAAGCTGGAAGTTTTGACACCACAGAACAGTCAGGTGATCTTCATCGATCAGCAGCCGCAGATGGCTTTCGGCGTTCAGTCAATCGACCGCCAGACCCTGAAAAACAATGTCGTAGGCCTCGCCAAGGCGGCAAAGATATTCACCGTTCCAACCACCATCACGACTGTGGAAACGGCATCTTTCTCCGGAAATACCTTCCCGGAACTGCTCGCGGTCTTCCCGGAGAACGACATCCTGGAACGCTCGTCGATGAACTCCTGGGACGATCAGAACGTCCGTGACGCGCTTGCCCGCAATGCCGGCAATGGTTGCAAGAAAGTGGTCGTCGCAGGTCTCTGGACAGAGGTGTGCAACACAACTTTTGCGCTTTCCTGCATACGTGACACGGACTACGAGATCTACATGGTCGCGGACGCGTCCGGTGGGACTTCGATCGACGCCCACAAATATGCCATGGACCGGATGATCCAGGTCGGCGTTGTCCCCGTGACCTGGCAGCAGGTACTGCTTGAATGGCAGCGCGACTGGGCCCGCAAGGAAACCTATGCTGCCGTCACTTCGCTAGCGAGAGAGCACTCGGGCGCCTATGGCATGGGCATCGATTACGCCGTCACCCATGTCCATGGCGGCGAAGAGCGCGTCATCCATGGCAAGCGCATCGGCCCAAACCCCGCCAATTGATCCGCGAACTGAAGCGTCTGCAGCGGATCGGATGTTTCGCCGCTGCGAGGTCACTTCTACACCATCGAGGAAGATCACCATGAAAGTCTATCTCCTGTCGCTCGGCGCCGGCCTCCTTGTCGGCATCGTCTACAGCCTGCTCAACGTCCGCTCGCCAGCGCCGCCTGTCGTGGCATTGATCGGGCTTCTCGGCATCCTGGTGGGTGAACAAATCGTCCCTCTCGCCAAGACGCTGATCGGCAATGAGCCGGCGGCGGTTTCGTGGATCAACCAGATCAAGCCACACATGTTCGGCCACATGCCCAAGGGCAAGGACACCAAGGATCTGGCCTCTGTCAGCCGAACTGCGGCCAAGTCCGACAGCTGAGTCTAGCTCCGGGGATGATGTCTCCCGCCGATCTCCGGAACTCTTGTTCACTCGCCATCCTTCCTTGCTCGAAGCCGGAGCCGTCATCATGCACGCCGACCTCATCCTTCACCATGGCCTGTTCACCACGCTCGATCGCACGAACCCGACCGCCAGCGCTGTTGCAATCAAGGACGGCAAATTTCTTGCCGTCGGTTCTGATGCCGAGGTCATTGTGCATGCCGGAACCGACACTAAGACCATCGATCTCAAGGGAAGGCGCGTGCTGCCGGGTTTGATCGACAACCACACCCACGTCATCCGAGGCGGCCTCAACTTCAACATGGAACTTCGCTGGGATGGTGTACGCTCGCTGGCGGACGCCATGGACATGTTGAGGCGACAGGTGGCAATCACGCCGGCACCGCAGTGGGTCCGTGTCGTCGGCGGCTTCACCGAACATCAGTTTGCTGAAAAACGGCTGCCGACGATCGAGGAGATCAACGCGATGGCGCCCGATACGCCGGTCTTCCTGCTGCATCTCTACGATCGCGCGCTGCTGAATGGTGCTGCGCTGCGAGCGGTCGGCTATACGAAAGACACGACCAATCCGCCAGGCGGCGAGATTACACGCGATGCCAAAGGCAATCCGACCGGCATGCTGCTGGCCAAGCCCAACGCCGGCATCCTCTATTCGACGCTTGGCAAGGGCCCCAAGCTGCCGTTCGAATATCAGGTCAACTCCACCCGGCACTTCACGCGAGAACTGAACCGGCTGGGCATCACGGGAGTGATTGATGCCGGAGGTGGGTTCCAAAACTATCCGGACGACTATGCCGTCGTCCAGAAGCTGTCCAACGAGAATCAACTGACCGTACGCCTCGCCTATAATCTGTTCACCCAGAAGCCCAAGCAGGAAAAGGAAGATTTTCTCAACTGGACGTCCTCGGTCAAATACAAGCAGGGCAACGACTATTTCCGCCACAACGGCGCCGGTGAGATGCTTGTGTTTTCAGCCGCCGACTTCGAAGACTTCCGCCAGCCACGGCCGGAAATGGCCCCTGAGATGGAGGGCGAACTAGAAGAGGTTGTTCGTGTCCTGGCCGAGAACCGCTGGCCGTGGCGTCTGCACGCAACCTATGACGAAACCATTTCTCGGGCACTGGATGTTTTCGAAAAGGTCAACAAGGATATTCCGCTCGAAGGACTGAACTGGTTCTTCGACCATGCCGAGACCATTTCCGACCGCTCGATCGATCGTATCGCGGCACTCGGCGGCGGTATCGCCACCCAGCATCGCATGGCCTACCAGGGCGAATATTTCGTCGAGCAACACGGTCATGGAGTGGCCGAGGCAACGCCACCAATCCGGCGCATGCTCGACAGTGGCGTTAACGTCTCCGCCGGCACCGACGCCACCCGCGTCGCCTCCTACAATCCCTGGGTTTCTCTGTCCTGGATGGTCACGGGCAAGACGGTTGGTGGCATGCAGTTGTATCCACGCGCCAGTTGCCTGGATCGTGACACTGCGCTGCGGATGTGGACCGAGAAGGTCACCTGGTTCTCCAACGAAGAAGGAAAGAAAGGCCGGATCGAAAAAGGCCAGTTCGCCGACCTTATCATTCCCGACAAGGATTTCTTTTCCTGCGCCGAAGATGAGATCTCCTTCCTGACGTCCGAGCTCACCATGGTTGGCGGCAAGATCGTCTATGGTGCCGGCATTTTTGCCAAGCTCGACGAGAGCGATATCCCACCCGCCATGCCGGACTGGTCACCGGTGCGCAAGTTCGGCGGTTACGCGGCCTGGGGCGAGCCCGAGGGTGCGGGCCGCCATTCGCTGCGCCGAACCGCCATCGCCTCTTGCGCCTGCGCCAGCGATTGCGGTGTCCATGGCCATGATCATGCCGGCGCATGGACGTCAAAGCTGCCTATCGCCGACCTGAAGGGTTTCTTCGGCGCACTTGGCTGCTCGTGCTGGGCCGTATGAGGTAGACGATCATGACATCACCACTCCGCTTCAGAAATCGCTTCAGCGCCCTGGTCTCGTCGCCTGCAGTTCAAGTCCTTGCACTTATTGGTTTGTGCGCGGCCTATATCCAAGGTCCGCTGACAAAGATTTTTGATTTCCAAAGCGCGATTGCCGAAATGCAGCATTTCGGTCTTAAGCCCGCACCGGTTTTTGCGATCGTTGTCATTGTGTTCGAACTGACCTCTTCGGCAATGATCCTTTCCGGTTTTTTGCGCTGGATTGGTGCCTTCGCACTGGCGGCCTTCACGCTGCTTGCAACCTTTGTCGCGCTTCGCTTCTGGGAATTGCCACCGGGCATGGATCGGATGATGGCCGCAAACGCATTTTTCGAGCATCTCGGCCTCGCCGGCGCTTTCGTCATCGTTGCAGCAGCCGATCTTGCGGGGAACACAAAGAGATAATCAGGAAGGTCAAGCCGCGATTGTTTCACAAATGGCAATTCAATCGAGATTATTATTGCAATAGCGCTGCCGCGTGGATTGCCTCAGTATCGCTGCAAGACAACCAATAACAGAGGTGCTCCGATGACCGAAAGAGATTTTCAGATAACGCGGCGCGACACGCTCGTTGCAGCTGCTGTTCTGACCGCCAGCATGACACTGTCCGCCCGTCCCTCAGCTGCCAAGACATCATCCATCAAGCTGACCCCAACAGGAGATAACACCATGGGTTTCGTTAAAACCGCAGACGGCACTGAAATTTTTTACAAGGACTGGGGCTCGAAGGATGCTCAGCCAATCATGTTCCACCACGGCTGGCCACTTTCTTCCGACGACTGGGATGCACAGATGCTCTATTTCCTTTCCAAGGGCTATCGTGTCGTCGCCCATGACCGTCGCGGCCACGGCCGGTCGGCGCAGGTCTCGGAAGGTCATGATATGGACCATTATGCTTCCGACGCCTTTGCGGTCGTCGAGCATTTGAACCTGAAGAACGTCGTTCACATTGGCCATTCGACGGGCGGCGGCGAAGTCGCTCGTTACGTCGCAAAGCATGGCCTGCCTGCCGGCCGCGTAGCAAAAGCGGTTCTGGTTTCCGCCGTTCCGCCGCTGATGCTGAAGACGAAGTCGAACCCAGGCGGTCTTCCGATAGAAGTGTTCGACGGCATCCGCAAAGCTGTTGCCGAAAACCGCGCGCAATTGTTCCTCGATTTCCCGACAGGCCCTTTCTACGGCTTCAATCGTCCAGATGCCAAGGTTTACCCCGGCGTCATACAGAATTGGTGGCGGCAGGGCATGATGGGGAGCGCCAAGGCCCATTACGAGGGCATCAAGGCCTTCTCGGAAACCGATCAGACTGAAGACCTGAAGGCGATCACAGTCCCCGTTCTTGTCATGCACGGTGACGATGACCAGGTCGTACCGATTGACGATGCCGCCAAGTTGTCGGTCAAGCTGGTCAAGGATGGTACCCTCAAGGTCTATGCAGGCTATCCGCACGGGATGCTGACGACCCATGCGGACGTGCTCAATGCGGATCTGCTTGCCTTCATCCAGTCTTAGGCTTTCTGGAAGGACGCGGCTTTAGTCGCCGCGTCCACCTTCAGCGATGAATTCGAGAAGCTCGGTCGGACCGATCGCTCTAGTCGGGAGGTTCTTCGATTTCTTCGCCGAATCCGAGATCGGCAAGCAGTGCCCGGAAGGGCTCAACGGAAGTGGGCGACCGTTGAAACTGCCGCTTCCGCCTCCCCCCAAAAACCGAAATCAACAGGACGGAAAATGTCGATCATAACCCCTGCACTACGATTATTGGCGGCCGGTGGTCTTTCGGTCATGCTGACGTCCCATTCAGCGAATTCTGCCGAGACAAACAAGAGCCTTGCCGTCGGTGCGCAATACGACACAACGCATGTTTATGTCCCGGTGGTCGATGTCGATGCTTTTGCAGCCAGTTTCATCGCAACATTCGGTGGCACGTCCACAAAGCAGATTGTCGCCACGGTAACGCCAACGCCAAGCAGCACGACCTCGCAGCTGATCCAGACGCCCGCAGGCACGGTCTCTCTGTTCGGCTTCAAGACTCCGATCCCCTTTCCCTTCGGGAACGAACGGACGGGATATCTTGTATCGGATATGGACCGCGCAATCCGCGACGCCCGCAACGCCGGGGCCTCCGTTATCGTCGATGCCTTTCCCGATCCGATCGGCCGTGATGCTGTCATCCAATGGCCAGGTGGCGTCAACATGCAGCTTTACTGGCACATGAAGGCCCCTGACTACCCGAAGTTCGACACGGTTCCAGAAAACAAGGTCTATGTGTCGAAGGATACCGTCAGCACATTCATTCGTGATTTCCTGGCCTTCTCGCGCGGCAGGATCGTTTCCGACGACAAGACCGCACCCGGTATCGAGATCGGACGTCCAAACGACACCTATCGCCGCGTTCGGATAACATCTGATTTTGGAAGAATGTCACTCTTGGTAACCGATGGCCACCTGCCGTACCCTTATGGCTACGAGACGACCGGCTACGAGGTGATGGACCTGGATGCCACCGTCGCCAAGGCGACGGCATCGGGCGCCAAAATACTGGTTCAGCGCTACACGTCGGACAAGCGCCAGGCAGTTATAGTCCAGTTCCCAGGTGGATATATTGCCGAAATCCACGCGCCGCTCGTCTCGCAATGATCGGCGGCTCGAACTTTGCCTGGATGACCAGAACTCAATCAGCTACGGCTGCCCGCAAGGCAACCGGTGCTGCGGCAGCAGCAGCGATCGTTCTTCTGTCATCCGTGGGGGGCGCCTGGTGCGCGAATGCCGATCAGCAGACAGCGCCGAAGAGGCCGCCAATCAAGACCAACCGCTGGCAGGAGGACTGGTCGGCGCTGGCAGATCCCGCCTTGAAGACACAACCGCTCGACCGCCTGAAATATGTTCCGATCGGCATAGCCGACCCGCAAAGCTACGTCTCCTTCGGCGCCACGGTCCGGGAGCGCTTTGAGAGCAACGGAGCGCCTTCCTTCGGCATCGGTGGCGTGGAACACGATTCCTATTTGTTGCAGCGGGCGCAGATCCACGCCGATTTTCACATCAACGAGAACTGGCAGCTGTTTACCCAGTTGGAAGATGTTCGCGCCTTCGACAAGACGATCATCGGCGGTGCCGACCAGAACCGCTTCGATCTCCGACTGGCGTTTCTGGCCTATGCGGACAATTTCGAAAGCGGTACCTTCAAGGCACGGGTCGGACGACAGGATTTCTCCTTCGATCTTCAGCGGTTTGTGTCATCACGCGACGGGCCGAACGTGCGGCAATCCTTCGACGCCATCTGGGTCGACTGGGAGACCGGGCCCTGGCGTTTCATCGGCTTCGTCAGTCAGCCTGTGCAGTACAAGGATGAAAGGGATTTCGACGATACCTCGAATGATCAATTCCACTTCAGCACGCTGCGCGTCGAGCGGCAGGTGCTCGGGAAGTCGGAACTATCGGCCTACTATTCCCTCTATCAGAAAGACGTGGCACATTTTCTCGACGGCAGCGGCGACGAACAGCGCCACATCCTGGACACCCGCTTTGCCGGTGCCGACAACGGCTTCGACTGGGATCTCGAAGCCATGGGACAAGCCGGCACGGTTGGCTCCAAGGATATAAGGGCCTGGGCAGCAGGCGCGCGGGTTGGATACACATTTGAAGAACTGGGCTGGACGCCACGCATTGGAATGCAGGCCGATATTGCATCCGGCGACCCTCATCCAGGCGATCAGACCGTCGGGACTTTCAATCCTTTGTTCCCGAATGGCTACTACTTCTCACTCGCCGGCTACACCGGTTACGCCAACCTGATGCATCTCAAGCCGTCGGTCACCATCAAGCCCACCGAGCAATTGACCCTGACGGGAGCTGTCGGGCTGCAGTGGCGCCAGACAACGAAGGACGCCGTTTACGTGCAGCCGAATATTCCCGTTCCCGGCACGGCGGGTCACGGCGAATCGTGGACCGGCGTCTACACGCAGCTGCGCGCGGATTATGCCTTCAACGCCAACCTTACAGGGGCGATTGAAGCAGTCCATTACGATGCTGGCGAAACGATCCGCCACGCCGGCGGACACAACAGCAACTATCTCGGCGCCGAACTGAAAGCCTCTTGGTAGGGCACAAAAAGGAAACCCCGTATGAAAAAACTATCTCTTGCCACAGTTCTGAGCTTCGATGCCGGATATGTCGACACAGCCGGATTTCTGGCACTTCAGGGATTGTTCACGGCGCATGTGACCGGCAATTTCGTGACGTTCGGCGCGGCTGTCGTGCTTGGTACGTCCGGGATCATTGCAAAACTTCTCGCTCTGCCGGTCTTTTGCGCCGTCATTCTTGTGACCAGACTAGCCAGCTACTGGCTCGCAGGTCGCAAGTATCCGGTCCTGAGTACGATGATGCGCGTGAAGCTCGTGTTGCTGATTCTGGCAGCCGTCCTCGCGGTATCTTATGGCCCCTTCCCCAAGGGAGACGGATGGCCTGCGATCGTTACCGGCATGGTGCTCGTCGCCGCGATGGCGATCCAGAATGCCGCCCACAAGATCCACCTTGCGAAGGCGCCGCCAACAACGATGATGACCGGAAACACCACGCAAATCATGATCGATGTCGCTGATATCGTTCGGGGAGAAACCCCGGAAGCCAAGAGTGTGGCCAAGAAGCGCGTCGTCAAGATGCTGACGAGCGTCTGCGCATTCGCCATCGGCTGCGGCGTCGCCGCCGCTGCTTTCATGTGGCTCGGAATTTGGTGCCTCGCAGTTCCGCCCTTGCTTGGCCTGCTGGCTCTTCTGGCGGAAACAGAAACGCCCGAAGGCGATGCGAAATAAGGCGGGCGTCGACGACATCCGCAACTGCGTTAGAAGCACCACCATTCATTGCCGGACTGGCGAGCTGGCCGACACAACCGCCATCGCGTTCGTCCGCACACCCTGGCTTGAACCATTGCAACGGCGTATTGCAGATATCAGCTATTGCGACGCCAATTGCCCGGCGTCGTACCGACGACGTTCGTGAAAACGCGGGTGAAATGGCTTTGGTCCGCAAACCCGCAGCTTATTGCCACTTCTGACAATGGCATTTCCTGCGCGCGCAGAAGTTTGCGGGCATGGGAGATCCGTTCGTTGACGAGCCATCGATGCGGTGTCATGCCGGTGGTCTCGCGGAAGGCGCGAATGAAATAGCCACGCGACAGATTGCAGGCTCGCGCGACGTCGAGAATGGACACGTCGCCATCCAGATTTTCAAGAAGAATGTTTTTTGCCAACATTTCCTGCGAGCGCGAAAGCCTTCTCAAATTCAGCGGTGACGCGAGCGACCTGCCGCCGTAGCGCTGGACAAGATGGGTTCCGATTGCCGTCGCCAGTTGGTCGATGAACAGCTTGCTTGCCTCCTCGGGTCGTTCGAGCGCAGGGATCAGCGCACGCACCAGATTGGCAAGCACAGGGTCTGATGATGCAGTCTCGGCTTCGAGAGACGTCACGCCTGAGAAATCCGCTTCCTCAACGATACGGCTCAAGGCGCTTGGAGAAATCTCCAGCAATAGGAAATCAAAGGAACCGCCGAGATCGGCTTTGTAGGGCTCGGCTAGATTGCGGATGTAAAGTGAGTCCTGTGCGAACACATGGTGCGTCGCGCGATGGCCCTGGAAAATACGTCGCGTATGTCCGGCAAGCGTCGAGATTCCGACCGCAAATCCGCGGTTGCTGGCCGGTGTTACGACCTGCTCGATTCTGTCATCTCTCGTACCTTTGCGGAAGACACTGATATCGGCACCATGAAGCACTTGATCTTTGTAGAGCTTGCTGAACGGGCATCCGAAAGTGTCGGTGCCCGACTTGATGGGAAATGTCGTCCGAGCGGTGGAATGACGAAGCAAGGCGCACTACTTTCTCGATCAGAGTTCAGCTAGGCAAGTTGATGCCACGACCACCCGCTATTTACCATATCTGTTTGGTGAATTTTGGCATGACGCTATGCGACAAAAGCCGAAAAATGATACATAGAGTGAGAAACGCTTATCGAGCTGGCCCCTTGATAACAGACCGGTCCAGGACGCATCGGCAGTCAGAACGACGGCTCGATTTTTTGCGGCCCTTGATCCTTGAACAGTTGACCTTCGTAAAGACTATGTGACGCTGCAGTCCCGGAAAATTGACGAATGAATAGATGAGACAAGTATTGGCCGCAGGCGAAAAAATTGCCGAATGTTTCGGAACGGAAAATGCCCGCTTTTTAAGGAGCAGGCCGCTTCGGCGGGCAGAACTATCCATTACGCACCTTTGGTGCCAATACGACGATGGTGACAATGTCGTCGATTTCCCTGCCGATGATGCGTTCCTTGTGGTCCTCTATCTGATCGATGTCGAACACCGCGATATCTGGCTTGATCGCCCCCCGGCTCCGATCAAGACCTACCCGAAAGGCTCGATCTGTCTGGTCAGCCTGCGGCAGGGAGCGACCATCGCAATTCGCGGAAATTTCGAAGCCCTTGTCTTTCATGTCCCGTGTGCGCTCCTCGCCGAACTGGCGGATGAAGCGGGGGAGCCGCGTGTCAACGATCTGGCCGTCTGCCGCGGGGCGGAAGATCAGACCGTTCGCTCTATCGGGTCGGCCATCCTGCCGCTCTTCGATCTGGCGGACGATGTGAGAGACCGCCTTTTGCCGCATGTCGCGCTCGCGTTCAATGCCCATATTGCCCATCGTTACGGGCATTTAGGAAACCTTCAATAAAAGCGCCGCGGTCTTTGAAATGCGCGGCGCTATTTCGTCGTCTCGATGACGCTGTCAGGCGGTCAGTGGCTCGAGATTGGCCTCGATCTGATCGCGGAAGCTTTCGTAGCGGCTAGGCAGCTTCAATGCCTCACCCAGATGTGCCGTATCCTCGTCGTGGTCGAAACCCGGTTCATTGGTGGCAATCTCGAACAAAATGCCGCCCGGAGTTCGGAAATAGATTGCCCAGAAATAATCTCGGTCGATCACCGGGGTGACCTGATAGCCGGTGTCCATCAGCGCTTTCCGCACTTCCAGCTGCTTCTCGCGATTGTCGACGGCAAAGGCTATGTGGTGGACCGAGCCTGCACCCTGGCGGGAAGACGGTGTCGCTGGCAGGGCTGCAAGGTCGATTGTGTCGGCGCCGTTCCCACCGGGAATGATAAAGCGCTTTACATTGCCTTCGGTTTCGGCACGCTGGTAGCCCATGAAGCCCAGCAGTTCTTCGGTCGCTGCCGTTTCGCGCAGATTGAAGCGAGCCCCGGCAAAACCGCGAATGGCCGCCTGGTCCGAGACGCTCCCCCCCCTCCATGCAGGGCGACCATCATCCGCCGTCTCCACCAGAGCAAAGCCATCACCATCGGGACCGATGAAGCGTAGCCGGTCGGCACCGAAGACGGTGTCGGCTTCGATCCCGCTGACACCTTGTAAGATAAACCGGTCTTTCCAGAAGGAAAGAGACCCTTTGGGAATGGCGAATTGGGTCTCGCCGACTTCGCCGACGCCGGGACGACTGGGCATCATGTTAGGAAATGGAAAATAGGTCATGACAGTGCCTGGAGTGCCATTTTCGTCACCGTAGTAAAGGTGGTAGACATTGGGATCGTCGAAGTTGACGGTCTTCTTGACGCGGCGCAGACCGAGCGTATCGGTAAAGAAGCTGTTGTTCTGCCGCGCATTCGACGCCATCGAGGTGATGTGATGAAGTCCATTGATATCCTTGATCATAGTCTGGTGCCCTTCTTCGTCCGCTGGTGTGTTTCGTTGACAGCAGATTTAGCCGGGTTGATTACCAAGGAGAATTGCAATATTTCTCTCGAATGAATTGTCATTTTTGAAATAATCAGATGAACGACTACAAAGCGCTCCGTGTTTTCCTTGTCGCCGCCGAGAAACGCAATTTTGCACAGGTTGCCCGCGAGCTTGACCTGACGCCGGCGGCGGTGACCCGTGCGATCGCGGCATTGGAGACTGAACTGGGCGTGCAGCTTTTCGTGCGCACCACACGGCAGGTGTCGCTGACGACAGATGGTGCCATTTTTGCAGCGCAGATCCAGCCTGCTGTAAAGGCGCTTGAGAATGCGCGGCGCGACGTGATGAATACGCATAAGGCGGATCAAGGGCGGTTGCGGATCAGCGCGCCCACTTGGTTCGGGAAGGCAGTACTGCCTCCGATCCTTTCAGGATTTAGAAGTCTCTACCCGAAGATGAGCTTTGAGATCTCGCTGTCAGATGGTCTCGTGGATATCGTCGATGACGACTATGATCTCGCGATCCGCATATCCTCGCAGCCATCTGACAAGTACACCATCTGGCGCAAGATCCGCGCCGTACCGCGTATCCTGGTCGCGGCACCTGGAAGCCGTTTCCTAAGTATCGAGCATCCCAATGAACTCACGCCCGACGACTGTCTCGCATACAGCGGCGAAAGTCGACGGGAAGCGTGGGTATTGTCGGACGGTGGGTCGAGTGTGACCATTTCAGCGGGTCGGGCGTTCAGCGCAAACAATGGCGAGGTTCTGGCCGACATGGCGGCCGATGGTGGCGGCGTCGCGATGCTGCCGGGTTTCCATGTGTCCGATCATCTGAGCACAGGGCGCTTGGTTCACGTTCTGCGGGGATGGGCGCCTCCGGACCTCTGGCTGACGCTCTATTACCCACCCTATCAGGCATTGCCACCGCGCATCGCTTCATTCTCTAAGTTCTTCGAAGAGCGAGTGGCGTCGCACATGACAATGCTTGATTGAAGTAAGAGAATATTAGCTGAATTATCAGGCAAATTGGCCTGGATATTTTCTAGGAATGTATTGAGAAGCCGGCCACGTATAGGTGGCCTTTAAGCTTTTTTAGGACTGCGGTTGACAGAAATCGAAGCCGCGCAACCCATCTTACATCGGAAATCATTTCCGCCGTGAGATGCAGGAAAAGTCTTTGCCTTGAACGGAATCGAACCTCTGGCCATAACTGGCCCGCCCGGCCGCCTGAGTGCTTCTCGGTAAGTAAGCCACGGGGATATTTTGCCCACCGGCACGTGGTCGTGGGCAACAAGAAGGAATGTTTGGGTCAGATCGTGCCCGAGTGCGCTTGCGAAAGTAAGTCGATCAATTGGGTCTCATACATCGACGGTTGATGTCCCCGGTGACGCGAGACCATGAATGTCAGCGAACCGATATGCCAGGCATGGCGGTCGAGTTCGATCAATGTTCCAGACGCGATGTCGCCAGCAACAAGGTCCGCCGGCATGTGCCCCCAACCCAATCCCGCATTCAGGAAATCATGTTTGGCGCTGAGTTCGTTGACGAACCAGCGCCGCTCGCTCGCCACCGACACAAGCGTCCTTTCCGCGTTGGGCTGGTTATCGGTTACGACGAGTTGAAAGTGGCGGCTGAACTCGTCGCGGGATACCGGCCCTTTAGTCTTGGCCAACGGATGAGAGGGCGCGCAAACGGTAACCATCGGCGTCTCGCAAAGCCAATGCCTCTCGATCGCGCTTGGCTTTAGCTCCGGCACCTCAGACGCGGTGACGGCGAACAGGCATACACCGTCTAGAACCAATGCCTCCCCGCCCTGCATGGTCGTTATGCGAAGGCTGACGGCAGCAGTCGGTGAGGTCTCATGGAGTTTCTGCAGACAGGCGATGAGATGCTTGCGCGGGAAATAGACATCGATCGCGATCGATAGCTGTGGGGCACCGGCTTCGTGGATGGAGCGCGCCCGCGTTTTCATTTCTTCGGTACGGGCGATCACCGCGCGGGCATCGGGCAGAAGGCTCCGGCCGGCATCGCTGAGCTCGGCCCGCCTCGTATCCCGCGCAAACAGGTCGACGGACAAGGCAGCCTCGAGTGCTGAGATCGCATGACTGACCGCCGACTGGGCGCGCGAAAGGTGTTTCGCAGCACCAGAGAAACTTCCCGCATCACACACGGCGACGAAGGTGCGGAGCTGATTGATGGTGACGCCGTCGAGCACTTCGATATCCAATGATTAGATCGATAGCAATAATATTACGTCAATTACCGAGATGGATCAATGCAGCTAGAACTCCGTCAGCGACGTGGGGTATCCGCACGTCTACCGAAACAAACGATAGAGGTCTTTATGCCCACGCTTCTCGCCATTGAGGTCAGCCCTCGTCATCATCTCTCTGCATCACGCAAACTCACGGCACATTTTATCGAGAGCTGGAAAGCCGAAAATCCTGACGGCGTTGTGGTCGTCCGCGACCTGATGAAAACCCATCTTCCATCTGTCGATCTGCCCTGGATCCTAGGAGCGTTTACCCCCGCAGACCAGCATTCCCCGGAGAGCGCTGCCGCCATCAAGGTGTCCGACGATCTCGTCGCAGAATTGAAAGCAGCGGACCATATCGTCATCGGCACGCCGATGTTCAATTTCTCGATCCCGGCAGTTCTCAAGGCCTATATCGACCATATCGTCCCCGTTGGTATCACCGTCACGGCCGACAACAAGGGACTTCTGACCGGAAAAAGGGCCGATATCATCCTGGCATCGGGTGGCGATTTCTCGCCCGGCTCGCCTGTTGAACACTACAATCAGGCAAGCGGCTACCTTCGCCAGGTCCTGACATGGATCGGTATCACAGACGTCAATATCATCCTGTCGGCCCGTGCCCGTTCGGGCGTCTATGGCGAGACGGCGATCGAAGCATATGGCGACACGGTTGCCGCTGCTGCGGTTCGCGCGCCTGCATCATCGCTTGCTGCGGCGGCAGAGTGAAAAAACGGAGGCGGATATGAGCTATAGTATCATTGGAACTGGCATTGTGGGATATACTCTCGCGAGCCTGTTCGCTCGAGGCGGCGTGGACGTGAAAGTCGCCAACACAAGGGGACCGGAGGCGGTGATCCCGATTATCAAAGACCTTGGCGCCAGCGTCGTTGCAGCAACGCTTGATGAAGCCCTTGAGGCAGACGTCATCCTCCTCGCTGTGCAGTTTCTCAACTTCAAGGACGTCGGTAAATTGAAGTCCGACTGGACGGGGAAAATCGTCGTCGACGTGACGAATTCAGCATTCCTGCCTCCGGACGTACAGGAACGCGAACTCAAGGGCCGCCTGTCTTCGGAGGTAAACGCCGAGCGTGTTCCGGGCGCAAAACTCGTGAAGGCCTTCAATCAACTGCCCATGCAAGGTCTTGCCGCGCCGGTGCCTCAAGGTGGTCGTCGCGTCGTGTTTATCGCCAGCGACTATCCAGATGCCAGCACCACAATCGCCTCGCTGGTAACGCAACTTGGGTTCGCACCAATCGAGGTCGGTAAGATCGCAGAGGGAGGAAGGCTGATCCAGGCCCGCAACGCGCTTGTGTTTCATAACTTGGTGAAGTTCGACAGCTGATGCCTTTGGGGCTGGTGCGGCGTGCGCCAGCCCCATGAAAATTAATGATTAAGCCGCATCCGAGATATCGAAGCGCACGATCTTGTCGCCATCCATGCGAAAGATGTGCATGACGGTCTTGTCCTTGAGGTCGTGGGTTTGCTGTCCCTGCAGCGGCTGACCGTCGAGGTCGAAGACCGACTGGATCACCTCGACCGTGATGATGCCGTCTTGCGTGATGGTAAACGCCACCGGCTCGACATGCGGGCTGACGACAGCCCACTGCCGCGTCCAATACTCGCGCACCGCTTCGCGCCCATGCTCGTGGCCTCCTTCCATCCCGTTTGCCCAGGCGACATCGTTGGCAATCGCGCTCAACACCCCATCGATGTCTCTCTCGTTGAAGCGATCATACAAATGCTTTATCAGTGGGATGTGATCGTTCGACATGTCATTTCCTCGATGTGAGATGTATAGAATCGCAGTGGTATCGACGAAGCCTTGCCTTCGGTCATCGATTTATATATGTGCGTATGTATATTGCAGTCAAGGGCAATCGAGGCAGTTGCAATGGATGAAGACGTGCTTTCAACTCCGGGGCATCTGATCACGCTTGCCGCCCGGGGTTTTGCCCGCCTGAGCGAGGCGCGCCTCGGACCGCTCGGCTTCGGTGTCGGCCAGTTGCCGGTTCTTGTCGCGCTGCAGAATGGCAAAGCCGCAACGCAACGGGACCTCGCTCGTTTCGCCAAGGTCGAGCAGCCGCCAATGGCGCAAATGCTGGCGCGCATGGAGCGGGACGGCTTGATCGAGAAGACACCCGATCCGGCCGATGGTCGCAGCAGCAGCATCGCGCTCACGAAGACCGCACTGATGCGCCTTCCGTCGGCGGTCGAAACCTTGTTCCATGGCAACAAAGAAGCATTGGCAGGCTTCACCGACGCAGAAGCGGGACAATTCGTCGATCTGCTGAAGCGGCTGATCGAAAACCTGGATCAGATCGCGGGCGCTGCGCCGGCATTGCGCAAAACGGATGGACCGCTGAAAAGCTCACGTGAAGGCTGAGACCGCTTAACAAGGGATGCCGGACGTAATCGCGGGTGCGCTGTCGACAGGCCTTATCCGAACGCCAGGCAAGGATGGTCGCGCACCCATCGTCAAGCCGCTGCGGCCATCGGGTTACCTCCGGCAAGGAGGACCGGAGCTACTGACCAACATGTCCTTCGGAAAACCGCCTTGCAGCTATCAGCACAGGCATGAAGTTGCGACCGGCATCGGTGAGTGCATATTCGACGCGCAGCGGTTGTTCGCCGAAGTCCGTCCGCCCGACGAGGCCGTCACTTTCCAACTCCCGCAGGTGCTGGGTCAGCATTTTCTGCGAGATGCCGGGCATGTCTCGTTTTAACTGAGACGTCCGCATCGAAGGCTCTGCATAAAGGCGGAAGAGGATCGGCAGCTTCCAGCGTCCGCTGATCATACGCAGCACCCGTGTGACATGCCCGACAGCGCCATCCGGGCCGAGGCAAACCGACCGTTCATCCTTTTCCATGAGCACTTTTAAGTGCGTACTTGCCTCGATCACCGTCCCGGTCTCCCTATGGCGTAGATATGTCAGATAGGAGTTCTTTGATGGATTTAAAACTTGCCGGAAAGATCGCGCTCGTGACCGGAAGCAGCAAGGGCATCGGCGAAGCGATCGCCAGAGGCCTCGCACGCGAAACCGCGACCGTCGTCGTGCATGGGCGAAACAGAGGAGAGGCGGAACGCGTCGCTCATGACATTCGCTCGCTGGGTGGACAGGCGCATGCCGTGGTCGGCGACCTCGCCATTGACGATGAGGTGCAGCATCTTGTCGAAGAGGCTCAGGCGCTCGCCGGCCCGATCGACATCCTGATCAACAATGCCGGCGGTTCGGGGGATGCGGAAGACTGGACGAATACCAAAACCTCGTCCTGGATCTCCACTTTTGACCGTAACGTGCTGGCCGCTGTCAGGGTCACCACGCGGCTGCTTCCGCACATGCGGGCCGCCAGGTGGGGCCGGATCGTCAACATTTCCAGTCTAGCCGGTTTGATGCCGCCCGCCGCCAGGCCCGACTATTCCGCAGCCAAGGCTGCGATGAACGCCATGACGGCATCAATGGCCAAAGCGGTCGCGGCTGACGGTGTGACAGTCAACACCGTATCACCTGGCACAATTCATAGCGAAAGGTTAGACGCACGGTTCCGCGAAGTGGCCGGCGAGCAAGGGATTGCCAGAGATGCGCCATGGGAATTGATCGAGCAAGCGGTCTTGCCGATGTTTGCCGCGGTGCCTGTCGGCCGTGTCGGAACTTTGGAAGAAATCGCTGACACCATCTCGTTTCTCGTCAGCCCCCGGGCGGGTTACATCACAGGAGCCAATCTCAGGCTCGACGGTGGGGTGCTGCCCACAATCTGACCGCATCACCTCGGTGCTGTTGGGAAGTGCCTTCGGCCAGCGGACCATGGGCAGACGATGCTTTAGATGCAGAAGAGCTTCGTCGGGAACCGCGATCGTGAATGGACGAATAATCATGTCTTTGTCCTCGAATGGTCCATGGACGCTTGCGAACGCTTGAAGCCGTCGCTGAGGTGGCGCGCGAGCTCGTTTGTGGCCTGGCTGCAGGCCCGGTTAGGACGATGAAGGGTGATGGCATAGGAAGGGAGGCTCGGGAGACCTGCGTCTTGATTGAGAATGTTGAGGTCGGTCGCAACCGTCGAGGCCAGCCAGGCGGATACAGCCATATCCATCCTGATGGAAGCAAGCGTTGCCTCCAGTCCCCCATTGTCGAAGACGGCGCGCGCCTTTCGGCCCTCTTTTTCCAGCGCGGCAAGGATGGCTGGCCGAAAACAGCAGGTATCGGCAACAAGCGAGATCGGCAGGGGAGATTTCCGATGCGCGGTGCCTCCCACCATGCCGACCCAGACCAGCCGATCGATCATCAGGCATTCTCCCGTAGCACTTGCAACAGGCTCTTCAACGACCATGAGATCCAGCCGCCCCTCTTCCATGCCGCGGCGGAGTTCCTCCGAAGACCCGCAACTCAGCTGCAAATCGACCTTGGGAAAAGCCTCGAGGAAACCTCTCAGCACCGGAACGAAAACCGTCCCGACCAGATCGACGGGCAGGCCGAGCCGGACCACGCCATCAACCGCATTACCACTCATCTCAGACCATATCTCATCATTCACCGCCAGCATCTGCCGCGCTTTCGCCAGCAGGCGTTCACCCGCCGGCGTCAGCGACAGCCCTCGGTGCTCCCTGGTGACCAACTGATTTCGCGATAGGGCTTCCAGACGCGCAATTTTCTGACTGACCGCCCCTTGCGTGAGATGTAGGGCCTTGGCGCTGGCTGTCATGCTCTTGCATTCGGCGACAGCAACAAAGGTTCGAAGAAGGGATGTATCGAGATTACGCATACCTGACATTAGTACAGCTAATAGTTTCTATTGCAATTATTAGCTTTACTTGCGGCTTTGAGATCGACATGCCTGTGTTTTCAGCCGAGGAATAACGTTGATCACGAGCATGGCACCCCTCCTTCTGTTCGTCCTGATTGCAACGATCAGTCCAGGCGGCGCGACCACCCTTGCGACCGCATCAGGAGCGAACTTCGGCTTGCGTAGATCCCTTCCGCTGATCGCCGGCATCTGCGCCGGCCTTGCCACGATGGCGGCACTTGCGGCATTGGGCCTTGCCACACTGCTACTGCGTGAGCCGACGCTTCGGATAGCCATGAAAGTCATCGGGTCGGCATATCTCGTGTGGCTCGCATGGAGAACGGCGCGTAGCGGCCGACCGGATCTCGAGCGCGGCGTTGCAAAGCCATACACCTTCTTTGGTGGCGTCGGGCTCTTATGGCTCAATCCCAAAGGATGGGCGATGACGCTGAGTGCTGCAGCCTCGTTCGCCACGATTGCTGAGGGGCCGGTTCAACTGGCGGGGATGCTCGGTATGACATTCGCATTGCTGTCCGGCCTGTCCCTCATCTTATGGTGTGCCGTCGGCCTTCTTCTTGCAAAATTCTTGCGATCCGATGCTCAATGGCGGGCGTTGAATATTGTTCTCGGCATCCTTCTCGCCGCTTCGATCCTGCCCATTTGGCTCTAATAATGCCGTGATTGTGTCCGAGTGAATGGAGTGTGATTTGACCAGAATTGCAGACTGCCAATGCGGCGGCGTCCACTTGACGTGCGAGGGTGAGCCGACCCGCGTGTCGGTCTGCCATTGTCTGGCGTGTCAAAAACGGAGCGGTAGCGCCTTCGCTGCTCAGGCGCGCTACGCCCGTGGACAAATAGCTGTTGCAGGGGAGACACGCGAATTCATCAGGATCGCGGACAGCGGTGAACACATATACCAGCACTTCGGTCCAGCGTGCGGAACTGGGCTCTTTTACTACCTCAAAGCGTCGCCTGACATCACTGCCGTTCCAGTAGGCCTGTTTGCGGACCCTCAATTACCCGCCCCACGCTACTCCGTCTACGAAGATCGCAAACATCCGTGGGTCGAGATCGCGACTGCAAGATAAATCAGCAACGCAGGGATCGAGACGGCGCAGCTCGCATATCAATCCCGGCATGACAATCAAATCCAGACGGCTGTTTTCCCATGTTGGTCGGACACATGGTTTCTTTGCGGATCTTGTTCGCTGGGGGGCAATGGGGTGGCTGAAAGGTGTGGTTTTCGAGAGCATCGAGAGGATTTAGTGTCAAGTGTGGAGACTGCTCACCATGCAGAGGTCAACGGCTACCTTTTGCAAACATCATGCATCGCAGCAGCGGTCCCGGGGGCGGCGGGCTCTCCCAATCCCATCCCGCGTAGTCGGCGGACGAGATCAGGATAGCTTTCACCAGCGACTTATCCGCGCGCCGTCAACGCCACGGCGCCTCCCATGCATGCGGCTGAAACGTTGCTTCCAACGGCGGCTGCGTGATGTTGGCCGTGTAATTCGTGATGGTGGATGCCGCAAGAACAGCGACCACTTCCAGCAGGCGGCTCTCATCAAAGCCCAGGTCGAGGAATTCACGCTTTTCGGCTTCACTGACGCCGCCACGCTTCTCGATCAGGGAACGCGTGAGTTTTGATAGAGCGGCGTGCTTGGCATCTCCAGGCAAAGCGCCGTTCCTGATGGCGGCTACATCGTCCGTGCTAACCCCTTCAGCAATGGCCAGATACGAATGGAATGCTACGGCCCACTCCGCGCCATTGGTGACGGCATTGGTTAAAAGCAGGATCTGGATCTCGGCCTCGCTGAAACTGCCGCCGTGGACCCGACCGAAC
Source organism: Rhizobium tumorigenes (assembly GCF_003240565.2). Classification (NCBI taxonomy): domain Bacteria; kingdom Pseudomonadati; phylum Pseudomonadota; class Alphaproteobacteria; order Hyphomicrobiales; family Rhizobiaceae; genus Arminella; species Arminella tumorigenes. The sequence goes on from NZ_CP117256.1 coordinate 199,017, forward strand.
AGATCGGTCAGGCTGCCGATAAGCGCGGGCGACGTTGCCATCGCGCCGGCGATATTCGGTATGAAACCGAAGGCGGAGTTCAACGCTTCAAGCGCCGGCTTTGACGCCTCAGGCGCGGTCTCGATGGAATGAACGGGAAGGTTCGTCATGTAATCGTCCTTTAAGGTTTGCAATCGCGCCACGCTGCGGCACCTAGAAGAAAAGGCGCCGAGCCAAGCGCTGGTGGTTTGCTTGTTCAATCGGCCTGTGCCGCCTCTACGATCACGTCGGCGACTTGTTGCGGATGCGAGAGCATGACGACATGCGATGCATCGGGCACGACCACGACATCGCGCGCCTGCGCCCGCTTTGCCATGAAGGCGTGTAGCGCCGGGGGGATGCTCTTGTCGGCGGCGCCGTAGACGAAATAGGAGGGAATGGTTCTCCAAGCCGCCGGACCTGAAGCCTCCTTTAACGCGGCCTCTGTCACTGGTCGTTGTGTTATAGCCATCAACGTCACTTGATCATGCGGTAGGTCGGCTGCGAATGGCCCGGCAAATTTTGCGGGATCAACGCTCAAATCATGACCACCATCGGAAAGCGTCACCGGCTTTGCCAGGGCGGCGCCGAGTTCACTGCCTGGAAACTTACCAATCAAAGCAAAGGCGCTCTCGCCCTTTTCTGGCGCGAAGGCCGCGACGTAGACCAGCGCCGTGACATTGTTATTGCTATTGCTATTGACTGCGTTGGTTATGACCACTCCGCCATAGGAATGGCCGACCAACACCACCGGCCCGTTGATGGATTTTATGACGCTGGCGACCAATGCGGCATCGCCAGCAACGCTGCGAAGCGGATCGGCAACAGCGACGACATTGTAGCCATCCTTTGAAAGGAGCGGGATCACACCATTCCAGGACGAGGAGTCAGCCATCGCACCGTGAACCAGAACGATGGTGGGTTTGGTCGATGCGGCTTCGGTCGCCATCGGAACGATCAGCAGCATAGTAAGTGCCGCTATGGTTTGCGATAAGCCGCGAACGGCCAATTTCGTTTCGGGGTTCATTATTTTCTCCTAGACAGGCTCGGGCGCCTGTATCTGGGACGATATAAACCATGCTAAATTTTAGATAAGACTTGCGGGCGGAATGATATTCGTGCGCATTATGCATGAATGGATTTTGACGACCTCAAAACATTCTGCCGGGTTGCCCAGCTAAGCAGTATCGCGGCCGCGGCGCGGGCCGAGGCGAGCGAGGCATCAACGGTATCGCGGAGAATCGCCGCGCTGGAGGCGCAGCTTGGGACGCGTCTGTTCCAGCGGACGACGCGCAAGCTATCGTTGACAGAGGCCGGCGCGATTTTTCTGTCTCACATTCTGCCGATCCTGGATGACGTCTCGGCGGCAAGCGAAGCGGCCGTCGCTGCGGTGGAACAGCCGGCCGGCCTGTTGCGCGTGACCGCTTCCAACGCCTACGGCGAAGCTGTGGTTGCGCCACTTCTGGCCGCGTTCTGCGCGCAATATCCGAAAATCGAGATAGACCTGCTGCTCTCAGATTCGCTGGTCGATCTTGTCGCCCAGCAGGTCGACGTCGCCTTGCGTCTGGGGCCGCGCCCCGCGGGCGATCTCATCGTCTCCAAGCTGAAGACGATTGAGCGTCGTCTGGTGGCATCGAAGGAATATCTGTCGTCTTTGCCGACGGTCGAGCAGCCCAGTGATATTGTCGGGCATGTTTGTCTTCCGACGACGAATTCACCGCAACCGCCTGTGTGGCTGTTCAGGCGCGATGTCGAAAATATTGAGCTGGTCGTGCCGGCGAAGATAAGGACCAGCAATACGCTGGCGCTTCGTCAGTTGGTCCGCGACGGTGTCGGGATCTCGCTCCTTCCGGAGTGGTCGGTGGACGAGGATATCAAAAGTGGGAAGCTCATCCAACTCCTTCCAAACTGGAAGGTCAGCGTCGGGGCACAGGAGAGTGCCGTGTGGATTGCCTACCCCTCGCGCGCCTACCTCCCCCTGAAAACGCGGAAATTTATCGATTACTTCAGGGAGCAGGTCTCGTAGACAGTCCCGGTCGCCTGTTGGTCACTGTCCATCATCATCGTTTGGTGTAACGTCGCCGAGGGGTGATACTCCAAACATCCTGCGGTACTCACGATTGAACTGCGACTGACTATCATATCCGACTTCGAAGGCGATCGTGCCTGCCTTCGATCCACCGAGAAGCAGTCTGCGACGCGATTCGTGCAATCGCAGGCGTGTTCGAAACTGTAACGGGCTCGACCCTGTTGCCGATTTGAAAGCGCGATGAAACGACGTGACACTCATTCCGGTCATCTGGGCGAGATCGCCAACGCTAACTGCCTTGTTGAAGTTTGCCTTGATCCAGGCAGTTGCCTCAGCAATGCGAGATATCTGGGTTCCAGTCGTCCCGGATTGCCGGACAAGAGCTGCGAGGCTGCCGACGAGAAGGCGGTAATGGATCTCGCGTTTAATGAGAGGTGCGATGACCTTTATATCTGCAGGCCGATCCAGAAGCCGAACAAGCCTCTCGAAGGGCTCAAGGATATCTTCGTTTTGTGGTGCCGTTTTGGCGCCGGCCGTTTCGCTGCTCCCACCACGGCTCTCTTCTTCGAACAGAAGGTCCACGATCAGCTCCGCGTCGAGATCGAGGGTAAGAGAGAAGTGCGGTTCCAATGGTGTCGCCTCGGTGATGTTGGCCGAGACCGGCAAGTCAATAACCGCGACCAGATAGTCATCGGGGCCCACATCTAACCGCGTGCGATCCAGAGAAATCTGCTTACGCCCCTGCAGAACAATGCAGATCCGGGGGTTGTAGAGGCTTCGTACCGGTTCCGTTGGATGATCGCTGCGAAACAACGTTAATCCAGGCACCGCCGTTGCCTGCTTTGGCCCCCGGCAATGCGCCCGCACATGATCTATCAACCGCCGCTTCGTCGTTTCCATAGAGGCTCACGTTAAACAAATTGGAAACGGGCTGTAACCCGTCGCGACGGGATTGGTAGGATTGTGCAATACTATGGCAGCCCTGATCTAAGCGTCATGGTTTGTGGGTCCCATCTTCCATGCATGGCCGTGTGGCCTTGTTCATTTGAAAAGGGAAAATACCATGACCGACGATGTATCTGTCTGGCTTATCACAGGCGCCTCATCAGGATTGGGACGGGCACTCGCGGAAGCGGCTCTCGAGGGTGGCTACAAGGTCGCGGCGACCGCCCGGCGTCCCGAAACTCTGACTGACCTGGCCGAGAAATATCCCGATCGCTGCGTCGCAACGACACTCGATGTGACCAATCCTGCGAGTGTCAAAGCGGCGGTTTCAAAAATCGAAAGCAGTCTCGGTAAGATCGACGTTCTGGTCAATGCTGCCGGTTACGGATACCTGGCTGCAATAGAGGAAGGCGAGGACGACGGCGTACGCGCGCAGTTTGAAACAAATGTCTTCGGGCTGCTTGATGTCACCAAGGCTGTGCTGCCTGGAATGCGCAACCGTCGAAAGGGCGCCGTCGTCAACCTTTCCTCCTTGGGCGGTTTGGTCGCTTTTGCAGCGACTGGCTATTATCATGCGACCAAATTTGCCGTTGAAGCTTTGTCGGAGTCTCTCTCGCACGAAGTCGGGCCGCTTGGCATCAAGGTTCTCATTGTCGAGCCCGGTGCTTTCCGGACCGATTGGGCCGGCCGCTCAATGGTTGAATCGCCGACCGTCATAGACGACTACGCAGAAACCGCAGGGAAACGTCGATTGGCTACGCGGGCCGTATCTGGTTTGCAGCCCGGCGATCCGGCAAAGGCTGCCGCAGCAATCATCGCGGCAGTTCAGTCCGAGTTCCCGCCTCTCCGTCTACTTCTAGGGGGCTCGGCAATGAAAATTGCCCTCGATCGACTTGATGCACTTCGGGCGAATTTCGATGCCACAGCTGACATCACGACCAGTGTAGATTTTCCGACGACGTAGAAATTCCGGGAATAACCTCTGGCGGGCGGCCATTGCCTACGGTCATCATCCGATGCTTACCCGCGATCCTGTAAGGACCGGTCGTGCGGTATGCCGGGTGGCACGGGAAGGCTGCGGCCGTGACCAAGGTCGCACTCGAACCCTGTTACGACCGAGCCTTAAGGAGCCGTTCTGGTCGAATAGGAGGAATGCTGCAGCCGACGTGAAACTTTGGTTCGGGTTATTGAGGTGTATCGCCGCCATGCCGGTGCATCGACGGCCCAGCTCGGCACTCTGCTGCCGGAACGGACATGGATCGAACAGTTCGCCAACAGTTGCAGCAGGGCGGAGAGGTGCTCGATATTGGATGCGGGTCCGGCATAGTGCCGGCCGATCTTGCTGTCGTCGTATTGGATATCAAAATCGGTGAAGAGATCAAACGAACCAAAGGCGCTCGTTCCGCCACGAAACAATTGCCTGAGGGTTGCTCACGGCGCGCATCACGTGTGACCCGGCGCGGCTTTTTCGTCATATATGTGCCTAGAGGGTATCGATAACCCCCCCGTCAACGCGTACGGACGCCCCGGTTGTGGCCGACGCAAGCGGCGAAGCCAGATAAGTCACGAGGTTTGCGACCTCTTCGACACTTGCCGCTCGCTGGATGATTGAGGTGCTGCGATGCTGCTTGACGAACGCCGCAGCCAGATCCTCGATCGGTAGGCCGGTCTTTTGCTGTTCCCCCGCAAGCATGGCCTGCACGCCCTCGGACAGCGTAGGGCCTGGAAGGACCGAGTTGACGGTGACACCCGTGCCGGTCATCCGCTTCGCCAGACCCCGGGCAACGGCGATGTCGGCGGTCTTGCTGACGCCATAGTGGATCATCTCGACCGGGATGTTGAAGCCGGACTCCGACGCGAGGAAGATTACGCGTCCCCAGTTCAGCTTTTGCATGCCGGGCAGATATGCCCGAGACAATCTGACGGCCGACATGACGTTGACCTGCCAGTGCCGGTCCCAAACCTCGTCTTCGGCGTCAAAGAAGTCGATAGGCTGGAATATGCCGGCATTGTTGATCAAGATGTCCGCATGTGGAACCCTGGCCACGAGTGCCCTGCATCCCTCTGCTGTCGATAGGTCGGCGGCCACCCCAGTCATCCTTCCGGTGATCCCCTCGCCTTTGAGCCGTTCTACGGCCCTTGCGGTCTTGTCTTCTGACCGGCCGTTGATGATCGTGTCCGCGCCGGACTTCGCAAGCTGTCTGGCGATTGCGTAGCCGATGCCTTCAGTGGAACCGGTGACCAAAGCCGTCTTGCCGGTGAGATCAATCTGCATTTTGTCTGCTCCCTGGGTTGATTGGCTATCGATCTTGAAAAGTATATCTGCAAAACGGGGAACGGTCTCCTCCCGGTTCCAGTCCCGTTGCAGTTCGCAGATCAACTGCACCCACGAGACGGGTTTGCCGCCGGCCTGGAGCAGCCTTATCAGGCCCGCCTCATGAGCTTCGAGCGAGGTTCCGCCGATGCAGTCCACGACCGGGTAGACTTCGAAGCCTTCATTGATCGTGTCGAGAGCAGGATGCACGAGGCACACCTCGGTCCACAAGGCCGCCATGATCAGCTTGTTACGGTCCGCGGCCTTCACCGCGCGATCGAAGTCCTCGTCCTCCCAGGCATTAATGGAGGTCCGGTCGATCGGCTTTACGTCTCAGAGGACATCAGTGATCTGATGAATGGTCGGCTGGTTGCGGCCCGTCTGGCCGTTGACCGTCGAGAGGATGATCGGCATCTCGTAGAGCTTTGCAATCCGGGCCAGCGCCGTAATGTTGGCCGCGAGCTCACGCCGAGGCCGGGAGGCGATGGAAGACACCTGGACGGGCTGAAAGTCTATGATGATCACGGCAGCGTTTTGCAGCGTAAGCAGATGGTCGCCGACGGGATCTCTGCGATGGGCAAAGGACCTCATATCTTGCTCTCTTCACTTTCCTGCGGGTGCGTCGGCGGCGTCGACGTACTGAGTGTCGGTGGGACCGACGCCTGTGATGAAGACCGCCGCCGACTTATCTCCCGTGAATGCGAAATGGGCCGTGTTAGCAGGCTCGGTGTAGAAGCCTCCAGGTCGCAGGACCGACGTGTCGGCATTGTCCGCCTTTTGACCGTATCCGAGATGCCATTCGCCGGAGACGACGAGCGCTTGCCGCTCATCGCGATGACTGTGCGCGGCGATACGGGTGCGCGCGGCCACTTGAAGCTCGATAGCGTACGGGCCGGGTTTTGTCGGATCGCCGGAAAGGACAACCATTTTCACCCGCTGCTGGCCCGAGGTCCCCGCTCCGCCTTGGCCATGGCTCAATGCGGCAACGTCATCTGCTTTTAGTCGCGTCGGCTTGAGCACGATGGATCGGGAGCACCGAGGAAGGCGCGGATCGCCGCGACCGTCGCTTCAGGTTGCTCCTCCATGAGCCAATGGCCCGAGTTTGCGATGACGACCTGATGCACGTCATCGGCGGCGAAGCGCATGACGTGAGCCATCATTGGACCAAAAGAGCGCTCGCCCCCAATCGCCAGAACCGGCATTTGCAAACGACCCTTTATCAGGGCGGCACGATTATCGATCGCATCCTGATCGAATGCGGCGAACTGCATGAATCCGGCGTGCATGCGTCCAGGCTTCGAGTACAATTCCGCATAGTGCGAGCGGGAGGCTTCGGTGAACCTCGAAGGGTCGGCGGCAAACTCGTTCCAGAACCGATCGAGATAGATCCGTTCCCGTCCCAGCACCAAACGCTCCATGTCGGGTCCGCCGAAACGAAAGTGCCACAGCAACGGACTTTTGAGAATGTCTTCCCAAGGCCCGATACCGGGAACGGGCGCGTCCATCATGACAAGGCGCGTGGTGCGATCGGGATATTCCCTGGCAAAGGCGTAGGCGACCATGTTGCCAATGTCGTGACCGACAACGTCGGCCTTCGAGACCTTCAGCGTATCCAAGACCCCTGCTAGGTCCTTCGCTTCGTTCTGTTTCGTGAAACCATCTGTCGCCACGGCAGACAGACCCATGCCTCTGAGATCCGGGGCGATGACGGTGTGGTCGGCCATCAGCTCCTTGGCGAGCGGCGCCCACATGTCGCCTGTGTCGCCATATCCATGGATTAGTAGGACCGCAGGACCCTTGCCGCCAATCCTTAGGTGAACCGTGGTTCCGTTGGTCGTGATCTCCTCTGTCCTGAAGGTGCCAGGGAAGTCGAAGGACTCCGCCGCCGCTTCGCCGCCAAGTAAAAGGCAAACCGCTATTGTTGCCAGTATCTGTTTCATCGAAGACCCCCATGGATGGAGGGTTTCTACTACGGGTACGGGTCGACCATCTTGCACAATCTGATCGTTTCTGGTGCAAAACTGAAGGGACGGAGCTAGGCATTCCGCCGGAGAGAGCAATCCGTCGCGGAGTTCACGTTTCCACCCAGTACCGCAAGAAAATTCAAGACAGCGGCGAGACATTGCACTAGCGTGCTGGAATAGAAGTGAGGGCTTTGAGACCGCGTAGCGAGGGCGATACGTGCAATCCGATCCTGCCTATGGTCAGAAGTTCGTCAGTCCGTTCAAAGCGGACTCGGCTTCGCAGCTTGCCGTGTCAGGAATAAAGAAGTCGCGCCTGCTCGTCTCGCGACTTCGACGAGATACGCCCGGGCACGGCCTGGTAACGGCTCCCCAGCAGGAAGGCGGCGCAGTCTACTCCGTCCTTCTGCAGCTTCGTGAGCAGACGAGCCGAGAGCTGTTCATCGCCGAAAAATGCGTCCATCGCGGCTCTTACGCGGCTCGCACGACCAGCATCGTAAATCATCTTGAGCGCCCTACGGCGAACTTGCTCAGCCCATTCGACAATTTGATGTTTACGGTCCCCCAAACCGCTCTCGACGAGATCGCCGACGAGCGTGGCGTTGCCCGAGTGAACCAACTTTACTGTAGGACTGGCGGCGTGTTCGACAAGACGGTCTGGCATCTGGGCAACGCTCTCCTTCCGGCTTTGGAACGCCCCAACGAAGTCGGCGCGCTCTATGCCCAGCAACTGATGCTCGCCATCAACACGTACTTTGCCCAGACCTTCGGCGGACTGCGACAGCCGAAAGATAAAGCGGGAATGCTTGCGAGCTGGCAGCTGAAACGAGCGACTGAGGCAATGACGTCGCTTGCGGACGACGATCTCTCTCTTAAGGAACTGGCATCTCAGTGCGGACTTTCCGTAAGCTACTTCGTGCGTGCCTTCAAATCCACGACAGGTGACTCGCCGCATCGTTGGATACTGCGTCACCGCATCGAATGCGCCAAGTCGATGCTCGCGCATGGCGATGCGAACCTCGTCGACATTGCGACAAGCTGCGGCTTTGCCGATCAAAGCCATTTCACCCGGATGTTCAGGTCGTTCGTCGGCATCACCCCGGCGGCGTGGCGACGGGCAGTAAAATCTTGACGATCTGCGATCCTCAGGACGATGGGAGCTCAACTTGGAATCGGATCAGCATTACGCGCAGAGGCAAGTGCGGCAGTTCAAGACCGACACCCTTTCTCAGATCGTCGCGTCAGGGCCTGCAAATTCGAAGCTCCTTGTGTCGCGGGTCAGGCGCGATACTCCGGGCCATGGGTTAGCCACGCCGACGAGGTCGGATTCGGTGTTCTCAATCCTTGTCCAGCTTCGCAAGCAGGAGCGTCGGAAGCTCTTTCTAAACGATAGGCTTGTTCATCAGGGAGCGTTCCCAGAGCGCACGGTTTCGGTGGTCAATCACTGGCAAAGTCCCAAGGCAAACCTGTTGAGCGCGTTCGATACGATCATCTTTACAGTCCCACAGACGGCTCTTGACGAAGTCGCCTACGAGCAGGCCCTGCGGCCGGTCCCGACACTGCTGTGCGAGAACGAAGGGCGCCTCGACGGCACGATCTGGAGCCTTGCCCAATCCCTCCTCCCCGCGCTCGAACGTCCGGAAGAGGTGGGGTCGATGTACGCGGAGCGTGTCCTGCTCGCGAGCACGACATATTTTGCACAGGCGTTCGGCGGACTGCGGCAGGCTGCGGCAAGCCGACACGGTCTTTCGCGTCGGCAAGGCCAATCTAGCCTTTGACCTCATGCAAGATCATCTTTATACTGATCTGTCCCTGTCAGCCCTTGCTTCCGAGATGAATCTGACAGCCCGGGAGTTCGCACAGGCATTTCCAAACACAACGGGCAGCGCACCTGACAGATGGATGCGCCGTCAACGAGTTGAAAAGGCGAAGATGCTGCTCCGCGCAACTGCGCTTCCGATTTCGCAGATCCCCACTGCCTGCGGCTTTGTGAGTTCGGAACATTTCTCGCGCATCTTCGCATCAATTGTGGGCGTAACGCCGGCTACCTGGCGAAAACATATTCTGAATTGAAGCTAGCGCCGAACAGCGCTCGACCAAGTCCTACCAATTGACTATGCGGAGAATGCTGGCCGGGGCATTCTGGGTCTTGAAGTCATAGGAACGAACGACCCGCGATCTAGCCGCAGGCTTCTAGCCTGAAAATCATCGGAAAAATGATTTCTCCTCCCTCGTCTGGTCCTTTGCCTTCTACCGGTTTGATCAGCAGCAGGCCTAAATCCTCGGCGGGATAGTTCGTTGCGCAGGCACACGGTCTGAGTCGGTCAATCCCACGCCGAAGTGGGCAGCAGCGTCCGCCAAAATCACTTGCAGCATCTTCGCGGCAGCTTCAATTTCATCCTTTTCACCTCTTTGAGGCAAGCGACCGGCATCCTTCGGGTAACGGTAGGTCGTAGCGTAGACAGTGAGGAAAGTGATCGGAGACATTCTTGCCTTCAACGGATTCTCGTTGGGCAGGAGATCTCTTAGGACGTCAAGTCGATGCGAGTCTCTACGCTCAGCCTTGATATTTTCCGAGTTGAGGAGCGCCAGAAGGATTTTCTCGGCAGCTTGCTGCAGATGGTAGACGTCGTTTCTGTTGTCTATTGCTGAAAGGGCCTCAGCTGCAACCAAATCTTCATGCGCCAGCCGAAGATAATTTGCGATGTGGAGACTAGCCGACATCAAGAACGACGCCGTCTACGACGATATGGCTGGATGCGGAGTTCGCAACGGCCAGGTCAGCGTGGAATTCTGAAAGCCTAATGCAGGAGACATCTGCGTAAACGCCCGAGCCTTCCTGAATGCGCCAACCAGACATGGGCGAAAAAAAGCGTTCCGGCGCTTCGTCGGAAACGATCACTTTCAGGTCCCAATCGCTCTGGCTAGTCGCTTCCCCGCGGGCGCGGCTGCCATAGAGAATGACATCGATCGGGCTGTATTCTGCCTTGATACGAGCAAGCAGCGTTCCCAACTCCGGAAACCGACCGGCAGAAGCAACACGTCCGCCAAAACTATCTGCAACAACAGTCATTTCCGTCCCATTACATCGCTCTTTCACCACTATAGCCGCTCTCGACAGGCATTTCTACTGGTTCGATATCAGGGTAAGCTACAGAGGTATCGCCTTCGCCGCGAAGGCTCGGCTAAACCGGCACAACCATGGCGCCTAGAAAGGTGGCGGCGCACGCAAAGATGTCGAGCGCAATACCTCGCCTTGAGCGGAGTCGAACCTAAGACCGCGCCGTTGTTTCGCGTCGATCTCATCCGAACCGTAGGGATGTCAAAGACTTAGAAATCCTAATCCACGAGCTCGTTCGCTAGTGCATTGCCAACCACTTAGGATGACCGTCTCGAATTTTTGAGAGCTGTCCTCGCCCTTCTTCTCGCGTCTCGCTGCAAAAGTTTGAATTCGCTTGAGGTCGTTCGCGATCAACCGGCACGTTTGAAAAGTGTGTCGTAGAAATTGGGTGGAAATGGATGAATAAATGGGATATGACAGCGTCTCAGGTATCGGATGCGAATGGATGGGCAAATGGAGCTTCTAAACACAGCGACCGTCCGAATCACGCCCGAAATCCTGTCGTTGATCGCCGAAATCGATGAATTCAAAGGTGCTTGGCGTGCGATCGGCCGGATCGCGCCTGAGCGGCTATCCAGCCTCCGGCGGGTTGCTACGGTCGAAAGCGTCGGTTCCTCCACACGTATTGAAGGGGCACGCCTCACCGACCGGGAGGTGGAAAAGCTACTGGCAAACATTCGCCTGGGGTCGTTTACGACACGCGACGAGCAGGAGGTTGCCGGCTATGCGGAGGTAATGGAGACCATCTTCAGTGCCTACGAAGCAATTTCGTTCACCGAGAATCATATCCGTCAGCTCCACCGCGACCTTCTTGCGCATTCGACAAAGGACGAGCGGCATCGCGGCGCCTACAAAACCCTCTCCAACAACGTGGAAGCGTTTAACGAGCAGGGCGAGAGCCTCGGCATCGTTTTCGAAACGGCATCACCGTTCCATACGCCGCGTCGAATGGAAGAGCTGATCGCCTGGCTGGATGAGCAAGGGCGAGAAAAGCGGCTCCATCCACTTTTGGTCGTAGCGATCTTCGTTGTCGTTTTCCTCGAAATCCATCCATTCCAGGATGGCAATGGCCGCCTATCGCGTATTCTGACCACTCTGTTGCTCCTGCGGGCCGGCTACGCTTACGTCCCCTACAGCTCGCTCGAAAGCATCATCGAGCAAAGCAAGGAGAGCTATTACATCTCGCTTCGACGCACGCAAGGAACGATCCGCAGCGCCGAGCCTGACTGGAATCCCTGGATCGAGTTCTTTTTGAGAGCCCTGCATCGGCAGAAGACGCGGCTTGAGAAGAAAATGGAGCGCGAACGCATTATCCTCGCCGACATGCCGGAATTATCTGTCACATTGCTCGAATTGGCGCGCGAGCACGGGCGGATCACGGTCGCGGAGGCTGCACGGATCACCGATGCAAGCCGTCACACCATCAAGGATCATCTCAAGGCACTCGTGGATCAAGGGCACCTCATCCTGCGCGGTGCAGGCCGCGGGGCATGGTACGGTCTTTCATGATGAACCGGATGTCAGGTCCATCTGAATAGATATGCCCTTGAACCGTAATGAACCCGCGACCAGATGGCCGAAATTGAATAAGCGTCTGAAACGCCAAGCTTTTTTGCATGAGGCCTATTTATGGAACTCAGGTGAGGAGCGGCAAGCCTGGCATGATCCGCCTTGACTTGTATCGAGCCAATGGCGCCCTTTTTCGACCGCATCAGCTACCGATATGTCCATCACTTCTTTCCTTACATCAATTTGATTTGCTGGGAATGCATGGTGACTTCAATTTGGCATGAGGGTCAGAGCGCCTTTGCTCTGGATCGAAATAGCCGCAACCGAATGAGCTTCACGCAAGGAGACCGAGATCATACGACCAAGCAGGCGGTTCGCTAGATATCCACCATTGAAGGCATCACCAGCACCTGTCGTATCGACGGGTGTGTGAACGGTTTGCGCTGGCGATGTTCCTCCGTCTCCATCCAGACGGTAAAATGTTGGATCTGATCCACACTTCACCACGATTTCGCTTGGACCACTCCTGGAAACTCGATCGAGCGTGGCGATGGGATTTTCATCGCCATAGAGGCTTCGCTCATCATCGAATGTTGGCAGGACTATATCACTTAGCGATAGAGCCTCGCCGATCACCTCCATCGCGAACTTTTGGTCGCTCCACAAGCGACTGCGGTAGTTGGGATCAAATGCAATCCTGGCGCCACGTTGGCGTGCGGCCGAAAGTTCATCAAAAAGAGTTTCAAGATGTTCATTGGGCATGACTGCCGTCGTAATGCCGGAGAGGTAGATCAGGTCTCTTCCAAGAGGCTCTGTCTCAGTGCGTTACGGTCAACAGCCAACTGGCGTGCGGCGGACTGGCTACGCCAATAATCGAAGCTCCGCTCATAGCCATCCAGCGTAATGGCGTAGAGACCGGGTCGCAATCCCGGGATGACTGGGCTGTAGGCAGTGCCGATCTCGTGTTCGTTGAAGAATGCCCGTTGTCTCCGAGAGAATCCATCGTCTCCGAAGGCCGTCACAAAATCAAGAATGCTATCAGAGGGCAGGAGCGCCCGCATCGTCCATAGAGTGTTGAACGTATCACCAGCGTAGGCCGACTGCCAGCTGTCCGGCCCGGTGCTGGATAGCTCGATCATGCACTCCCCCACGGAGGCAATGCTCAATCTCTTTGCCATGTTATCCCGCTACTACAATTTCGCATACCATCACGCATCAAAAGCCAGCTGTACTTTCAGCGTTTGCTCAGGATGATTCTCGACCAAATCGAAGGCCTTGCGAGCGTCGGCCGCGTTGAAAGTTTGCGTGATCATGTCTACGGGTTTCAGCTTGCCCGTCTCGAGCCACTGCACGACTTCGGGGATGAACCTTCGGTTGAGGCGCGAACCAACCAGGCTCAATTCCTTGCGAACGATTTCCTGCTGGCTGATATTGCAGGGCGCCGCCGAGAAGCCTAGAATCCCGATGCGCCCGGCGGGTCCCGCGATGCGGCAGGCTTCGTCGAGCAGTGCCGGGATACCTGCACCATCGATGACTATGGAAGGGCCGAGCCCATCCATCTCGTCAGCCACCTCTGCGGGTACAGATTTTTCTCGCGAATTTATGACGACATCGGCACCAAACTCAAGGGCTCGCTCGAGGCGTTGCGGGTCGATATCAGCGATGATGCAGCGCGCGCCGCGCATCTTTGCAACCTGAAGGACCGTGATACCCACCGTACCGGCGCCGTAAATCATCACGACGTCGTCAGCGCCGCATTCTGTGCGAGATAGAACGTTCGCCGCCACCGCCAGCGGCTCGGCAAGTGCTGCAACGTCAAACCCGAGCGACGGCGAGATCTTGACGGCATTTTCCTGCGGGATGACGGCGACCGATCGGAACCCGCCGTCTCGGTGGACGCCTATGACCTGCAACTTGGCGCAAACGTTCGAGCGACCAATGCGGCATGGATGGCATTTGCCGCAGGATATCACCGGATCGGCAACCACATGATCGCCGATCGCGAGGTGAGATACGCCACGGCCAAGCGCCGTTATCACTCCCGCGAACTCGTGCCCGATGATGCGCGGATAGGTGACGAACGGATTGGAGCCGTGAAGGATGTGCATATCCGAGCCGCAAATACCGGCCCTTATAACTTGGATAGCGATCTCCCCATCGCCCGGCGGCAGCGCGTCGCGCTGGTCAATGCCTAGCTTGTGGGGTTCCGAGACAGATATCGTAACCATGTTGTCTCCGTTGTTGTCTTGTCTGGTGCCAGACCCCCGTGGGAGGGTCTTTTAAAGAGCAGTGCTCAGACCGATTGAATGGATTTCAGATGCCGGTCGACGCTGGCTCGCCACGCAGTATCAATCATGAGCGTAGGCGGAAAAAGCCCAGGGATATCGAAGAAAGCCACGGAACCGTCATTGCGTAGCACGCTGTCTTGGGCCGCTTTTCGCAGCTCGTCGGCACGGGGGTCATCAACATTTTCCGTCGTCAGCACGTAGGCGATCCATAATGCCGTCGCATAGGCGAATGCGTCGGCATCCTTCCCGGCTGCTAGCGCCTCTAATGCTGGAGCGAAGATCCGCTGCGGCAATTTCTGAGTACCGTCCATGGCGATCTGCGCCGTCCGATGGGCGATAGCCGGATTGGCAAATCGGGCGACCAATTGCTCGATATATGCGTCAAGATCGATGCCCGGCACCGGATCGAGCGTCGGCAGCGCTGCCTGCATATGATGGCGAACGATTTGCTGATAATCGGCCACGGCCATGACATCGCGAACATATTCCAGGCCGTGTAACTGGCCTATATAGGCAATGAGCGAATGCGAGCCGTTGAGAAGCCTGAGCTTCATCTTCTCATAAGGTTCGACTGCGTCAACGAAGAGAGCGCCGCCTGCCTCCCAAGCGGGCCGCCCGGTGACAAAGCTGTCTTCGATCACCCATTGCGTAAATGGCTCGGTCTCAAGAGCCAGTGCATCCGCTGCTCCGATGATGCCAGCTGCACGTTCGCGGACTGCATCTGTTGCGGCGGGCACGATCCGATCCACCATGCTTGACGGGAAGCGGCCTTCCGTCTCGATCCACTGGCCGAGCTCAGGATCGCGGCGAGATGCCATTTCGATCACAAGACGACGAACGACATGCCCATTGCCCGGTAGATTGTCACAGCATAGTACCGTGAATGGCGCATGGCCAAGCGCATGTCTGCGTGCGAGGCCTTCAACGATGAAACCTATTGCTCCAACAGGGTTGTGCGGGTCTGCCATATCATGGGCCACCGCCGCGTGGTCGGCATGGAGGCCACCGGTTTTTGGATCTATCCCATAGGCCTTTTCGCTGACTGTCAAGGTTACGATCCTGATGGCAGGATCTGCGAGGCAGGAGAGGAGCGCTTCCCGATCTTCTGTCGCCGCGATTGCCCTGACTGTTGAACCGACGATCCGGGCGCCATCTCCCACACGGTCACGCGTGACGACAGTATGCAGGCAATCTTGCGCGGTCAGGGCATGAACGATGTCTGTCGACCGGAGACTTGCTCCGACGATGCCCCAGTCACCGAACTCATGCGTGAGCGCATCGTCGGTATAGACCGCCTGATGGGCACGATGGAAGGCGCCGATACCGAGGTGAACGATGCCTGGTTTCAGCGCGGATCTGTCGTAGCCGGGTGCCTGGACGCCCTCCGGCAGGATTGTCTGTGCATTCAATCGCTGCATGATCAAGCCAGTCCATAAGTCGCGTGCGACAGGGTCCGCTCGATACCGCGAAGCTCTGCCAGGCCCTTGAGCCGGCCGATGGCCGGATAGCCCGGTTGCGCGCCGCGCGTCAGATCGTTGAGGATTTCCTGGCCGTGGTCGGGTCGCATGAAAATCTGGTGATCTGCGCGGCCCTCAGTCCTGCGGCGATTTTCTTCAGCGACGATAGCAGCGATAACCGCCACCATGTCGGTATTGCCCTCCAGATGTTCGTCCTCGAAGAACGAGCATGGCGTGGTCTCATCTTCCCGCCGGACATTGCGCAGATGGACGAAGTGGATGCGCGACGCGAGGCGCCCGACCATTGCTGGAAGATCGTTGTCTGCGCGCACGCCGAGCGACCCTGTGCAGAAGGTCACGCCGTTGGCGAGGCTGTCGACGGCCTCAAGCACCTCGACGTAGTCCGCTTCGGTCGACAGGATGCGCGGCAATCCGAGCAGCGGCCATGGCGGATCGTCCCCATGGGCACACAGACGCATCCCGAGCTCTTCGGCAACAGGAACCACTTCCGACAGGAAGGTAATCAGGTTGGCGCGCAGGGTCTTCGCATCGATCGATGCGTAGCGCGCGAGTGCCTCGCGTAACTCGCCGATGCTGTAGCGGTCGGAAGACCCTGGAAGGCCGGCTCCAATATTGCGAGAGAGCGCGTCCTTTTTCTCATCGGACATGGCTCGGTATCGCTCTTCGGCTTGTGCGATCACATTTGGCGGGTAGTCCGCGTTAGCTGCGGGTCGCTGAAGAACATGGATATCAAACGCCACGAAGTCGATCAGGTCGAAGCGCATTGCCCGTGCACCGCTCGGCGTCTCCCAGCGGAGGTCGGTTCGTGTCCAGTCGAGGACCGGCATGAAGTTGTAGCAGACAGTGAAAATGCCGGCGCCTGCCAAGACGCGCAGGCTTTCCTTCCAGGCCTCAACATGGGCTTTCCAATCGCCCGACATCGTCTTGATGTTTTCGGATATCGGAATGCTTTCCACGAGCTCCCATTCCAGACCGCCGGCCCGGACCTCGCTTTGTCTCTTGGCGACGTCCTCGGTCGTCCATGCCGTTCCGGTTGGCACATGGTGGAGTGCGCTGACGATACCCTGGGCCCCCGCCTGGGCCGCGTCACGAACACTGACCTTGTCAATGGGCCCGAACCAGCGCCATGTATGTCTCATGCCTTACCTCTTGTATTCATTTCTGCGTGCAAAGCACCCGAACCGCCTTGATCGGATGCCATTTTAGATTCAACGAGTGCCACGGCTCTCGCTGGAGATCCGGAGCCGCCCACGATTGGCAATGGCAAGGCCACCAGAAAGCAGTAGGGCGGCAATTGTCCGAGATTGGCAAAGTTTTCGCCGATGAGAATGTTTCCGCCAAGGAGGATATTGTGGGCGGGGAAATTCGAGCTGCCATAACAATCGATCGAAAGGCAGTCCGAGCCGACGATACGAACGCTTCTCTCCTGCAAAAACTCGCTGGCACCCTGCGACAGGCCTGGCCAATCCTTGAGAAAGCAATCCTGTTGGGAGGCATCATTCCAGTACCGGTCCCAACCGAAATGGAAGAACACCGCATCTCCTGCCTCGATCGGACCGTAAAGGTCCTCGAACTCCAGGATCCGATCGATAGTTACGGCTTCGCGAGGGGCACAATCTTGGGCGTCGATGGTCGCCATGCGGCCAAAGAATTGCTCAAGGGAAATCTCTGCGATCGACTGGCCGCCCTTTATAAAATGCAAAGGCGCATCGAAATGCGTGCCGGAATGTTCGCTTAAGCAAAGCGAGTGGTTACAGGCGACGTCGCCGTTATCGTAGCTCTCAATGACCTCCTGGCAAAATGCCGGGTGGGTTGGCCAGACCGGCATGCCTTCCTTTAGTGGATGGGTGAGATCGATGAACCTGAAGCGGTCTCGCCTGAAAAGAGCGGTAAGATTGTCCATGTCAGGCAACCCGCGGTCGGGGCGCGATCGCCACGATGAGGATGATCAATGCACCGGTCAGCACGAAACGTACGCCCGCCTGCATCTGGAAGGTGTTCAGCATTGTCGCCATCAGATTGAAGAAAAGTGCGGCACCCCAGATGCCGACGGCATTCGCCTGACCACCCGCGACGCTGGTGCCTCCAAGCACCACGACGGCAATGGATTCCAGAAGGTAGACATCACCCATGTTCAGTGCTGCACCGCCGGAAAAGCCAGACAGCAGGAACCCCGCAAGACCGCCGGCAACGCCGCAAAGACTGTAGGCAATGAGCCGAACACGCCCCGCCGATATGCCTGCCAGCCGCGCCGCCGGCTCACTTTGGCCGACGGCCAGAAGACGGCGACCCCAGATGCCGCGCGAAAGGACAAGCATGGTGACAATGGTCAAGAGCATGACCGCGAAAGGCATGAAAGGAATGCCCTCAACGCGCCATTGCGTGAACGCAGACAACATGGCCGGCGGCTTCAGCGTCGCCTCTCCGCCAAGGTTGAAGGCGAAGGACTGAAACACGAAACTCCACGCCAGCGTCGCTATAATTGGCGGCAGCCGCAGCAATGTGATGGCAAGGAAATTGAGCATCCCCGCGACCGCGCCCACAGCAATTGCTGCAAGCAAACCAGCCAGGATCATGCCGTCCTGGGCCTTCATTACGGTCATGGACACATAGGCCGCAAGCGTCAGCACCGATGGTACCGACAGATCGATATTACCCGGCCCCGATGCAATGACCAGCATCTGGCCGGTTCCTACGAGCACACTGAAGGCGCCGAAGGTAAGGGCAGCGGTCAGGGTGGCCTCGGCACTGCCAAAGCCGGCATAGGCGGTGGTGGCAATCCACATCATCAGCGCAACAATGAAGCCGTAGGTCCACGGTGCAAGAGTAAGACGCGACATCATGATTTTTCCTCCGACAGGAGGACACGCCCGGCCAGCACGAGAAACAGGATTCCGCCCTGCGCGCCGATCTGCCAGGTTGGCGGCACCTGCAGGAAGCTCAACAGAGACCCGGCAAGGGAGAGCGTCAGTGCGCCGATGACCGTTCCGACCGGCGAGACGACGCCGCCGTTGAACGAACCGCCGCCAAGAATGACGGCGCCGACCCCAAGCAGCGTATACGCCGGCGCTACGTTGGGATCACCTGAAGTCGTCAGACCAGTCAACGTCACACCGGCAAGGCATGCAAGCACGCCGGCTGCTGCGTACACCAACACACGGATACGAGTGGTTGACCAACCTGCCCGTTCGATCGAACGCGGATTGGCGCCAGCACCGAGAAGAACCGCTCCATAGGAGGACCGGGTAATGATCAAGTGGCCCACCGCAGCGGCGACGACGGCTAACAAGATCGGCAACGGAATGAACGGTGGACGCCAGTTCATGAAGCCCGACAGCCATGCTGGCACCGAACCGCCCGGCGAGGGCAGGATGATAATGGCGATGCCGAGCCAGATGAACGACATGCCAAGCGTGACGATGATCGAGGGCAGCTGGCGAAGATGGATGAGCAGGCCAATGCCGGCATAGACGGCGATCGTCACCAGATAGAGTAGAACCGCCAGCAATGGATGAGCGTCGAGGTTCAGTGCGGTAATACATGTGATCAGCCCGACGAAGGCGCCGTTGGAAAGATCGATGTCACCCAGCATGATGATCAGCATCTGGGCGAGCGCCGCAAAGACCAGCGGCGTCGCAAGCTTGAAGAGCAGCGTGAAGCCGAAATAGCTCATGGCCGACGGCCTTATCCAGAAGATGATCGCAAGCATGAGAACAAGCGTAACGGCCGGCAAACCAACCTGCAGTGCCGCAGTCAGCCATGCGGGACGGCGGACCGACTGACGTCGGATCATCACATCAGCCATTTGCGCCTCCAAACGAAGCTTCGAGGATGCGGCCATGATCAATGTCAGCGCCGTGTATCTCCTCCACGGCCCTGCCTTCGCGGAACACGTAGAGCCGGTCGCAATTGTTGAGTTCTTCCATCTCGGTCGTATACCAGACGAAGGTCCGGCCCCGCTCGGCTTCGCTGCGGATCAATTGATAGACTTCCTGTTTGGTGCCGACATCGACGCCGCGCATTGGGTCATCCAAGAAAATGACGCTGGCGTCGGAGGCGAGCGCGCGTGCAAAAAGCACCTTCTGCTGATTACCGCCGCTCAATGAGAGGATGGGCGTATCGATGGACGGTGCCTTCACCTTGAGGCGTGCGGACCACTTTCCAGCGAGATCTTTCGCTCCGGTACTCGATACGAAGCCATATTTCTGCAGAGCATTAAGACTGCGAATCGTGAGATTATCGGCGATCGACCATAGTCCGAAAATACCTTCCAGCCCGCGGTCGCCGGCGACATAGGCCGCACGGATCTTGCCGCTCCTTTCGATCGCCGCGAAGATAGCCCGCAACCTCTCTCGCTGGCCGTGGCCGTCGAGACCCGCAAATCCGATGATTTCGCCGGCGGCGGCTTGGATCGGCCGGTCGGCAGCATCGATCCCTGCATGATCTATCTGCGGCTCGCCGAAGCCACGCGAACTCCGATTTTGTCTATGCTCGTGCGTAGCCTCGATGCTGCCCATCATCTCGACCAAATTGGAGCGCGACAGTCCTTGAGTTGCGCGCTGCGCAACGACCTTGCCGTCCACCATGACGACAGCACGGTTGCAGACAGAAATGATTTCGTTCAGCCGGTGCGTAATAAGAATGCACGCAATACCCCTTGAAGCTGCCCTGCGGATATAGGTCAGAAGCTGTTCAGTCGCCTGGTGTCCGAGGGACGATGTGGGCTCGTCCAGAATGACGCAGCGGACAGTGATATCTGTTTCCGTAAAGGCGCGGGCGATTTCCACCATCTGCCGCAACCCGATCGATAGCTCCGAGATCTTTGCGTCTGGGTTAATGCCGTGGCCAGGAAAGATCTCATCCAGCGCCTTCGCGATCAGATCTCGCGCGCGGCCGCGCCAGCCAAAACCCCGCAGCTGACGGTGGACAATGCGCGTGTTCTCGGCAGCAGAAAGGTTGGCGCAAAGCGACAACTCCTGAAATATGCAGCGCAGGCCTCCCGACTGGGCTCGCCCCGCGCTCCATATATCAACGTCTCCTCCACCATAGCGGAAACTGCCTGCCGTGCGCTGCACTGCGCCCGACAAGACATTCATCAGCGTCGACTTGCCGGCGCCGTTGTGACCGACCAAGCCAACCACCTCGCCGGAGCGTAGCTGAAAATCCACACCACCGAGTGCGTGGACGGCGCCGTAGCTCTTACGAATATGGCGAACATCGATCAGCGCTTCTGCTGCAGCCTGCGCCGACGAGGGGGTTGCAAGGTCATTCATATGTCAATTCTCACTTCGGTGCTGGAACAGCCGGAAGAGCAGTCTTGTTGACGTTGGCATCGATAATCTTTGCCACGAGATCCTGCGGGTACTGCGCGTTGACCACGCCACCTTCCGGAACCGTCTTCAACCATGCCTCGAGATCGGGCTGATTGATCTGCAGCAAAGGCACCTCAACGAATTTCGGCACCTTTTTGCCCGCTAGGATTTGCTGGGCAACCCAGAAGGCGACCTGCGAAACCGATGGTGTTGCGCCAAGCGAGAAGGTCTCATAACCGGACGCATCGTGCTCCTGCTTCCAGAGCCCTAGTTCATCCTGGCGATTGCCCATGATGATGATCGGCAGGTCCCGCTTTGCCGCCTTGAAAGCCTGAGCCGCGCCATAACCATCGCCGCCTTGGGTTAGGACTGCATCGACCTTGGGCAAGGAGGGAAGAATGCCGGACACCTCCTTCTGCGCGACTGTAGCCGTCCACTGGCCGTACACTTCGCCAACGCTCTTGTAGGCCGGATGCTCGGCCATTGCCTTGACGACGCCGTCATGCAGCCGCTTATCGAAGCCATCGCCAGCCATGCCGCGAATCTCGAGGATATTTGCCGGCCTGTCGCCCTGCTTTCCCTTGATGAAATCAAGCTCTGCCTTGGCATAGGAATTAAGGTTGTAGTCAACCACGTAGGCGCAGGGCTCGGTCACACCACTGGCAAAAGCGACGACAACTATACCTGCGTCGCAAGCATCCTTGATCGCGCCGTTGAGTGCCGTGTCCGAGCCGGCCAGAACGATGATTGCGTCATATCCTTGCAGGATCAGGTTCTGGATCTGCGAGGCCTGTTCGGTAACCGAGTTGTTGGCACTGACGACAGCCGTATCGCCAATCTTGCCATCGGCTTTCGCCTTTGTGCCCATGTCCTGAAAGCTCTTGATCATCACCTGCCGGAATGAGTTTCCGGCATAGGAGTTGCTGAATGCGATATTCTTGCCGCTGGTATCCCCCACGGCAATGCCATCCTCGGCGCGGGCGGTCGCAGTTATGGCTGGACTTGTCAGCAACGCCAGGCAAAGCGCGGCGGCAGTTCTCTTGTAGACGGTTCTCATCGGTGCTCTCTCCTCCAGCTTCCTGTTCAAGGCCCCGCTCCTGTCGTGACCCTCGGGTCGGCGGCGGATCGTTCGACGGCAATTCGTCGCCTCGTTCTCTGATATTCGCCGAAGCGAGTATCTCCCGAAACTCTGCTGTCGATAGGTCCGCCTGTCTCTCCCCAGGACTTAAGATACAGACTGCCATGGTAGTATGTCAACGTCTGTGATAGACTGCTTCGTCAGGATATGCGATTTGCGGAGATGGCGACGACTATTGCTGAGAAGGGGGCATGATGGCAGACAGACACGGGATCGACGAAAGTGCTGGCAGGAAGGGTGCAACCCCACCTGGAAACGACATTTTAGAAGCGATTAATATCCGCCAGCCCATCGCTCCTCAGGTTTATGAGCGTCTTCGCCGAGCTATAACGACGCTTGCGATGCTGCCTTCCGAGGCGCTGAGCGAAAAAGATCTCTCACTGCAGCTCGGCGTCAGCCGAACACCTGTGCGCGAAGCATTGATCCGGCTTGCGGATGAGGGATTAATTGACATTTTGCCGCAACGCGGGAGTTTCGTGGCGCCGATCCGTATCCACGATGTCGAGGAAGCCCAGTTCATCCGGGAATCGCTTGAGGTTGCGGTCGTTAAGAGGTTAGCGGGAGGCTGTTCGACGCGGTTCCTGACCGACATCAAAGCCAATCTTTCCCGGCAGGAATTGGCAGTGGCCCAGGACAACGGGGACCTGTTTTTAGAGCTTGATGAGGCCTTTCACAGGGGCTTTTGCGAGGAGGCCGGCCTCTCGAAGAGCTGGCGTGTTATCCAAACAGTGAAACTGCAGATGGATCGAGTCCGTTACCTCAGCCTCCCCGATCCCGCCCATTTGAAGACACTATTGGCACAGCACTGGGAAATCGTCCATGCGATCGAGCACGGGGATCGGGAGTTGGCGAGTAACGCCATGTCGGCGCACCTGCAGGAAGTACTTCGCACCGCGCAGCGGTTAAGCGTTCAGCGAGCAGAGCTAGTTGAGCGCTGAAGAATATATTCCGGAGAGTTCCAAAAAACCGAGATCCAGACTCTCGCGCCTTGAGAGGATCTGAACCGTCGGCCACTTACTTTTAGAGATGTTTCCTAACAATATCAACAGCCTTGAGCGTAAAGCTGATTTATGCAACTATGCACTTTTGACACCCAGGCGTGCCAATTCCGCTTTTGCACCGTCAAACTCTAAAAACGTCTTTGGGCATAACCGAATGCTTGCCTGCGGACGCCCGAAATCACTTTGTTGTCAAGCCTCGACGCTGCAACGGCCCATCAAAGACCTCCTTCCGCATATTTGCTGATCCCCGCACCAACGCTGTGAAGGCAAAGATCCTAGTCGATGGCGACGGTAAGGTTTTAACAGCCGCGCCTGATTTTCGACCTTCGTCAGCAACGACTACCTTCTGAAGAAGTAGCAGCCCCGTCGCCAGCCGGAAAGTTGCTCGATATCCCGGCTGGCGCCACCTCAGATCACAGCGCAGACCGTCTTGGTTTCCAGGTAGTTCTCCAGGCCCGGCGCGCCGTTTTCGTAGCCCCAACCGGATTCCTTGTGGCCGCCCTTCGGCAGTTCGGGCGAGAAGTACGAATGGCAGTTGATCCAGACGGTGCCTGAACGGATCCGCGCGGAGAGCCGATGGGCAGAACCGAGGTTCTCCGTCCAGACGCTGGCTGCAAGCCCGTAGGGCGAGTCGTTGGCAAAGGTAATTGCCTCATCGGCGTCATCGAACGGTGTGACAGTCACCACGGGACCGAAAATCTCCTCCCGCATCATCCGCATGTCCTGCCGGACCCCCGTCATGACCGTCGGCCGGTAGAAGGTCTGTAACTCTCCGTCCTGCGCGCCACCTGTAACGATCTCGGCGCCTTCGCTGGCGCCCTCGGTCACATAGCGCGCGACATGATCGGCCTGACGGCGATTGACGAGGGGCCCGAGGTCGACCTCCGGATCCAGGCCGTGGCCGAGCCGCAGCTTGGCCGCCTCCTGCGCCAGCCCTTCGACCAGTTGCTGATAGATCGAGCCATGGGCATAGACGCGCGAGCCGGCGACGCAGACCTGTCCGCCATTGGCAAAGATGCCCCGCGCAATGCCCGGTATGGCCATCGTCATGTCGGCATCCGGCATGACGATGGCCGGCGACTTGCCGCCGAGCTCGAGTGTCAGCTTCTTGAGATTGCCCCGGGCGGCTCCGACGATCAGCTTGCCGACTTCGGTCGAACCAGTAAAGGCGACCTTGTCGACGCCGGGATGGCTGGTCAGTGCCGCACCGGCCGTCTCGCCGAGGCCGGTGACGATGTTGACCACGCCGCGCGGCAGCCCGGCCTCGAGCATAAGTTCCCCCAGCCGAAGCGTGGTCAGAGACGTTTCTTCCGCCGGCTTCAGGACGACCGTGCAGCCGGCAGCCAGCGCCGGGGCGAGCTTCATGGCTGCCATCAGCATCGGCGAGTTCCACGGCGTGATGGCGGCGACGACTCCGATCGGCTCGCGCGTCGTATAGGCGAATATCTTCTTGCCCGGCGGCTGGTAGCCGATCGAGGTCGGGATCGTCGTGCCGAGGATCTTGGTGGTAAAGCCGGCGTAATAGCGAAACTGCTCGGCCGAGGCGGGGATCTCGCCCAAGCGTCCAGTCTTGAGAGATTTTCCCTGGTCGAGGGTCTCGAGTTCGGCAAGTTCGTCGACATGGGCATCGATGAGATCAGCGATCCGCCACAGCAATTTGCCCCGCGCCGACGGCGTCATGCCGCGCCAGGCATCCCCTTCGAATGCTCGCCGTGCCGACGAGACGGCGGCATCGATATCGGCTGCTCCTGCCGCCGCCAGTTCAGCGAGAGACTTGCCGGTGGCTGGGTCGAACGTCTTGAACGTGGCGCCGGAGGCGGCCGCGACCCACGCGCCATCGATCAGCAGTTTCTTTTCTGTTTGTGCCAGAAAGCGTCGTGCGCCTTCGCTGGCGGGCTCGAAGATGCGAATTGGGATGGTCATGGGTGTGGATCTCCCGGCCCGTGGGCCAATTGAGCAGCTTCAAGCCGCGCCGATGCGTTGAGCGCACCGCGAATGATCGAATGATAGCCGGTGCAGCGGCAGATATTGCCCTCGAGCGCAGAAAGAATCTCCGCCTCGCCAGCAGCCGGCAGGTCGATGAACAGTGCCGTCAGGGCCATCAGGAAGCCGGGCGCGCAGTAGCCGCACTGGAAAGCATTTTCTTCGGCCAGCGCTGCCTTCACGACCCGCGCGATCTCGAAGGCATCGATCCCCTCCGGCGTGACGATGTCTGCATCCGGCAGCTGCCATGCCATGACCAGGCAACCATTGACGGCAAGGCCGTTCATAAACACGGTGCAGGCGCCGCATCGGCCGATGCCGCAGGCGATCTTGGTGGCGGTGAGACCGAGTTCGTCGCGCAACAGTTCGGCTAGCCGCATATCCGGCGGCACTTCGAGGGCGACCGTTTCGCCGTTGAGGCGGAAGTTGACGTGCGTCGTCGCCACGGTGCTCATGCCCGCCCCGCCATCGCATCGAGGATTGCCTCCGGGGAAAGCGGCAGGCTGAGCGGCCGGTGGCCGATGGCATCGGCAACGGCATTGGCAATCGCCGGCGCGATGGCGCCGATGCCGAGTTCGCCGGCCCCGCGCGGCCCAAGCTCGTCGCCCGCGTCCAGATCTTCCAGTGCATAGACCGACATTACCGAAGCACTGTCCCTGATGCCGGGCATCATATAGCTGTCGAAATTGCCGTTCACGTTGGTGGCGTCGTGCATCATGGCGTCTTCCGTCAGCGTAAACCCGAGCCCCTGGATGGCGCCACCCTCCATCTGACCGAGATAGGCGGCGACGTCGATGACCGGGCCTGCCGCCGTGTGCTGCCTGATCTCCATGACACGCACGCTGCCGGTCACGCGGTTGACGGCAACCCGCACCAGACATGCCCCGAAGGCGAAGATGTAGCGGGCGTTGCCTGCCTCGTAGTCCGTCTTCGGAAAGTCGAAGGCGACCGTGGCGCTGGGCAGCGCGTCCGGCCCCAGCGAGCGGGCCAGCTCACGGTAGGTGAGGAGAAGGTCCCCGCTGTTGCTGCCGGCGTCGGCAAAGCCACAGGGTGCAAGCCGCAGGCTCATTGCCGGAAGTCCGATTTTCAGTCCGGCGGCCTCGAGCAGCTGTGGCGCCAGCAGCGCGCCGGCGGACTTGGCCACCTGCCAGACGACATAGCCGCCGCGCGATGCCGTGGTCGAGCCGGAATCGGGCGCAAGGTGGGTATCTCCCGTCACTGGCAGGACATCGTCGCGCCCGCAGCCAAGCCGGTCGGCAACGGCTGCCTTGATCGATGTCGGCAGGCCCTGCCCCATTTCATCGAGGCCATAGGCCGCTTCGATGAAGCCGTCTTTGGAGAGGGCAAGCCTGCCGCCGGCCGGGTCGGGAACCAGCGAGCCGAGACCATTGCCCTGATAGTTCAACGCCATGCCGACCCCAACGATCTCCTCGGGCCCTACCCCGCCCGCCTCCTGCCACAGAGGACTTGCGGCAGCGGCATCCAGCATCTCGGACAGCCGCTCTGAGGTAGACACAATCTGGCCGAGATAGCCGGGCGCGCCGGGCTGGCGCAGATTGCGGCGACGGATGTCGACCGGCGTCAGGCCGCAGAGGTCTGCCAGCAGATCCATCTGACACTCGATCGCATAGGTCATCTGGTTGGCGCCAAAGCCTCGGAATGCCCCGCAGACACCATTGTTCGTATAGGCAAGGCGACCGCGGGTCTCAACGTTATCTATGATGTAGGGTCCTGCCACATGTTCGAGCGCGGTCTCAAGAACGCCGGGACCGAGCGATGCATAGGCACCGGCGTCGGAGAGGACATCGACCTCCTGGGCGAGCAGCCGGCCATCGGCATCACAGGCGGTGCGCATTCGGATCGTCATTGGATTGCGCTTGACGCCGGCAACGACCGATTCTGCGCGCGATAGGTGGATGCCAACCGGCTTCCCGGTTTTCTCGGCAAGAAGCGCCAGTGCCGGCTGCACCGTCAGTTCGTCCTTGCCACCGAACGCGCCGCCCGTCGGGCTGGTGACGACGCGGATCGTCTCCTCCGGCCGCCCAAGAATTCGCGCAAGTTGCTGGCGGTCGCGAGCACCGTGCTGGCCGCCGGCGAAGATCGACAGAACGCCACCCGCCTCCACCTCCGCATAGCCGCCTTCTGTTTCCATGAAGCCATGCATCTGCCGGGGCGTCGTATAGACGCGCTCGACGATGTGGGCGGCAGTGGCAAAGCCTTGCACCACGTTGCCGCGTGAAAAATGCAAGCTTCGCTGGAGATTGCCGCCCTCGTGCACGGCGGCCGCATCATCGGCTAGAGCCTGCAGCGGATCGGTGACGAGTGGAAGTGCGGCATATTCGACCTTGATGAGATCGAGCGCTGCCTGTGCCGTCCTTTCGTCGACGGCGGCGACAGCCGCGACCGCATCGCCCTTGTACCTCACCTTGTCGAAGCATAGTGCTGGTTGATCCTGTACGACGATACCGAAGGCGTTGACACCATTGATGTCGCGATGGGTGACGACGGCAGCAACCCCCGGCAGAGCCTCTGCATCGCGCGTGTCGATCGAGACGATCCGGGCGTGGCCGACGCCAGCGCGCAAGATCCGCCCGACCAGCATGCCGGACATTCTTCGGTCGGTAAGGTAGGCCAGCTGGCCAGCGATCTTGGCCTCCACGTCCGGGCGCGTGTGCCAGCGCTGCGGCTGGTCCCTCCGGCTCAGTCGAATTTCTGCTACGAGCGGCGGCGCTTCCAGCCGGCACCTGCGGGATCGTGCGGGCAATTCGGGCAGCCCGGCCAGGCCATGGACCAAGGCATTGGCAGCGACGTGGCGGCGGTAGCGGCCAGATCGAAACATATCATCGGGAGCAGATATTTCGTCTATCAACCGGGCGTGCAGCGCGTCCCAGTCGACATCGGCCCAGGCGAGACCCCCGAGGCTCGCCTCTGTTGCAACCAGGCGTGTCGGCGCCACGATGCCACCGCCGACAGCAAGCCGCACGGTTTCGATCCTGCCATCCGTTAGTCCGATAAGGCCGGAAATGCCAAT
The DNA here is from genome assembly GCF_003240565.2 of Rhizobium tumorigenes. Taxonomy (NCBI): domain Bacteria; kingdom Pseudomonadati; phylum Pseudomonadota; class Alphaproteobacteria; order Hyphomicrobiales; family Rhizobiaceae; genus Arminella; species Arminella tumorigenes. The sequence continues at coordinate 227,145 of NZ_CP117256.1, forward strand.
GACACTCGGAGTGAAGGCGGCGCGCAATCCGATTTTTCGCGTGGTCCAGCGAAAGACAGGGAACGTCTCGGGAAGGATGACGGCCTTGATTACTTCATCCGGAGTGGCGGGCTGCGATAGCCAATGGCGGAGGCTTTCGCGCCCGGTGCCGCCTGTGCGGGCGATTTCCAGGCAAGCATCGAGCGCCAGCATGGGCGGCAGCAGGCAGCCATTGCGGCCGGCGATATTGCCGCCGATTGTGCCTATATTGCGCACTGCGGGGCCCGCCACCGATGCTGCCGATACCGCGAGCATCGCCAATCGCTCGGCAACCAGCGGATCCCTCAAGAGTGCCGACAGCGGCGTAAGGGCTCCGATGCGGATGATCTTGTCGTCGAGCGAGATACCGGTCATCTCGCCTATGCGCCCGAGATCGATCAGTCTTGCCGGTTTCGCCGCACTTTTTGCCCACTCGAGTTGCAGGGCCGTCCCGCCGGCGACGAGACGCGCATCCTCGAAATCCCGCATCATGCCGAGGGCATTCCCGACGGACGCCGGATGGAGCACGGTGAAGTCGGCGCGGGTCATCGTCAGCCAGCCCCCATCGTTGTGCCGAAACGGATACCCTTTTCCTTCAGCCAGCGGCGGTAGGCGACGGAGGAGCTGTCTGCGCGGGTCGGGATTTCCTGGCGCGGTTCCAGTGGCAACAGAAGCGGCCGCTGGTTCTCGACGACGATGCGATCCTGCAGGAAAATGATCTGCTCGAAGTGTAGCAGCGAGGTATGCGTCGAGGCGTTGTCGACCAGATACATGACGGGCTGGGCGCGACAGAGCCCCTCTTCCATCGGCTGGATGAACAGCGCAATGGCGTCGAGCCGATCCGGCGCTGTGGGGCAGACGCGGTAGAGCATGACGCAGAAAGGCGTGGGCACGCGGTAGGTCAGTTGCACGAAGGTGCCTTCGCTCTCGGTGGCAGCAATGCGCGGCTGGAAGAAGGTGCAGTTGGTCGCCCAGACCTCGTCGACATCGCGGCGGACCTCACTCAGATAGCCCGGCACTTCGGTGTGCGGTTCCGAACCGAGGATGTCTGTGTGGACGAACGGGAAATGTGCCATGTCGAGGAAATTTTCGACGACGCGAAGGCCTGATGCCCGCATCCTCACCCAGCCGCAGGGTACAAACCGGCGATCGGTCTCCGAGGCTTCCGAGATGTCGAAGATGTCCCTGTTCGGATGGCCGAGCGTCGTCCAGACGCAACCGTATTTCTCCTGCGCAGGCAAGGGGGCGTCAGACGCCACGCCGGAATGCACTTCGCAAATGACGATCCGCCCGCCTTGCTGGCGCACGATCTCGATGTCCTGCCCGAGCAACCGCGTCCGCACGGGCACTCCGGTGACGTCCGCTGCGGTTTCGACAGCGTACCACTCGTCCAGTGCAGCCCTGTCGGATGTCTTTGCCATGGAGGCTCCTATTCAGCCTTCGTCCACTGCGCCGTGCCGCCGGCGTTCTCTGCCAGCCATGCCGCACGGCGAGCAAAATGCGGCGGTGCGATGCGGTGGATCTCGGCGATGATTGCCTTCATGTCGCCGGTCTTAAGCATGCCGTCCTCGACTAGGATCTTGCCGTCGACCATCGTCATGCTGACATCGCCGCCGCGAACGGCGTGGACGAGGTTGTGCTGAAGGTTGAAATAGGGGTCTTCACCGAAAACCGGCGTCATGCGCGGCGTATCGGTGCGCACGGCGATCAGATCCGCCCGCTTGCCCGCTTCCAGCGAGCCGATCTCGTGATCGAGCCCGATGGCGCGTGCACCTGATATCGTCGCCATGCGCAGGACGTCCCAGCTATCCATCGCGGCCGCATCGAGATCCTTCAGCTTGCCGAGCAGGGAGGCGACCTTCATTTCCTCGAACATGTCGAAGTTGTTGTTTTCCTTCTCGCCATCCGTGCCGATCCCCACCGGTACGCCGGCTGCCAGCATATCGCCAACGAGGGCGATGCCGCTTGCAAGCTTCATGTTGCTGACCGGGTTATGGGCGATGGAGACCTTGTACCTCGAGATGAGCTCGATCTCTGCCGAATCGAGCCAGACCCCGTGGGCGATCATGGTGCGCGGTGCCTCGAAGAAGCCGAGCTCTTCGAGCGCAAACATCGGCCGCTTGCCATAGCGCTTGCCGAACTCTGCCAGCTCGATCTCCGCTTCGCTGCAATGGGTGTGAAAGCCGGTGTCATATTTTTTGGCAAGGGCGATGGCGCGTTGCTGGCCTGCCTCGTCGGCATAGAAGAGGTGTTCGAGCCCGACCCATACGTTGATGCGCCCATCCGCCTTGCGATGCCAGGTCTCGATCATCGCCTCGTTCATGTCGAGCGTGTCGAAATAGTTATATTCCGGGTGCTCGCCGACATAGGGCACGGCCACGAGCCGGTTGCCGATGGCGGCTGCAGCCTTTGCGCTGCCGTCCATGTATCGCCACATGTCGACCACGGTCGTCGTGCCGCCGAGAACAGATTCCGCGTAACAGAGCCAAGACGCCGCCTCCGCCTCGTGCGGCTGCAGCATGCGGTGCATCGGGTTGATATGCAGGGTCAGCCAGTCCCAGACGGGCAGGTGCTCCGCCGTGCCGCGCAGGAAACCGGAATGGGCGTGGGCATTGATGAGCCCGGGCATCAGGACGGAATTCTCGATCTTTCTGACGGACACCTCCGGATGTTCGGCCACGAGTTCGGCAAGCGGCGCCACCGCCTCAATGCGTCCGCCGTCGATCAGTACGGCACCACCCGTCACGACGCGATTTGCCGGATCCATGGTCAGGAGATGGTCGCCGGCGATGATCTGTCTTGCACTTGCCATGATGGGTTCCAATTTCGTTTATCCGGTCCTGCACCGAGGGCTCAGGTCCCGGTCGCAGTGAGCAGGAAGTCGGCCGCCCGCTCGCCGATCATCGTAACCGGCGCGTGGGTATTGCATGTCGGGATAATGGGGATGACCGAAGCGTCGGCAATCGTCAGCCCGGCGACGCCCATCACCCTCAGCCTGCTGTCGACCACAGCCATCTCCCCGCTGCCCATCGCGCAGGTTCCGCAGACATGGAAAAAGGTCGAGCAGGCGTTGCGGATGTAAGCGATGATGTCCTTTCGGCCGAGCATCGCCGGCGGGGCTGCGTATCCGCCGAACCAGTCCGCATAGGCGGGCGTTGCCGCGAGCGCCATTATCGTTTCCACCGAAGTGACGAGGGCGTCGAGATCACTCGGTTCAGCGAGGTAATTGGGCTGGATTTCCAGCCCGCCGCCCGGCTCCGGGCTCAGCAGCCTCAAATAGCCGACGCTCTTCGAGCGCATCAGCCCGCAGCCGATCGAAAAGACGTCACTGGGAAGATCATAAAGTTGACGAATGCGCGGTTCGGCGCTGTTGCCCTGGACGGGAAAGGCGTGCAGGTCGGCTTGCGGCAGATGAGCGCTCGACTTCCAGTTCATCATCGTGCCGCCGCCATTGCCGATCGTCGGCCCAAGCGGCTGCCTGGCGCGAAAGACGCAGGCCTGCACCAGCGGATGATCCTGGAGGTTGCGGCCGACGCCTGCAAGTGCGGCACGGACGTCTATCCCGAGCCGCTTCAACTCGGCGGGATCGCCGATGCCGGACATCATGAGCAGACGCGGCGTGTCGATCGCTCCAAGGGCGAGAACGACGCCGGTCGTTGCTTCAGTCTCGTGCGGACGGCCGTCGACCAGATGGGTAACGGAAACGCACCGGCCGTTTGCGATCCCGAGGCGGATCGCGAGCGAATTTGTCACCACTGTCAGCCGCTCGTTGTCGAGCACCGGCTCGAGATAGCCTTTCGCCGAACTCCAACGCTTGCCGCCGGATATGTTGAAATTGGAAACGGCAGCACCCTCGTTGTCGGGGCCGTTGGGATCGTCGATGACGGGAATGCCGAGCGCCCGGGCGCCGTCGAGCATCGCCGCGGCTGTCGGGTGCAGTGTCGCACATCGCTCGATGCGCAACGGGCCGCTTGCACCGCGCAGGTCCGATGCACCGTCCTCCCAGTCTTCCGAACGCTTGAAGAACGGGAGCATGTCCTTGAAAGACCACCCCTTTGCGCCGGCAGCTTCCCAGGCATCGTAGTCCATCGGATGGCCGCGATACCACATCATCGCATTGACGCTGCTGGAGCCGCCGAGCACCTTGCCGCGCGGAATACCGATGACGCGATTGTTGACCGCAGGCGTCGGCGCGTAGTCGTAGCCCCAGTCGTAGCGGCTGCGGCCGAGCGGCACCCAGGACGCCGGGTCTTCAATTTCGGGAATGCCGAAGCCCGAGCTTCCGGCTTCGATCAAGAGCACGCTCGCGTCGCTGCCGTCGATCAGACGCCGTGCCACCGCGCAGCCGCCCGACCCCGATCCGACGACGATATAGTCGTAGGCTCTGGAAAGCGGCTTCTGGGGAATGGCGATGGCGGACATCGAACGATATTTCCTGTTCAGTTGTGCTCGCTGGGGCCCATGATGACGATGCCTTCGCTCGCCTCGACATGGCGGACGAAGATGTATTTGTCCTCCCGGCCATCGCTGTGCTTGCGTTTGATGTCCGGCTGCACCGTGCCGGCAACCTTGGCGACGATGACATAGGGGGCGTGGGCTGCAAGCCCTGCGGCGCAATGGGCGTCGAACTCTTCCACGTCGCGTGCCGTGAAGGCATTTTCGATGCCGCAGCCGCGCGCGATGGCAGCGATATCGACACGTCCGAAGGCCGTATGCGTCGGCGGTCCGCCGATCGACTGGTAGATCTCGTTGTCCCAGACGACGACGAGGAGGTTCTTCGGTTGCTCGTTTCCGAGCGTCGCGAGAATGCCGAGGTTGAACATCATGCCGCCGTCCGTATCCAGCGAAACGATGCGCCTGTGTGGCAGGCCGGCGGCAAGCCCGAAGGCCTGGGGCGTGACGCAGCCGAGCTGCTGTTGGAAAAGGCTGGCTTCCCGCATATGCGGCGCCGCGTTGTACCATTCGTCGACGCTGCCACCGAGGGAGAGGATGACGAGCTCATCCTTCAGCCGGGCCGAAAGGGCTTTCATGCAATCGAAGCGTTTCATCGGACGATCTCCCCGCCAAGCGCGATTGCCGAATGGTAATAGGCCGCATAGGACCACTTGAAGGCGTCGGTGATGGCCCGCTCGATCGCCTCTTCCTCGCGCACGATCCGGTACGGAATGCGCAGCGCGTCGAGCACCGGCTCCATGGTTATGCCATGGGGGATCGCCCACCAGTTGTTCTCGCCGAGCTCACCGCGATAGCTCATCAGCATGACGACCGGGATGCCGGCACCAAGGCCCATGCGCGCCAGGGGTTCGACAGACGCCCTGAGCCCGGAATTTTCCATCACCAATGCTGCCCGTTTGCCGGACAGGAAGACCCCGCCACAGATCGCGGCGCCCTCCCCCTCGTTCGTGACGCGGATCGTGCGGATATCGGGATCGGCATCGAGCGCCGGGTAGAGCTCCTTGAAAAGTGAGTCCGGCAGGTAGCAAACGACGCTCACGCCGGCCTTTTTCAGGCCACGGATGACAGCGTCAACAGCAGATTTTTTCATCGGGCATCCTCTCTTCCCGGTCAGGGTGACAAATGCCGGATGTTCCGAATAGGGTCTTATTTTCGATCCATACAATGCGCCAAAAGCAACATGTCATCATGTTCGATCTTCCGATCCATCAAGCGACTGCGCCAGAAGCCTGCCCATCGCCGAGGCGGCGTCCGACATTTCCTTCTCCGAGCGCGAGAGAAGCATCAGCTTGCGCGGATTGACCTTGGCGTCGTGCAAGGGGACGAACGTCAGCGTCCCATCGGCAATCTCCTGTTCGATGCCGACACGGGTCTGCAGCACCGTGCCGAGGTCGCGCTTGGCAAGATCGATCATGAGCCCGATGGAGTTGGTGCGCGCGCGGGGCGTGAGGTCGACGAAAGATCGGCTGAAGGCATCCTCGACCCAGGCGCCGAGCGTCAGGCTGGCGTCGGACAGGATGACCCGTTCGCCAGCAAGGTCGAACAGCTTCAGTTCCTTCTTCTGCGCATGAGGGCTATCCGGGAGCGCCAGTACGCCGAGCGGCAACAGCACAGTCGAAATGCGCCGCACATTGCGCGCCACTTTGGCGTCGAACACGACAGCAAGATCGCATTCGCCAGCGGCCACGGCATCGGCGGCCTGCTGCGATCCCATCACCCTGACATCGACGGAGATCTCCGGGTGCCGCTTCCAGAATTCCTGCAGGGCGTCCGGCATCAATCCCCGCGAGACGCTTTCGATGATGGCGACGGAGACGGTACCGCGATGCAGTCCGTTGAGATCGTTGATCTCGGTGCAGGCGCGCTTCAGTTCCGAAAGGCTGAGACGGGCGTGATAGAGCATCAGTTCACCGGCGCTGGTGAGCTTCAGCCGCTGGCGGACACGCTCGAAGAGAGGCGTGCCGAGCTCTTCCTCGAGCTGCTTCAGGATACGGCTGATCGAGGACGGCGCGACGTTCAGGGCCTGGGCTGCCTGGCGAATGGAGCCAAGACGCGCCACGAGCTGAAAGTAGTGGAGACGGGTGGCCACCAGCCCGAGCCGAAATGGATCCATCATGCCAACATGCCCATAAGCCGCGCCTTTCCGCTCTCAGTGATAATCGGGAATGCCGGGCATGGTCAGGAAGCCCTTGAGCGAGCGGAAATGCCGGATCCAGCGTCGCAGCGCCGGGAACTCCGCGTGATCGACACAGAAATCGCGGCTGAGGGCGAAGGATGGGAAAAGCATGAGGTCGCCAAGCGTCGGACCGCTGCCGCAAAACCACTCCAGTCCATCGAAATGGCGGATTGTCATATGGTCGTCCATGATCCGGAAGGCTTTGCGGGCCGAGGCGCGAAGCGTTGTTTCGTCACCGGGCGTATCGAACAGCGCCTGTAGCCGGGCCGCCACCGCCGGGCCAAGGGCAGTGTCGCCAAAGCCGACCCATCGGACGACGTCGGCGAAGGCCTTCGGGTCGTGCGGCAGCCACTGTTGCGCCGCGTCGTGCGCCCTGGCAAGATAAAGAAGAACGGGCGCCATGCCGTAAACGACGAGATCGCCATCCTTGACGACGGGAAGCGTCCCGAGCGGATTGAGAGCCAGCATGGCCGGTTTCCCGTGCTCCTGCCCTGGAAACATGTCGATGGCCACGGTCTGCCAATCCAGCCCGAGCATGGATAGCAAAAGACGAGCGCGGTAGCTGTTTTCGTCGAGTTCGTAGCCGTAGAGGGTGATTTCCGGCATCAGGCCATCTCCGCCGTTTGCTCGAGTTCGAACCGCATCTTTTCCATTAGGCGGGCGTGGTGCGCCTGCCTGCCGCTTGCCTGCGGGGAAAGAGGGCCGAGAATGACACCGTGAATGGCGGTCTTGTCGGGGGAGACTCGCTGGACGGCCATGAGCAGCCGGTCGCCATCCGCCGCCAGCAGTCCGGTGTTGGCATCCAGATGTTTCATTCCCGCCTGATCGAGCGCCGCGAGCACATCGCTGATCGGACAATCGACATAGAGGCTGCGGACGGGCGCGAATTCTGCGGCACCCACGGCATCCGGCAAAACGGCCTCGCTGGATGCCGTCGCCCAGATGATCCCGTAGTCTTCCCGCGCAAGATATGTCGGCACCTTGATGGTCAAAGGCACGTCCAGCGCAGGATGGGCCGGGATGTAGCGGCACTGACCGGCAGCATCATACTGCCAGCCGTGGTAGAGGCAGGCAATATGGTCGCCGCGCACGAAACCGAAGCTCATCCGCATGCCGCGATGCGGACAGCGATCCTCCCAGACATGGACGATGCCGCTGCTGTCGCGCCAGACGACGATCTCCTGCCCGTCGACGACGGCACCCGCCGAGGTTCCGGGCTCGATCGAGGACGAAAGCCCGACCGGCACCCACCCTGCTTCCAGTCTCATGATCCGCTCCTCTTCATGCCGCAGCATGTCGCTCGATATCCAGGATGATGCAGTCGTAAGGGCCCAGGCTGCAGGCCATCTCGAACGCATCGACGAGATCGCCCTGACCGCGAACCGAAAGAGTGGCGGCTGCACTGTCGCAGGCGCCGAAATCGATGTCGAGATCCAGCTTGCGGGCGCGATGCGTGGCAAACTCCGTGAAGCTGTCGCAGATCATCTGACCGCGAAAGATAAAGCTTGCCGCTTCGATCATCGCTCGACCTCGCTCGGGCAAGCGCCGCTCTGCGACCTCCCTAGTGCCTTGACCTGCATGAAAATGACCCGTCTTGCATAAATTTTCATCGCGCCTTAGTTTTGTGCATCCTATCCGGTTTTTGCCGGAGAGTTCAAGTCGGTTTGGTGACGGAGTTGTTGCCTTTTGCGCCTGAGCGCCTTCGAAAAATTGGCACTATTCCGAACAAATGCCGTCTGACACTGTGATTGCCGATAGCGTCTTGCGCGCTTGAGATGGACGAAACCGCGCAGATCTATGCCGCTCCAGAGCCGTTTTCGACCGGGAAGTTGGTCCTCGTCATCTGGCACAGTTGTTGCGTCGCATAAATCAACGCTGGCCGAAGCCGGCTATAAAGGGGGATACCATGCTGGACTTGCGTACGCTTTCAAGACGCGGATTTTTGAACATGAGTGCCGCTGGCGCCGCCTCGCTGATGCTGCCGACAGGCTTTGCCAGCCAGGCACTGGCCGCCTCGGCATTTCCCCCGATCAAGGAAGAAGACGCTGTTGTCGGTTTCGGCCATGTCGGCCCTATCTCCGACGAGGGATGGACCTGGTCCCACCATCAGGGTCTCCTGGCCGTTAAGAAGGCCTATCCCAAACTCAAGAAGGTTCTCGAGGTCGAGAACATTCCCTACTCGGCCGACGCCACACGCACCTATCGCCAGTTCGTCAGCGAAGGCGCCAACATCATCTTCGATACGTCGTCCAACGGCGATTTCCTGCATGGGGTGGTCAAGCGCGCCACCGACGTCGCCTTCATGGAATGCGACGGCCGCGTGACGATGGACAATCTCGGCTGGTACTACCTCGCCCACTGGTATCCGACTTATGTGATCGGTGTTGCCGCCGGCCATCTGTCTAAAACCGGCAAGCTCGGCTACATCGCCTCTTTCCCGGTCGCTTCCGTCTATGCATCGACCAACGCATTCCTGATGGGCGCTCGCAGCGTCAACCCGAACGCCGTGTTGCAGACCATCGTCATCAACTCGTGGTTCGACCCGCAGGCAGCGACGCAGGCCGGCACGGCGTTGATCGACAACGGCTGCGACTTCCTCTTCGGTATTATGGATGAGGCCGGATATCTCCAGGTCGCGGAAAAGCGTGGCGTCTGGGCGGCGATGTGGAACACCGACATCCGCCGCTACGGCCCGAAATCCTATGTCTCGTCCGTGCTGATCGACTTCACCAAATTCTATGTCGACCAGGTCGGCAAGCGCCTCGCCGGCACCTGGACGCCGACCGAGCAGCTGTTTGCCATGGGTGCGGGCGTCGATCGCGACAAATGGGGCGAAAAGGTTCCGACCGACGTCGCGGCGGCGGCCGACGCAGTCCGCCAGAAGATGGTTGGCGGCTGGTCCCCGTTTACCGGAGAGATCAAGGATGCAAGCGGAAAGGTACGTGTTGCTGCCGGCCAGACGATGACCGACCTGGAACTCTACAACTGGGACTGGTCGGTCGAGGGCGTCTCGGGCCTTTCCGGCTGATCCCGGTCGACAACCACCAATCCGGGACCCGGCCTTGCGGCCGGGTTCGCTGCTTTCCTTCCGGTGCATATTGATGACTGAAAACGCGATCCGTTTCAAAGCTCCTGCCGGTGCGCCGCCTTTGGTCCAGCTGAAGGGTATCTCCAAGTATTTTCCAGGCGTCGTCGCCAACGAGAATGTCGACCTCGATGTCATGCCGGGTGAGATCCACGCCCTCTTGGGCGAAAACGGCGCCGGCAAGTCGACCCTGATGAACATCCTGACCGGTATCTACCAGCCGGACGCGGGCGAAATCATTATCGACGGTTACGCCAAGCAGTTCGCCACCCCGCTGCAGGCCATCGCTGCGGGGATCGGTATGGTGCATCAGCATTTCAAGCTCGTGCAGGCGTTCACGGTTGCCGAAAACATCCATCTCGGCTGGTCTGAGACACCCCGCCGTGCCTCGGCGCCTGTTCTGGAAGCCCGGACTGAGGCGCTTGCCGAAAAATTCAATCTCCAGACCCGACCGGGCGCGCGGGTGAGCGACCTGTCGACGGGTGAGCAGCAGCGCGTCGAAATCCTGCGCGTGCTTGCCCGCCAGGCGCGCGTGCTGATCCTCGACGAGCCGACGGCAGTGCTGACCCCTGCCGAAGCCCGCGAGCTCTTCAAGGCCTTGCGCAACTTCGTCGCCAGCGGCAATGCCGTCATCTTCATCAGCCATAAGCTCGACGAGGTGCTGGAAATCTCCGATCGCATCAGCATCCTGCGCGGCGGCCGCAAGATGGCGACGGTCGAGGCGGCCGAGTGCAATCCGCGCATGCTTGCAAAGCTCATGGTCGGTCGAGATATCGTGCTTGCCGACATGCGCCAGCGCTCGCCGACCGCGGCTGCAATGTCGGCGACACCGGCGCTCAGCCTTGAGCACGTCTCGGCTTCGGGCGACAACGGCAATCAGGCATTGTTCGATGTCTCGCTCGACGTCCGGGCCGGCGAGATCGTCGGCATTGCGGGCGTCGCTGGCAACGGGCAGCGCGAGTTCAGCCAGGTGCTGACAGGCATTCGCCCGCTCAGCGCAGGCCGCATCCTTATCGATGGCAGCGCGGTGGAGAATGGCAATGCGGCATTTTTTGCAGATAGCGGCATCGGCCACATTCCGGAAGACCGACTGCACAGCGGCCTGGCGCCGGCGCTGAGCATCACCGTCAATGCCGTCATGCGCGAATACAAGACACCGCGGATCTCGGCGGGAGGCATCTACCGGCCGGCCTCGGCAGCGGCGCTGGCCAAGGAAATTGCCGCCGCTGCCGAGGTGGCTATTCCGGATTTCGCCATGCCCGTCCGCAATCTGTCGGGCGGCAACCAGCAGCGGCTGGTGGCGCGTCGCGAAATGCGGATCGCCCACCGCGTGCTGGTGGCCGCCTATCCCAGCCGCGGCCTCGATGTCGGCGCCATCAACACGATGCTGCGCTATATCGTCGAACTTCGCGACGCCGGCGCCGGTATCATCCTCATTTCCGAAGAACTCGAGGAACTGCTGAACGTCTCAGACCGGATCGCTGTTCTCTATGAAGGCCGGATCATGGGCATCGTCGATACCGACAACGCCGACCTCGACGAGATCGGCCTGCTCATGGGCGGCCGCGCACCAACCCACGAGGCCGCCTGAGATGGCTGCATCACTTCGCCTTCAGCGTCTGCCGTCCGCGTCGCCCGTCATAGCCTTTGCGGCGCGCGCCGCAGCCATTGTCATTGCCCTCGTCTTTGCCGGTATCGTCCTGTCGCTCACCGGGGCCGATCCTCTCAATCTCGGCCTGCAGGTGTTGAGCGCCAGCTTCGGATCGAGTTTTGGATTGGAGGATCTGGGGCTGCTGCTCATTCCCCTGATCCTCACCGGGCTGTCGGTCTCTGTCGCCCAGCAGATCGGCGCCTGGAATATCGGGGCGGAAGGCCAGTTCTACGCAGGGGCCTTCGCTGCCGCCGCTGTCGGTCTCTTCGTGCCGGGACCGCCGGTCGTCATCCTGCCGATGATGTTCGTCGCCGGACTTGTCGGCGGCGCCGTCTGGATCCTCGTGCCGACGCTTGCGCGCGCCTACGCCGGTGTCAACGAGCTGATCACGACGCTACTGCTCAATTTCGTCGCGATCCTGCTCGTCTACTATGTCTCGACGAACGCCTGGCGCGACAAGATGGCGAATTCGGCCACCAAACGACTTTCCGCTGAAATCCCGGACTTCTGGGGCTCAGTCCACTGGGGCCTGCCGATTGCCGTTATCGTCGCGCTGGCCGTCGCGGCCTTGCTGGCGTTCTCGCGCTGGGGCTATGAAGTGCGCCTCGTCGGTTCGAACCCATCGGCTGCGCGCTATGCCGGCATGCCGGTCCGCAGGCACCTGATTACCGTCATGCTGCTCTCCGGTGCCATCGCCGGTCTCGCCGGCATGCTGGAGATCGCCGGCACGGTGCATCGCCTGCAAGGGGGCATCTCCAACAATTACGGCTATCTCGGCATTATGGTCGCGGTTCTCGCCCGTAGCTCAGCGGTCGGCGTCATTTTTTCCGCAGCGCTGATGGCCTTTATCCTCAATTCCGGAATCATCCTGCAGACGCAGGGGCTGACGACGTCGACCGTGCTGGCAATCACCGGATTGATCCTGTTTCTAACCGCGATCGGCGACGAACTCGCCCATTACCGTATCGCCCGCGACAAGGCTTGAGGAGACAGAACATGGACCTTCTGACCGGGCTTTTCACCACGGCGTTTCTTGCCGGCGGCGTGCTGGCGCTGGCCGCCCTCGGCGAGGTGCTGGCCGAGCGCGTCGGCGTCGTCAATCTCGGCGTCGAAGGGCTGATGGCCATGGGCGCGCTGACAGCGGTTGCCACCGTCGCGTCATTCCCGTCGCCAACGGTCGGTTTTCTCGCGGCCCTCGGCGTCGGCGCTGTCTTCGGCATGATGTTCGCGTTCGCCACTGTGATCCTCAGGGCAAATCAGGTGCTCTGCGGCCTTGCCTTGACACTGATGGGCAATGGTCTTGCCTCGACGATCGGCCGCGCCTATTCCGGCATGCCCGCCCGTGCGGTGTTTGCCGGTATCGAGGTACCGCTTCTCAGCAGCATCCCGATCTTCGGGAAGGCCTTCTTTTCGCAGAACATCCTCGTCTATCTCATCTATATCATCCTGCCGGTCGGGCTCAGCTACCTGATGCTCCGAACCCGCCACGGCCTCAACATGCGGGCTGTCGGCGAAAATCCGGCTGCGGCAGATGCTGCCGGCATTTGCGTCAATCTCATCCGCTTCGTCTACGTGACGGCCGGCTCCGCGCTGGCGGCGGGTTCCGGTGCCTATCTGACGTTGACCTTCGTGCCCTCGTGGTCCGATGGGGTCGTCGCCGGTCGCGGCTGGATTGCCGTCGCACTGGTAATTTTTGCCGGCTACCGGCCGATCCCGGCTGTCCTGTCCGGGCTGCTGTTCGGCTTCATCACGGCACTCGGCTTCGTCGGCCAAGCGCGTGGCTGGCCGTTTGCGCCTGCCTTTCTGTCGATGCTGCCCTATCTTGGCACCATGGCCTTCATCATCGTGCCGGTGCTCACCTGGCAGCGGATGCGCCGGATCATGGCGGCACCGGCGGCTATCGGCGTGCCCTATTACAGGGATGTGCGCTGATGCAGGAGGCATGCGCCACGCGGGTATTTGTCGATTTAGCGATGGACCAATGGCCCGCAGATCATCAAGATGAGGCGGCAGGCAGTCGATCGAGAAACGGGAGCACTCCATGAGCAGATGTTCGGACCAGGCAGCCCTTAATCAATGGTATCCGCTCGATACGGAGACGGAGATTCCCTTCGGGACATCGTCGAGCCGCCTGCTCGGCAGCGATCTTGTGGTAACGAGAGAGGCGGAAGGTTTAATCGCGGTTACGGCAGAAGACGGTGCCCTTCCGATCATCAAACGCTTCGGCCTTGTCTGGACGACGTTGGGGCAACCGGCCGGCGGCCTCTTTGCGCTGCCGGAGGCTGACGAGGAAGACCGTCGTGTCGTCAACTGCGGTTCCGTGATGGTTCGCGCATCCGGGCTACGGATTGTCGAGAACTTTCTCGACATGGCGCATTTTCCGTTCGTGCACACCGACATTCTGGGCGCCGAGCCCCACACCGAAGTGATGCACTACAATGCCGAGATCCGCCGGGATGTCGACGAGGTCTGGGCAACGAACTGCCAATTCTTCCAGCCGCAGGCCGCCCTATCCGCGACTGGCGGCATCATGACCGACTATATCTACCGCGTCATGACCCCGTTTGCGACGCTGCTCTACAAGACATGCCCGAACGCGGCCAACCGATGGGATGTCATATGCCTGTTCGTCCAGCCGCTCGATCCCGGCCGCTGCCGCGCCCATCCCGTCATGTTCCTGATCGACGATGTCTCGACGACCACCGAGCTGGTGCATTTCCAGCAACTGATCTTCTTGCAGGACCGCATCATTCTCGAAAACCAGCGCCCGGTGCTGTTGCCGATGGAGGCGCGCTCGGAGATCCCGACGCGGGCCGATGCCAGCTCCATCGCCTATCGTCGCTGGCTGAAGGAGAAGGGCATCACCTACGGCACTTCAGCGATGGCAGCGTAGCGGATAACCCATGGATCTTCGCAACCGGACACTTAGCGCCAGCGGCTTTCACACGCCGGTACGCGGCACCATCGATATCCTGCAGGACGTCTTGATCGACATCGACGGTGACGGCAGGATCGAGGCGATCTTGAGGCCCGGCGAACCCGGCTATGACGAAATTCGCCGGGCCCGCGAGACCGACGGGCGGCTCGTCACCCTTTCCCGCACCACCTACCTCCTGCCGGGCTTCGTCGACCTGCACGTACATGCGCCGCAATATCCGCAGCTGGGAAGCGCGCTCGACGTGCCGCTCGAGGTCTGGCTGCAGACCTATACCTTCCCGCTCGAGGCCCGCTACCAGGACCTGGCCTTTGCAAGGCGCAGCTATGGATTGCTGGTCGACGACCTGCTGGCGAACGGCACGACCACCGCCCTCTATTTCGCGACAGTCCACCAGGAGGCGACGCGCCTGCTGGTGGATCTCTGCCTCGAGAAAGGCCAGCGGGCATTGATCGGCAAAGTCGCAATGGACAATGCCGACGAATGCCCGGACTATTATCGCGACGCATCGAAAGAGGCGGCCTTGGAGGGCACGCGGGCGCTGGTGGACCATATCCGCAGCCATCCGGACAATGGCGCCGATCGCGTTCTGCCGGTGGTGACGCCACGCTTCATTCCGTCCTGCACGGATGCGACACTCGAGGGGCTCGGTGCCATCGCCAGCGAATGCGGTTGCCATGTCCAGACCCATTGTTCCGAGAGCGACTGGGCGCATGGCTACGTGCTCGACCGCTACGGGTCTACCGACACCGACATGCTCGACCGGTTCGGCCTGCTCGGGCGCAAGACGGTTCTCGCCCATGCCAATTTCCTGACGGCCGGCGACATCGAAACAATCCGCGTCCGCAAGGCCGCCATCGCCCATTGCCCTCTGTCCAACGCCTATTTCGCCAACGCCGTCTTCCCACTGCGCGCAGCGCTCGAAAAAGGCGTTCACGTTGGATTAGGCACCGATATTTCCGGCGGTCCGAGCGCGTCAATGCTTGAAAATTGCCGAGGCGCCATCCTTGCCTCGCGCATGTTGCAGAGCGGTGTCGATCCGACAGTCGCTGCGGGTATCCGATCGACCTTCAGCCCCGCGCAGATCGATTTCCGCGATGCCTTCTACATTGCGACCACAGGGGGCGGCGTGGCCCTCGACCTGCCCATCGGCCAGTTCACGCCCGGCTACAAATTCGACGCCGTCGTCATCGATGTCGAGGCTGAAGGCGGGACGGTGCGCCTTTGGGACGAGTTCGACCACGGTGAGCAGATCCTCCAGAAGATCGTATACACCGCGTCGCGGGCAAACGTCTCCGCCGTGTGGGTCGACGGGCTGGACAGACTGGCTGTCAGGTGATCAGCTAGCAACTTGCATTACGGGCGCTGCTTGTCGTTCGTCGTGAGATAGATGGCGTAGACAAAGGTCGTCGCTGTTACGAAAAGGCGGTTGCGGCGTGGTCCGCCGAAGGTGAGGTTGGCAACGGTTTGTGGCACCTTGATCTTGCCGAGCAAGATGCCGTCTGGCGAGAAGCAATGCATCTCTCGTCCTTCCAGAACAGCGCCTCAACCCAATCATAGATCGGGATCACATGGAAATGGATCGGATAGCATTGAAGGAAGTCGTTGTCTGCATAGAGGAAAACCACCAACAGCTTGCCGGAAATCAGGGGAGCTATATACTCAGGCCGAAGGGCATACCCTTCAAACACGAAGGGCGTTGGAACATGGCCCACGAAGACCTTCGGGCACCGACTGCTACGTCCTTTAGGACGACGGTTCAAGCGTTCTGACTTCGATGACCAACGCCTTTTAACGCCGGAGAGTTTAGAAGCGTGAGCGACACTGCCCGGTGGGTTGTCCGCGGCTGATTCTCGCTGTGACATTACGCCAACGTCTAAATCCATGTCGCGACATCACCCGGAATGGCGACTTCGCCCGGCTCCAGCGCCTCGATCCAGGCAAGGTCGCAATGCAGCGAGTTTACCAAATCAATCGATGTCCAGCGGATGAGGTTCAGGCATTCTCTGAAACCGTCGGGCGTCATGTTGACCACTCCTAGTCCTCAAAGTTCGAACGACACTGTTGTGCCATTATACCCTCATTGCGGAGCCTCGAGCGGGGGCCGCTCGCGTCTATCCTGAGACGTGAGATTTCTAGCCCGCGCGGCGTTTTCCATGATCTTCGCAAATTCACCCAACGGCACGTGATCAGCGCGAAGCATAAGCCGGATCATCGGATCATGGAGAACTTCCGACATCGTCAAATCATCGTGGTACATGCGATCACCCTTTTTTTTGTGAGGTTGATAGCGCTGGTCTGTGACGCCAACATGATGAGATCGAGGCTAGATCTGGGCCTGTCTTGACAGCGCGGCCGGCCATGGAAATCCGGGATGCATCGATAGCAGCTGACGCCCGCGATCTGTTGCAACTTTGCCGCATCTCAAAGATTAGCCAAAAAATCTAGCCGAGTTCCACTTGGCCTGCGTCCCCAATCGATCTAGGATTGGCAATCATCAACACGGTTCCAGGGAGTTTTCGATGGCTAATTTTCACAACTCCCGAGCAGCTTCCGCGAAGTTCGCCTGAAGCCTGCAGCGTTTTTCGACGCGATAGAACCTGATTGACTGGTGCCACCCTCCCGTCGATCATTCCTCACAAAACCCTTTCGCGCGTTTCTGCGCGGACATCCCTTTCCCTGTGAAGGAGCCGGCGTGAGCCGGATATATCAATGGCTTTTGGTTTCAAATCCCGCCGCAGCGGGGCTTTTCGCAGCGTCTTCCGTTTTTGCTGGGCTCATTGGAAGCATCAGCCGGGCCGCGCTTCCTTCATGTTGTTTACTGTCATGCTCTCGACCCTTGCGGATGTGCTGACACCCTTGTTCTCCGGTCGGCTGGTCGATGCCGTGGTCTCCGGACAAGCGAGCGATCTCGCAACGTGGAACAATGCCATCAACGCTTTTTGTTGGCTGATAGCACTGTCGATCAGCGCCGTCATTCTAAGGCATGCGACGTTCACCGCCATCATAGGCTTCACCCTGAAGTCAATGTCTGAGATTGCCGCGGACTCTTTCGCCCATATCCAGCGGTTTTCAAGCGATTGGCACGCCAACAGTTTTGCCGGCTCTACCGTCCGCAAGGTGACGCGTGGCATGTGGGCGCTTGACGTCCTCAATGACACCGTCTTCGTAGCGCTGTTTCCATCGCTGGTCATGCTCATCGGCTCAACGATCCTGATGACGTGGTACTGGCCGATGATGGGATTGCTGGTCGGCGCCGGTTCGGTCCTCTTTATTGTGTTCACTGCGGTGATGGCATTACGCTATGTCGCGCCTATGGCTAGCATGGCTAACAGTTGGGATACGCGTCTTGGCGGCGCGCTTGCCGACGCCGTGACGTGTAATGCGGTGGTTAAAGCCTTTGGTGCCGAAAGCCGTGAAGACGAACGTCTCTCCCTCGTCACTCGGAAGTGGCAAGATCGAACACGACGGACCTGGACGCGGGGCACCCTGAACGGCACCTCGCAGAATGCGCTGCTCAGCCTGTTGCGTGGGTGCGTGCTGGGCCTTGCCCTTTGGCTCTGGGCCAATGGCAAGGCCAATGCCGGCGACATCACCTTCGTCCTGACCGCGTTTTTCATTCTACAGGGCTACCTGCGCGAAATCGGCATGCATATCCGTAACCTCCAGCGCTCGGTCAACGACATGGAGGAGCTTGTCACCATCCATGCCCAGCCTTTGGGGGTGGAAGACGTTCGCGGGGCACCTGCGCTCCACGTGAAAGCTGGCTTGATCACCTTCGATCGTGTCACCTTCCACTATGGCAACCACCACGCCCCGCTCTACAAAGATTTCTCGGTCACCATCAAGCCTGGCGAACGGGTGGGCCTCGTCGGCCATTCTGGCTCTGGAAAGACCACCTTCATCAAACTGATCCAGCGTCTGCATGATATCAACGGTGGGATAATCTCGATCGACGGGCAGGATATTTCCAAGGTAGCTCAGACCTCTCTTCGCCGCCAGATCGCCATTGTCCAGCAGGAACCCATCCTGTTTCACCGCTCGCTGGCGGAGAATATCGCCTACGCAAGACCAACCGCTACGCAAGAGGAAATCAGAACTGCCGCGCGGCTTGCCAGCGCCCATGACTTCATACAGGCGTTGCCAAAGGGTTATTCGACACTTGTCGGCGAACGCGGCATCAAACTTTCCGGTGGCGAACGGCAACGCATCGCCATCGCCCGGGCATTCCTGGCCGATGCTCCAATCCTGATCCTTGATGAGGCGACCTCTAGTCTCGATTCAGAGTCGGAGATGCTCATCCAGGAGGCAATGGAGAAGCTAATGGAGGGCCGTACAACACTCGTCGTCGCTCACCGGCTGTCGACAGTGCGGGCGCTTGATCGGCTACTAGTCTTCAAACACGGACATATTGCCGAGGAAGGCACCCATGCTAGCCTGATCCGGCGCGAGAGCGGTATCTACCGGGGGCTTTTCGAGCGCCAGGCACTGGATCTGACGAAGGGCATCGCGAGCGAAGGGCTGATCGGCTGACAAGAGGCTACAGGCAGCCTTCTCCCAAAATGGGCTTACCTTGCACGCGAGGTGGCCCCCTCGCCTTGAAACGATCTGAACCGCCCGCCCCTTCAGCAACGAAGACCTTTTCTAACGATCTCAAAGCCTGGAGCGTAACCGTAATTTATGGAACATTGGGAGGGTGTTTCTTACGTAGCCTGGTTAGGTGTAGCCACTCCGCAAGCGCGAGCTAAGAGAATAGTTTTCTTCGAATTGCTTCAGCTGCTGCGTGGGTTCTACTAGTGACGCCTAGCTTCTTTATGACCGAATTCATGTAGGTATTGACTGTGTGGAGTTGATAACCCGTTTCAACGGCGATTGTTTCACTAGTTAGGCCAAAGCTAGCTTGCTTAAGGCAGGCGATCTCGCCGGCTAGCAAGCGGAGCTCATCGGCCGCGAACCGCTCCATGAGTGGTTTTGTTATCGCGGTATGAATGACTTCGGCAACAAGCGATAGAAAACACTTTTCCTCGTCAGTGAACGGGGTCGTACGGCATACATAGACCGCCCCGTAGACCAAATCATTCCTCGCGACCGGAAAAAATGTCCGGTTTTGAACGCCATACATGCGAGCAAGATAGGCTAAGCGCTCTGGCGGCTTTTCCAATGCATAGACGTCTGATTCCGCGATCACGGAATGCGCAGAGCGCACCGCGCGGACAAATGGATCCAATGAGAACATGCGATCCGCGTCGTAGGCTTCAACGAAGGCTGGAGGCAGGTCAGTGTCGATTGAAAATCCAAACCCGTAACGATAGTTATCTAAGTCGAGGCCACTGATCACGATATAATCAAATGGCACCGCAAGTCGTAAGCGATCGATGATAGTATTCCGCCCGAAGTGCCTGTGGTTCGGGACCGAGCGAAGATCCTGAAACTCATCAAGGGCCTTCGGCGTCGTAGTGGATAATTGTCTGACCGGCATACATCATTCCTTAAAGCGTAATCGACGAAAACCGTGTCAGATCGATTTAGTCGATTCTGTTTTTATTAAGTGCTCTTATCGACGAAAAACGTTTAGGTCGACAATCCCTGTTTGCCCCACGAACAAACCGCTCCCCAACGTCAGTTTTCCCGATGCCGTGTGGCCCCAGAGATCAAACATGTATTTTCCATAAGCCGTTTGTACCTGGGCAAACATCTGCTCGACGCCACAGCCCTTGCTTGCGGTTGAATAGAGCAGGGTTCGTATAAACAATTTGTACAGGCCTGACGGTTGTTCGCGCCGCAAGCACAGCAGAGTCGGTCATCTTCAGATGCCCTCGGCGAAATTGCGTCACCCATATCGTAAAAATCGACAAAATAAGTGAGATCGACGACAATACGGCGGGGTAGATATCCTTCACGTCGTGAACCTTGTAATAGGGGCCTCTCACTATAGAGGACTTATCCACCCACGTTTGAGGATTACACAGTTTCATTACATCCGGCGCGGGAAAATCGGTTCTCTGGACCAATATGAATCCGATATAGCGAAACAGTCGTTTTCAGGACATGCGTCTGTGATTGACCGCTCTTCGGTGTCGTCACATGCTGCTGCATGCTCAATCTAGGAAATCACGAATGCGGAGATTGATCGTGACCGGCTCGAATGGTGCGGGCAAAAGCTACATGGCCGCGCAATTGGCGGCAGTGCGTCCGGAGGTTCCGGTCATTTCCTTCGACGCCGTAAAACTCACGCGAAATTGGCAGCAACGCCCCAAATCGGAGATCGACGGCGAACTGTTACGCATTGTCCAAATGGACAGCTGGATTTTGGAAGGCGGTCCGAGTTTACTCCCCTACGCGGTCGACCGTGCCGATGGCATCATATGCCTTGACCCACCAATGGGATTAAGAGCTTGGCGCTTGATTATACGGCCGCTGCGCAACATGGGGAGAACTCGTCCGGAACTCCCGCGTGGCAATGTTGACTGGCCATGGAAGCAATACAGATTTGCAATTCGAAGCCTCCGAAATCAGGACCGGTTTCGAGCTTCGATTTCTAACCACCTCGCGGATGCCGGAGGCGTCCGCATTTGGCATATTCGAGATACCCGTGACATCGGGTCAGTGATTGCCGAGTGGCGGAATTCAGCAACTTAGGCGATCTGTTTTTCCCTAACGAATGTCCGCTCCTCGCCATGCAGGACCTCTCTCACTTCGTGATAACCGAGACGAGCGTAGAAGCTTCTCGCCGTAAGAGAGGCTGGGACGTGTAAGACCTTGACACCGATTTTGACAGCGGCGGTTTCCACCCTTGCCATGAGACGCCGTCCGACGCCGTGACCTTGAACGGTCGGGGATACAAAAACCGTCCTCACCATATCTCCATCAAGGCTTGCTGTACCAACGGTCTCACCGTTTCGCCGTGCAACCCAAATGACCCGGCTAGCCATAAAATTAAGTACCGCTTCCGGGGAGAAGTTGCCAACGACCGTCTCAATGACACCGGCAGGATAGTCGGCTGAATTGCTGATACGGATTGTGTCCTGCACCAGTTCGCTGATCGCAACGGCGTCGCTGCCGAGCGCAAGCTGGATTTCGATTGGCTCTGTCATGTCTGGATTGAACTAAGCCGCTGATCGCGGCGATTTGCGGCGG
This sequence comes from Rhizobium tumorigenes, assembly GCF_003240565.2. NCBI lineage: Bacteria > Pseudomonadati > Pseudomonadota > Alphaproteobacteria > Hyphomicrobiales > Rhizobiaceae > Arminella > Arminella tumorigenes. The sequence goes on from NZ_CP117256.1 coordinate 248,602, forward strand.
GCTTTGACGAGAGCGCCCTGACTGAGAGGATGGTTGTGTTGCAACCCACCCTTCAGACAGGAGGCCCCGATGGCTGAGATAAGCCCTCTTCGCCGCCGGATGATTGAGGACATGACGATCCGCAATTTGTCCCCGGCAACCCAAAGATCCTACATCAGTGCAGTCCGGAAGTTCAGCCGCTATTTCTCCCGATCACCTGATCGGCTTAATCTCGACGACATTCGCACGTTCCAGGTTCACCTTGTCTCGACGGGGATATCGTGGGCATCGTTAAATCAGATCGTGTGTGCTCTCCGATTTTTCTATGGCATTACCTTGGCCCAAGACGATGTCCCTGAGCGGATTCCATACGCGCGCAAACCCCGCAAGATCCCCGTTGTTCTGTCGGCGGACGAGGTGGCCCAATTTCTTGAGGCCGTCTCCAGTCTCAAGGCGCGTGTAGCGCTGACCACAGCTTATGCCGCTGGCCTCAGGGTCGGCGAGGTCTGTGGTCTGAAGATCGAGGATATCGACAGTTCCCGGATGGTGATCCATGTTCGTCATGGCAAAGGCGCCAAAGCCCGATACGTCATGCTGTCAAACGAGCTGCTGGGCATTTTACGCAGTTATTGGCGTCTATCGCGACCCACCGGGTTCCTTTTTCCAGGGCGCGATGCCGACAGGCCGATCGAACCGACCGTTTTGAACGCCGCCTGTCGTTCAGCGGTTGCCGCTACTGGCCTTTCAAAGCGGGTCACCGTCCATACGTTGCGGCATTCCTTTGCAACGCACCTTCTGGAGAACGGCACCGATATCCGGATCATCCAGGTCTTGCTTGGCCATGCCTATCTATCCAGCACTGCGCATTATGCACAGGTGTCCACCGACACCATCAGGTCGACCGCCAGTCCCCTTGACCGTTTGCGATTGGAGGTGACCCCGCCGGAAGCGTAGCAGGTTGCGTCCCGCCTTCGAAGTCGCCGACATCTTTCGGTGGCATGGTGGCCCTTACAGACGCGAGAACGCCGGTCATCTTGGCCGCAGCGAACGACGCGTCATGGGAGCAATAGAAGCCTGCCGGACACCCAGGCTCGGGGGTCATGTCGATGCTTGCGATCAGTGCGGCAGAACCCGCATCTCCTATAACTCATGTCGTAATCGCCACTGCCCAAAGTGTCAGGGAGCCGCTCGCAAGGATTGGGTCGACGCACGCATCGCCGATCTCTTGCCGGTCCCCTATTTCCATGTGGTCTTCACGCTACCACGTGATGTCGCTGACATCGCCTTCCAGAACAAGGCGGTCGTCTATGCATTGTTGATGCAGATCTCGGCCGAGACCCTGCAGACCATCGCAGCTAACCCCAAGTGGCTAGGCGCAGAGATCGGCGTCACCGGCGTACTTCACACCTGGGGCCAGGCGATGACCCACCATCCCCATGTCCACTGCGTCGTACCGGGCGGAGGCCTCTCACCAGACAGAACAAGGTGGATCAATTGCCGATCGGGCTTCTTTCTACCCGTGCGCGTGCTGTCACGTCTGTTTCGCCGACGCTTCCTGACAGCTCTCGCTGAAGCCTTTGCCAAAAACGAACTCCAATTCTTCAACGAACTCGCTCATCTCAACGATAGCAAGACATTCGCCCGCCATCTTGCCCGCGCTCGCAGCATCGAATGGGTGGTCTACTCAAAGCCCCCATTCGGCGGTCCAGATCAGGTACTTGCCTATCTTGGCCGCTACACCCATCGTGTTGCCATCGCAAACAGCCGCATCGTCCATGTCGATGACGACCATGTCGCCTTCAGATGGAAGGATTATCGTGGAGACGGTCGCGACCGTGAGAAGATCATGCGTCTTCATCCCCACGAGTTCATCCGGCGCTTTCTCCTTCATGTGCTTCCGGATGGCTTCCACCGCATGCGCCACTTTGGCTTCCTCGCCAATTGTCATCGGCGCGATCGTATCGCTCTCTGCAGAAGCCTCCTCGGCCAACCATCACCGACAGGCGAGCGATCCCATTCGACAAAATCTCAGCAGGCCCATTCCTTCGAATGCCCCGATTGTCAGCGTCCCATGCGTCGAACTGGCGTCACCGTTGCCCCTGTACCACCGCCTCGGCCATCATCCTTCTGGTGCGATACTTCATGATGTCAGACAACCGCAAACATCACAGCATATTCCCACTCGTCCAGCGCTGTGCCGGCGATCGATATCGCTCGACCCCCGCAAGATCGAACCGCTTCAGATCCCGGTACATTTGGCCCACAGGTTGCAAGGTCTCCGGCAAAACGCTCCCGAATGTCCATTCTCAGGATCAGCGACACCCTCGGAGCAATCGGGACGGCATGGTTCCGGCTCCGCCGACATAGGGCCGCTTCTCAATTCCCCATAGCAGCGTCCAACAACCCGCGTCTTAGTTCAATCCGGCTTACATGAGGCCGCCCGAACCCGCCGCGCTGTCCCATGCGACCTCAAATAACCCTCCAGATTCTAAGCCAACGCCGCTTTTGATTCAATGAACGCGTAAGGCCGAAAGGTCATTTTCAATATATGCGTCTCAGATTGACCGTTCTTGAGTATCGCCACATACTGCTGCATGCTCACCATAGATCCAGAAATTACTTGGGCCGAAGAATGGCTAGCATCTCACACCTACCGTGTGTTGGGTGAACCCAGCTTAATACACACTGTTCCATGGTCAAAAATCTATTGCTTCGAAACTGACCGGGGGAACGTTTACCTGAAATGGAGCGCACCTCCCTACGCGCGCGAGGCGGTGCTGATGATCCATATAGCCGAGCTTTATCCGGCCGATATTTCTCCGGTTTTGGCGAAAAAAACCAAGACATTGGCGCATTTCTTATGCCTGACGGCGGCGAGCCTCTCCGTAGCAACCTGAAGTAATCATATGATCTGCAAACTGTCGGCACGCTGCTTAATCGATATGCCTCGATCCAGCGTACGTTTTCCTCCCAAGTGGAGCAGCTTCTCACGCTGGGGCTGGAAGACTGGCGTATGGCCATGTTTCCTGGCCTCTACAACGATTTGGTTCATGACGAGGGTCTGCTGAAGCAGGAAGGGTTGGGCGCGGCCGAAATTGAGAAGTTGCAAGAGAAGGAAGAAGACTTCCGTCGTCTATGCAACACTCGCCAGATTCAAAGTGCCTGAAACGGTCGAGCATTGCGATTTTCACGATAACAACGTCCTCACCAATGCCGGCGGCATGCTTATCAACGACTGGGGTGATGCAGTCATTTCCCATCCGTTTTTCTCCCTGGCGGGCTTTCTGGACAGTGCTGTCCGAAACCACGGACTTGAGATCGATTCACTCGTCTACAAACACTTGAAAGATGCCTATTTCGAAGTCTGGCTCGACTTGGAAAACGCGGAAAATCTGGAACGCATTTTCGAGATTGCCTGCATCCTCCGTCCGATTGAGTTCGCATTTAATTTCAGCGGCGTCGCTCGGATGATAACGAAAAAGGAGTTCGATCCTTACGGGGGCTAAATCGCAGAAGCTCTACGCCAATTCCTATCGGCTATGCCTACGCTTTCGCTATCGACAGAATGAGCACAGTCACTTTCATCAATTAACGACATAGTATGCTCCTCTAATGACGTCACTCCTCCGCCTTGAAGGGATGCGAACCGCAGACCCCGCGATTCCCAGCGAGTACTAGAGTGGACGAATATCCGGCGTCCGCCGGCCAGTCTGCGAATGTCTGTGAGGCAGACTGTACTCAGCGATATCGGACGTGATCCGCTTGATGGGCGCTCACAATAGGCTATGTCGGTGGAATGAGCATTTCCGAAGCCAACGATACTTCCCGCAGACAGAAGATGCGTGCAGGTTTGCAGCGTCTCGAAAGCATTGCCGGGCGAGGCGTTTTCGTTGTCCAAGCTGTTTTATCGACTGTAGACATCGCCATCCTCACCTTCTTCGTACTCGGCCCTTATTTTCGTTCCGGACCTTCCTATCTCGTCATCGACTACGCGATTGCAATCTGGATAGCTGGCGAAATCGTCGCACGCGCTATAGCGTCGCCGTCGCTGCGCGTCTGGTTGCTTCGACCCATGACCTGGATCGACTTCGTCATCCTGGCGACGCTCTTATTCCCGGCGGTGCTGTTCAATTTTGCCTTCCTGCGAGTTATGCGCATTTGGGCCATTGGGCGGAGCCCGCTTTTACGAGAAGCGCTGCGCAGGACGGGCCATGTCGATCGTCTCGATGTCGTGCGGGCCGTCATCAATTTCCTCGTCTTCCTCTTTCTCGTGACGGGTTTTGTGTACACCTCTTTCTTTTACCACCAGGATGGTGGTGAGGGGTTCGTGGATGCGCTGTATTTCACGGTGGCCACGGTCACAACGACGGGTTTTGGCGACATCACCCTCCCCGGTACCGTTGGCAAACTGACGTCCGTTGTAACGATGATTGTCGGGATTTCGCTGTTCGTTCGGCTCGCACAGGCTGTGGTTCGACCCCATAAAGTGACCTATGCCTGCCATCGCTGTGGTCTACAGCGACATGATGCCGACGCCGTGCACTGCAAGGCTTGTGGCGAAATTCTCAACATTCCGGACGAGGGCGCGTGACGCCAGGTCGAACATGACTTTCAGGAGTGCTCTGCCGATGCAGCCTTCATCGAGTTGAAAGCCGGTCATTTTCGCTCAGCCCTCAATTGCTGCGTCCCGCGTCGAGTAGGCTGGTATAATAGCCACTCCCTAGATAGGAACTGACCCTTTGATTTCCAAATTTGTTACGATGGCGCCCCGTCCACAGAAGGCGCCATCGTAAGTGCAACATGTGCCCGTTGTCATTGGGATCCACCGCCCTTCCCGGTCACTAGTCATCGCGGAGCGCGCGTGAGATGTGGCCTGACCGAATTCTGACGGTGAGCCAAAGATAAATTCGATGACCTTGGCGGAGGACATTTCGCATGGCTTCGATCCAGTCAATCGACAAACGTTGAAGCTGACGATATCTGTTCTGCCAAGCTCCTCGCCATGAAGCCAGGTCTTTCTGGCACTCTCCGACCGCTTGACTGTCACGCCCCATGGCCGGCCCCCAAAATGTCCGTCGATATAGCCGTCCGGCAATCTGGCAAGCGCGTCTTCGAACTTCGTCAGAACACGCGGCGGTGTTCTGCCCGCCTTTCATGGTGCCAGGCATTCGTCGCAGAGCCCGCAGCCGTCGTCATCCATGCTTGATGCGGGACACGACCTTTGACAACACGGACAGGTCGTCGCATCCGAAGCGCAAGTCTCTTCTCGTCCCGACGGAATAATTTCGATGCAGATTTTCGACAGCATATCGGCCGCGCGTTGATCCATGGCGATGCTCCAATTCAGGCTTATACCAGAGATAGTAAGCGTCGGCGGCGGCACAAGCCGGCAGGTCGCTACGGGGACGTAGCCAATTCAAACACAGTGAGAGTCAAGCATCGTCTTGACGATCTTCCTCTGATCTTGTCGATTTGTGCCTTGTTTAAACCCGCACATGCTGTGCAGATCAGAGTTTCCATCGACGAGATCAAGCCGGAAATTCTTCGGTATCGAAAAATTCTCAAATCTGTCATATCGGCTACGTAAAAGCCCAGGATTGGGTGGCCGGGCAAAGCCAATGCTAACTCTGCATTTTAACGGAATGAGACTGATGCCCGAGAAATCAGTAGTAATCATCGAAGGCGCAACCGTGGTTTTCGGCGATCGCCTGGAGGCTGCGTCCGTGCGTCTGGAAGACGGTCAAATCACGGCAATCGACGGCCCCCGTGATGGGGCCACGTCGGTCGATGGTCGTGGTCATCTTCTCGGACCGGCCTTTGTGGACGTCCATGGCGACGCGTTCGAGCGCCAGCTCATGCCCCGGCCCGGCACCACACTTCCGGTCGAAGCAGCGCTTCTCGAAACAGACCGCTAGCTTGCGTCAAACGGGATAGCCACAGCCTTTCACGCTCTGACATTGAGCTGGGAGCCGGGCTTACGCTCAGTAGAAAACGGCCGCGCCGTCGTTTCCGCGCTTGAAGCTTTGGCCCCGCGCCTGACAGTCGACAACCGCGTGCAACTGCGCTGGGAAACCTTCTGCTTCGAGGCAATCGGCCTCATACGCGAAGCGCTCTCGGGGCCGCGCCGACCGTCCATTGCTTTCAACGATCACACGTCGATGCTGATGCTTGATCCGTCCGTGCCGTTACAGGAACGGCCGTTCGACCTCGATCCGGACTTTCCGGTCGTCGACACCTCGAAAGCTGCCTTTGCCGAGAAGATGGGTGAGCGCGCCAAGCGGGCGAAGATATCCGCGACGGACATGGTTAGCTTGGCGAAGAGCATGTGGGAGCGCCGACCACAGGTTCTGGCCGCCATCGAGGAAGTCGCTGCTCTCGGTAGGATTGCCGGCGCCCCAATGCTGTCCCATGATGACAGCCAGATCAAGACACGCGATTTCTATCGCCAGCGTGGTGCGCGGATCTGCGAGCTCCCGATGAATTGCCGGGTGGCAAAGGCGGCTCGCGAGGCCGGCGACTACATCGTCTTCGGCGCACCGAACGCGACACGCGGCGGGAGCCACTTGGCGTCCATCGCTGCCGCCGACATGATACGCGAAGGCCTCTGCGATATCCTTGCTTCGGACTACTACTACCCGGCGATGCTTCTGGGTCTGGCGCGGTTGAAGGCAGATGGGGTTGGGCAGTTGCACGAACTCTGGCCGCTTGTGGCCGGCAATCCCGCGCGGGCATCCGGGCTTCTTGATCGCGGAACGATCGAGATTGGCAAGCAGGCCGATCTCGTGCTCGTCGATTGGCCGGATGGCGCGACGCCGGCGGTGCGCCGAACCTGGGTTGCTGGGCGGGAAGCCTACCGGGCGCTGGTCGCAAATCACTAAGCAAGTACCCCGGTCTTCGCATTACCTCGTGAAGTCTGACGTGTCCCAGGGCGTGGTGTAACTGGGTTCACCTTCCAGGCGTACGAGACGCGTTCCGCCATGTTGAAACAGAGCTTGAGCGATGGGACACCGAACTCGAAGCGGAACGATCAGCGCTTGCCCGGTCCATCCTTGGAATCGTGCCCGGAGACATCGTTACGTCCGAAAGCCGCGAGTAACTGTTGCGGCTGTCGGTTACGAGCGTAACGTTATATTCCGGCGGCAGCAGCGTCAACTTCATGGTGTCAGGAATTAGGTTTCAAAGAACGGAACGCTGGGCAAGCTGCAAGAAACGCTGAATTTGCCTTACCGACGAGAGACACGCTCAAAAATGAGGCCGTCAGTGCCTGGCGCGCAGGCTCCTCAACCAAGCCGTGATGAACGAGCAGCACTCAAACCGGCAATGTTTCAAGGGAAATCGACCAGACTCACCCGCAGGTCATTGATGACCGCGGCGAGCCCTGGTGCGCCGATCAGTGGCACAATCCGGGCCGGCGCCAGCTTGGGGACGGCCCGCCCGAAGACAGCGACATTCGTGTGGCCGTTCAGTCGAGATGGATAGATGACGCCGTCGGGAAGAGACTGATGCTCGTGGAATGCCAGCGCCCAAGAGCGCGCCAGGCTCTGACGCGAGGATTTCGCCACGTCTGTTGGAACCCCCATCCTGATCGGGTGATCGTCACGCAGGTCAACAAGGCTGAGGTCTGCGATCGTCTCGACCTCAGCGTAGCGCCGCGCATAGATCTCTTTCTCATCGATCGGAAGATCGCCGACAAGACCGTCGCGGCGATCACGCAGAACCGCCTCTAGGAAGCAGACCTTGAGTGTTTCGCCGAGATAAAGAACGCCGAAGCGCTTCGTTGCATCACGTCGGCGCGGGTCGCTGAAACGGCTTGGCATTTTTCCAAATCCCAGCGGGTCCGGAAAGGCGCTCGCGTAGATCCGGCCAAAGCGACGCCCTGAAGGAATCGTTTCAATATCGAGCGGCTGACGCTCGAAACCGGTAGGCGGTTTGATACCAGCCATTTAGCGGAAGTCACCGCGGGCAATGCCCTCGGCTGCGGCGATCACGTCGTTATCCTGGCCCCGCTTAAGGGCGTCGAGCCCGGTGCGACCGTCAAGCGCACCGTGGGGCGAAACTAGAAAGCGGTAAACGGCCCAGGCACCCGCCAGGATCTCGTGCAATTTTTGAAGCGCCGCATAGGGTCGGCCGTCTCGGTCAAGCTGCCAGGCCGGGAAGCGGAACCCTCGCTTGGCGCCATCCAGGCCGAGCACTTGGCCGTTTTGACGCTTTGTATTGACCGTGACGCGCGAAACGCCAAGAAGATCTGAAAAGGCGTCGGCGCTCAGCATGTCGTCCTCGCTGAGGATCTCTGCAACGCGGCGATGGCCGCGCTCTCGTGCGGAGGACAAGGCTGCCTTCAGTTCGTCATCCGGTTCGCCAGCCTCTTCGACCAGAAACGCACCGTCGCCAACCAGCAAGTCTTCCTCGACGATCGAAATTGTCTGCGCTCCGGCGCGCGGATCCACGACGACGCGGAAACTCACCTGATGGCCAGCCTTCTGGCTCAGTTGCACCGCCTTGGTATACTGGTTAAGCAACGCTTTTTCGAAATCGGCCTTGCGGGGTAGCTTCATCGATAGCGCGATATTTGGAGTTTCACTTGCTGACGTTTTCGTGACGGGCATGACAATCCACCTTTTGAAAATAAAATAGCCAGTCGTTGTCATCTCGTCAAGTTCGTTAAGTTAGTAAAGACATCATCCGATTTATCCAACCCTGTGTGTTTCACGCAGAGCCTATCGCCTTGATGGGAATCGAACCTTCGGCGCACCATTGTCTTCGTCACGTCGAATTAAATTAACTGCTTGGCTTTCCAAGGACGAACGCATTAATTTCCAAATGGAAGCTCGATGTCCTCCCGGTTTTTCTTTGCCCCCTTGATCATGACCGCCTTGAACCGCGCCCTGGATCCCCGGCGCCGTCAGTCGTCATTGTCGCCACGACGCCGGCAATCAGCACGATTGGCGACTGGCTAAGAGACAAACTTGACGCATAAAGGTCAAAGGGAGCGATCCAAAGACGACAGGCCCCTCACGCCCTTCACAGGATTTAAATTCTCGGTGCAAAAATATTCACGAACCGAGGGAGATCAAGCAGTTGCATCTAAGCGTTGACCCCTCTGCCGCCACCAGAGGGCATCAAAGATGTGAAAGACGCTTGGGCAACGAATTATCGTTGACGACTGAAATCATGAATCCGTAACCGGCTTAGCCTTGACTTGGTTGTTCCCAAAGGTTCAGCGATCGGCCGATTTCCGTCTTCAAAGCATTTTCATACAGCTCGTACCCCCAGCTGATATCGAAGACCGCCATGCCGCAGGCGATGAAGATGATGCGATCATCCGCAGTTTCACGACCGGATTTTTGGCCGTTGACCACATCACCCATACCGGTGGAATCATGCAGTTGCGGCAGTTTGCCGGCATCGATGAGGCGGTAGAACGGGCCGCCGATGACCCCACCGTAGTAGGCTTCCTTGTCGCCTGAAGCGATCGCATCTTCGACATACGCCTCGTGGAGAGGGGTATGATCGTACACGACCTTGCAACTGGTCAGGAAGGATTCGTCGGTGTTGACTGGGCCGGAAACAAGAATCGTGGCGCCCTTCTTGATCCAGCTGTCTTCAAAAAAGAGCGGCTTGAGACGAGAGGCTGCGACCGTAATGACATCGACGTCGCGGAAACCGGCTTCCGCACTGTCGACTCCGACGGCTGGAATCCCGTATTCCTGGCTGACCCAGCTGGCAAACTCGTTCGCCTTGTCGAGGAAGAGGTCGAAACAGATAACTTTCTCGATCGACTTCATCTGGGTCATCACCGCAACGAAGCAGGCCTTGTTGATCGGACCGCAGCCAACCACCGACGCAACCTTGGAATTCGGGTTTGCCAGGTGCTTTGCGGCGACACCAGGCACGCCGCCGGTCCTGGCCGCGCTCAGCAGGTTTGCCGACATCAGCGCCAGCGGCGCGCCTGTTTCCTTGTCGTTCAGCATCATGGTCAGAATGGAGCGTGGCAATCCCTTGCCGGCATTCGCATGGTTGGAACCGTACCATTTGTTGCCGCAGACGTCGAAGCGGCCGCCGAGATAGCCTGGCATGGCGGCGAAGCGGCGGTCGGGTCCGGCCACCGGCATGTTGGGAAAACGCGTCTGCTTTGGAAAGACGATATTCATGCCGTGACTGTTGTGATTGGCTCCCCCCATCAGGTAGTCGCCTTCACCCAACAGGCTGAAAGTCTCTTCGCAAACGCGAACGCATTCTGCGGCGTTGAGGACGCCGGCCTCGATCATGTCAGGCTCGGAAAGATAGAGAAAATCAATTCTAGGATACATGGTGTTGCCTTGAAATCGGAGTTAAGCGCTTGCTGTCTGACGGTCTGGATCCGACGCGTCTGCAAAGCGGAGAAGCGGTGTGATGTCGAAGAGCCGGCAGCCGGGACTACGGGCATTGGCGCGCATGAGGAAGTTGAGCTTTTCGATGCGTTCGCCCGAGCGCGGCGCGCCGTTCTTCTGGAAAGGCACCTGCAGGCCGACGGAGAAGTCCATCACCACGTCGTCAACAACCCCACCCGAGCGGCCTGACGGCACGGCAATCATCCCGTGATCTGCAGCGAACCGGTAGGCATCCATGGCTTCGGTGATGGTCCCGACCTGGTTCGGCTTGAGTACAAATCCTTCAACGGCGCGCATTTCATGGGCGCGGCGCAGCAGCGGCAGACTTGTCACGGTCAGGTCGTCGCCGAGGACGAGCGTGCGCGGCAACGCCTTGACCGCCCGACTGTAACCGTCCCAATCGTTTTCATCGAGAAGGTCCTCGATGAAAACGAAGTCGAAGGTTTCGGTCAGGCCCTTGACGTAGGCGATCAACGCATCGGCGGAAACACGCTCGCCCTTGAGCAGATAGGTGTCGCTTTTCTTGTCATACATCTCGCTGGAGGCGCAATCGAGCGCGAACGCCACGCGGCCGGCATAGCCGCAGGCATCGACGGCCCTCTTCATCAGGGAAAGCACGATCGCCGGATCATCGGATGGCGCGGCGTAGCCGTAGGAACTTGCGACCTGAGGCTTGTGGCCAAGATAGTCGGTGAGGATATCGGCGAGCTTGTGAAAGATCGCCACCGCCATCTCGATCGATGTGTCAATGCTGTCAGTGCCATAGGGCACGATCAGGAATTCGTTGAACGGCTGCACCAGGTTTTCATAGCGCCCGCCGTTGATGACGTTGAAGCACGGCACCGGTACGGTCTTGAGGTCGCCGCCGGCGACATGCCGGTAAAGCGGCATGCCACGCGAAGCCGCCGCCGCCCGGAACACGGCGATGGACGCGGAGTAGATCGTGTTGCCGCCGAGATTGTGCTTGTCCGACGTACCATCCAGCGCAATCATGGTCTCGTCAATCGCTCGCTGGTCGAAGACATTCATGCCGATCAGGGCGGGGCGAATGATCGCCAGCGCCTTCTCGACCGCATTGTGAACGCCCAGTCCCCCGTAGGAGGCCGGATCGCCATCGCGCAGCACGAATGCCTCGTGCATGCCGACGGAGGTGCCTGTCGGCGCGGCACCGAGCCCTATGGACCCACTTTCCGTGCGGACCTCGATTTCGATGGCCGGACGGCATTTGCAGTCGATGATCTGTTGAGCGTGAAGGGAAACGATCTTGTCTTCCATTTTAGTTCTGACCCTTTGCTTCCGGAACGTACATGATCGTGAGATCGCACAGGTTGGTGCCGGTATTGCCGGTGAAGACGGCCGACGAGAGCGGCTCCAGGGCTTCGAAGCAGCTGTGCTCGCGAAGACTGTGGAAGAGGTTGACGCCTTTGGCCGCCGCGGTGCCCAGTGTGGTCGAATCAGCAATCCCGCCGGCCACCGTCGTCGTGCCATCCGTGCCCTCGCTGTCGATGGACAGGAGGCAGGCGCCCTGCGTCTTCGCCGCGGTGATGGCGAAGCTGACGGCCATCTCCTGGCCGGGGCCACCATGGCCTCGGATCAGCGAGCTGTCTTCGATCAGCGTCGTCACCTCGCCTGAACTCAGCAACACGCATGGCGCCTTGATCGGATTGCCATAGGTCTGGATTTCGCGCGCCATCGCGGCAAAGAAGGTTCCGGCATCGCGTGCCTCGCCTTCCAGGAAGGACGAGACGATCATCGCCGGAATGCCCATCTCGTCGCAGATTTCCTTGGCGTAGATGCAGGAATCGGGGAGCGTGTTCAGCAGGAAATAGGTGTTGTCCGGAAACGCCTTGGGCGTCTCTGCTTCCGGCCCGGCATTCATCAGATGATTGACGATCGTTTTCGGCAGGCGATCGGCCAGATTGCGGTTGTTGATGGTGGCGCGGGCGTCGTCCAGCGTCGTCGCATCCGGTCCGATCGGCGTGCTCTTGTAGGCGGCGTAGGGGACCGATATGTCGGCCGTCGCCGGATTGCCGACCGCATCGCTGATACCGAAACCAATAAGTTCGGCGCCGACGTCCTGGATGCGCTTGGCAAGCATGCCGCCGTTCAGCGCTGATATGTGACGGCGAACAGCATTGATCTCATAGATTCCGGCGCCCGATTTCAGAAGAACATCGGTGGCATCGATCTCGTCCTGCAGCGAAATGCCATCGATCGGGCAGGACATCAATGCGGAGCTTCCGCCGCTGATGACGCAGATGAAGAGGTCGTCAGGCCCGGCCTGGTCAACGATCTCGATGATCTTGCGCGATGCCCGGTGACCCTCTTCGTTGGGCAGCGGGTGGCCGCCGATATAAACTTCGGTGCGATGAAAGCGGTCTGCCTCTTCCGCGACTTTGACAATCGCGATTCCCTTGGTCAGGTGGTCGCCGAGTACATGATCGACGGCCATGGCCATGTGATTGCAAGCCTTGCCGGCACCGAATAGATAGACGTGCCGCTTTTTAGAAAGGTCCCACGAGGCGGCGCCGATGTGGAGGACACTGCCCTCCATGCGCATGATCGCCCGCATGCGCTTGTAGCTGTCGAGCCGATCCAGTGTTCGGTCGGCGATCTCGAGGACGATCCGCCTTGAGGCGACGTCACCTCGCGAACATACCTCCTCAGAGTTCCTGATTTTTTTCATGACGAATTCGCTTTGTCTGGTTGAGGTGCCTGAGCCCACGCATTCTATTGAAATTAGCCAATGTCGATTGTCGCCAATTTCAGATCGCATGGGTTTGCTTGCAGAGTGCTCGTTTAAGGCTAAGATGGAGGCGTTCGTCGTGTCCGGCTCACAATCCGCTGTCGCTATCTCGAGATGGAACGTGGCTAGTCGATACGCTGACCATCCTCTCCGAAGAAATGAAGATGCGCTGCCGGCAGTCTGACGCGCAGCTTGGACGGTGCTGCCAGGACCATCTCGTCCTGTGTGAAGATTTTGAACGGCACATCGTGGAGCTTCAGGTGAAGGATGAAACCGAGGCCGGTCGGTTCAACAAGATCAACATCCACCTCGCGGCTGGCCTCAGGGTCGAGGATAACGCTTTCAGGCCGGATGCCGACCGTGAGTTTAGAGCCGGCCGGGAGCGGCAATGGCTTTTGAATTGGCAGCGCTGTTCCGTCCTTGAGGACGACGCAAGCGCCGTCATTCGACGAGTAGGTCGCGTCTATGAAATTCATGCCTGGCGATCCGATGAAGCTGGCGACGAACAGGTTAGCGGGCCGCCGGTAAAGATCGAGAGGGCTGCCGACCTGCTGCACCCTGCCCTCGTTCATCGCCACGATGCGATCGGCCAGCGTCATTGCCTCGATCTGGTCATGGGTGACGTAGACGGACGTTGCCTTCAACTCCTTGTGAAGGCGCTTGATTTCCGATCGCATCTGTTCGCGCAGGCGGGCATCGAGATTCGAGAGCGGTTCGTCGAAAAGAAAGGCCGCCGGATCGCGAACGATCGCCCGTCCCATGGCAACGCGCTGTCTCTGGCCGCCGGACAGCGCCTTGGGACGGCGATCCAGCAGTGCCGTCAGGCCAAGGACCTCGGCCGCACCGCTGATAGCTGCGGTGATCGCTGCCTTTGGACGTTTGCGCAGCTTGAGACTGTAGCTCATGTTGTCAGCGACGGACATATGCGGGTAGAGCGCGTAAGACTGGAATACCATGGCGATGTTCCGGTTCTTGGGCGCAAGATCGTTGACGCGCGTACCGCCGATCCTGATCTCGCCATCGGAAACATCCTCCAGCCCGGCGATCATCCGCAACAAGGTGGACTTGCCGCACCCGGAGGGACCGACAAGCACGATGAACTCGCCATTCTCTATGGAAAGGTTGACTTCATGAAGGACAGTGTGGTGGCCGTACGACTTGCGGACGGCATCGATGGTTATGGATGACATGTTCTAACTCTTTCAGCCTTTGACGGCGCCTGCGGTAAGGCCCTGGACGAGGAAGCGTTGGATGGCGAAGAAGAAGATCCCGACCGGAACGAGCGCCATCACGGAGGCAGCCATCATCTGGCCGAAGTCTACCGAGAACTTTGACACGAAGGTCAGCAGGCCGACCGGGAATGTCGATACCGACCCTTGCGAGATGAGCATCAGGGCGAGCAGCAACTCGCTCCAGGCAGCCGTGAAGACGAAGCCCAGGGTCGCGGCAATTCCCGGCAAGGTTAGCGGCAGGATGATGTGACGGAATGCTGTGAAGCGCGTCGCACCATCAATCATCGCGGCTTCCTCCAGATCCTGCGGCACGCCGTCGAAGAAGGACTGCATCAGGAAGGTGGCGAAGGGAATGTTGAAAGCGCTGTAGACGATGATAAGGCCGAAAAGACTGTTGGTTAGGCCTAGCGTCGAATACATCTTGAAGATCGGCGCAATCAGCATAGCCAGGGGAAACATCTGGGTCAGCAGCATCAGGGCGAGCATGGCGGCTTTGCCTCGAAAGGTGAAGCGCGACATGGCGTAGCCCGCAAGTGACGCCAGGACGGTAACCACAAATGCCGTCCCCAGCGATACGATAAGGCTGTTTTTGAAGAAGATCGGGAAATCGCTGTTGGTCAGCACATAGGCGTAGTGCTCGAACGTTGCCCGAGAGGGCCACAACCGAACGCCTTCGGAATAAAGGAGATCGGTCGGCGTGATCGAGACCTTGATCAGCCAGTAGATGGGAAACAAGGCAAAGACCAGATACGGCAGGAGCGCTAGCCTGTGTAGAAGGGTGAGAACGAGCTTCGGTGTCTTCATTATCAGTGACCTTTCAACAAGCTCTTCCGCAACACCATGATCAGCGCGGCGTAGATGAACAGCAGCAGCACCAAGACGACCGCGACAGCTGAGGCGTAGCCAAAATCCAGCTGCTTGAAAGCGATGGTGAAGATGTAGCTCGAGAGGATCTGTGTGTGGTCAGCCGGTCCGCCATTCGTCATGACGACGATCAGATCGGCGAAGTTGGCGACCCAGATCGTCCGAAGAAGCACTGTGATCAAGATCGTCGGCGCCAGGAATGGAACGGTGATCGAGAAAAATCTCTGGATCGGCGAGGCCCCATCGATGGCGGCGGCCTCATAGAGATCGCGAGGAATGGACTGGAGGGCGGCAAGCAAAGTTATCGCGAAGAACGGTATCCCGCCCCAAACGTTGGCGATGATCGGTCCCCACATTGCGGTCGCCGGGTCGGAGAGGATGTTCTTCGGTTGCGACAGCAGACCAAGCGCGCTCATCCAGTGCGGCAACGGGCCTACCACTGGATTAAAAAGCCACGCCCAGGTCAGCCCCATCAGCAATGACGGGACGGCCCAAGGCAGAAAAATCAGGGCTTGGGCAAGGCCGCGGCCAAAAAACGGCTTGTCGAGCAGAAGCGCCAGAAAGAGTCCGAACACAAATTGAAGAGCGACGGAGGCCGCCGTCCACCAGATGGTATTGAACAGGGCACCATAGAAGATCTTGTCTCCAAGGATTTCCTTAAAATGCTGGAGCCCTATGTAGCCGCCGGAAAACGGGTTGAGGATCTGCACGTCCTGAAAGGCGTAGGAAACGCCGAGGGCGAGAGGAACCAGGATGAGCGCGATAATCAGCAACACCGACGGTGCGGTGTAGAGATATGGCTCTAGCATACGGCTCAGCCGCATGGACAATGGCGGCGTTCGACCCTTCGAGAACTGGGACGTCATGCGGATAACCTTTCTGGATGGCATCCTCATCGTGGCGGGTGGGGGCTGCGCTGGGAGTACGCCGCCGCCCTTGCCGCCACGACTTTGGAGCCGGAACGGAACCAAGGCGAGTACGTGTGCCCTGTCCCCATTCATTATCGATCATCGAGCTTATTTACTGGACAGGAACTTTTTCTGGGCTTTGGTCATGTAGTCCGCCCACTGATCTGCCATGGCATCACCAGAAATCTCGCCAAGCAAGGCCTGCTGCGACGTCTTGAGCGTCAGCACGTCCTTGAAGTAGGCAAACTCCTGCAAATACGTCGGCATCCGCATCGGCGTCATGTTCGGGTCGGCAAGCTCGTCGAACCAGCCCTTGAACTGGGGCGAAGCATAGAAGGGATCCTTCTGGGCCGACTTCAAAACGGGCAGAGTGCCGACCCGCTTGTTCCACTCCATGTTGCCCTCTGGGCCTTCAAGCGTGGAGAGCAGCTTCCAGGCGAGATACTTGTTCTCGCTTTTGGCCATCATCGACCAGCCGACGTAACCGATCGTCGGGAAAGCCTTGCCGTCTGAACCCTTTGGCATGGAAGTCACGCCGAAGTCCTCGGGCTTCATGCGATCCGCGATTGCAATCAGAGCATCCGGATCCTGGTCCAGCATCGCGCAGGTGCCGGAATAGAAGCCGGCGACGACCTCGTTGAAACCCCAATTGACGCTGTCCTTCGGAGCAAGACCCTTCTTGTAGTAATCGACGAGGAAATTCAGGCCCTTCTTCCAGCCTGCATCATTCAGCGTCGAGACGCCATCCTTCGTGAAGAAATCGGATGAGCCGGCGTTGGAGGCACCGAACATCATCCAGCCGTTGAGGCCGCCAGGACCGCCACGCAGGCAATAGCCGGACTTGCCGGTCTTCTCGACAATCTTCTTGGAGACGTCGAGGAACTCATCCATGGTCTTCGGCGGCTCGCTCACACCCGCCTGAGCGAAAAGCTTCTTGTTGTAGAACATCGCCCGCAGATAGAGGCCGTATGGCAGCGTGTACGCGGTGTTCTTGACATCGCGGCCCAGTGCAAGCGCCTGTTCGGTGAGATCGGACGTGTACTGCCACTTGGCAAGATATGGCTCAAGGCTCTCGAGCTGGCCGTTGTTTGCGTAAAGCGACAGCCAATTGTCAGGCATTTCGACGATGTCCGGCACGTCGCCTGCCGAAACCATGGTGGCGAACTTCTGGAATGCTTCGCTCCAGGGCAGCGAGGTGATCTCGACTGTCGTTCCCGGGTTGGCCGCCTCGAACTTCGAGACGATGGACTTCAATGTGACGGTCCGTTCCGGACTTGTCAGGACTTCAACGATCTTGAGCTTCGTATCCGCGAACGCGGTGCTGGCCATCAACGACATTGCGGCCACAAGAATTAACCGTTTCATGCAATCCCCTTTTATTAGTATGATCTAAGCATGCTTGATGGCCAGGGTCTCCAGGACATCTGAAAACTTTGTAAAGAAGATTGGCGACAATTGTCAATCGCCAATCTTGCGTAGTTTCCCAAAGCCGCTTATGCATTCCCTTGCAGGCGTCGCCAGCACCGGCCCATCAGTGAAACAGCAAGCAGGATAGAATTATGCAGCTCCAGCCTCTTACAGTCCGCGGCGCCTCTTTTCGCGACAGCGCAGGCCGAGAAGCTCTGTTAAGGGGCGTCAATCTTGGTGGCGATTGCAAATTCCCCTACCCCTACGGCGGCACCAATCACCCGTCAGATTTTTCCGACCATCGGACTGTCAGCTTCATTGGTCGGCCTTTTCCTCTGGAGGACGCCGACGAGCATCTTGGCAGATTGAGGCACTGGGGGTTCAACGTGCTCCGCCTGCTGACCACATGGGAAGCGGTGGAGCATGAAGGGCCGGGCATCTATGACGAGGCCTATCTGGATTATTTCACGGCCCTTTGCCGCAAGGCCGGAGAATACGGAATGTATGTCTTTGTCGACTTTCACGAAGATGCGTGGAGCCGCATGACGGGCGGAAGTGGCGCTCCAGGATGGGTCTTTGAGGCTGTCGGACTTGACTTTACCAAGTTCCACCCGGCGGGCCTCTCGCACGTTATGCAGCTGAAATATGACTATGCTCTGGGCGGTCGACAGGACAGTTATCCCCAGATGACCTGGGGCTCCAACCATCGGCTTTCGCCCGGTGGCATCATGTGGACCCTGTTCTTCACGGGACGGCTCTTTACGCCGGACTTTCTGATCGACGGCGTCAACGTGCAGGATTTCCTGCAGTCGCACTACATCGGCGCCATGAAGGCGGTCGCAGCGCGGGTCGCCGACCTCCCGAACGTGCTAGGCTTCGACACGTTGAACGAGCCCGTGCCCGGCTGGATCGGCAAGCAGATTAGCTATCGCCATTTGCGGCCCAGTGCCGACAATCCCTCCAACCCGCGCATTGGCCTTGCTCTGTCGCCACTCGACAATCTGCTGGCCGCCCAGGGAATTCCGGTATCGGTGCCGCGCATCCTGCGCGATCCCGGCACAGGTGCGTTTTCGGTCGGCGATGAGGAGATCATCAATCCCGACGGCGTATCGATCTGGCTGCCGGGAAAAGCCTGCCCGTTCGAGGCTGCCGGCGCCTATACGGTGAAAGATGGCAAGGTTACCGCGATCGATGAAGATTTCTTCTGCGGTAGCAAGATCCGCCCGGTGACTGCCGCCGAAGACGCCTATGCACCGCTTTTCCACGGGGTTGCAAAGGCCATACAGGCCTTCAATCCGTCGTGGGCATTGTTTGCCGAACTAGAGCCATACAGCATCTATGTCGGCGGTCCCTTCCCTAAGGCCATGCCATCGCATGCAGTAAATGCCAGCCACTGGTACGACAGCTCGACGCTGTACACCAAGAGCTTCAATGCCGAACAGGCTTACGATTTCACCACTGGCCAGATGCTTTACGGCCGTGAAGCCATCAAGGCCAGCTACGTGAAGCAGATGCAGGACATTGCCGATCTATCCAAGACGTTAGGGCCTGATGGCGCTCCGACGCTCATTGGCGAATTCGGTATCCCGTTTGACCTCGATGGCGCGGCCGCATACCAAGCTTGGGAAAAAGGCGATCGAAGCAGCGCTCCCTGGCAGCAGCACATCGATGCATTGACGCTGACATATGAAGCGTTTGATGAACTGAAGCTGCATGGCACGCTGTGGAACTATACGGCGTCGAATCGCAACGCCTTGGAGATCGGCGATGGCTGGAACCAAGAGGATCTTTCGATCTACTCAGTTGACCAACGCGAAAATCCCGAGGATCCGAACTCGGGCGGGCGGGCCGTCGAGGGTTTTTGCCGCCCCTTCGTGCGCTTTGCGCAGGGAAACCTGATCCGACTGTCGTTCGCCGCCGACCATCGTGTTTTCCATGCGGAGATCAAGGTCAACGGTGACATCGAGGCGGACAGCGAAATATATCTTCCGCGGCTCCATTTCGGCAACCAGCCCATCATCGAAACGAACGGCCCGTCGGCAAGCGTCGTCTACGACAGCGCGACACAATGCGCACTGATCCGCGCTGCGCACGGATTGCTGGAAATCCGGGTGAAGCCCGAAACCAACTTGTAACACCGGGGCAGGTGTCGCAAGAAAGAGATAGTCATATCAGCCCGCTCGCGTCACTGAGACCGGGGATCGTGGAGGAAACAAATTCGATGGCACTGCGCTCTATTTCGCCGATCGTGAAGATGCCTATCGAGGTGCAGGCAACGGACGCGCTGCGGGACGCCATCGTCAATGGTGGCATCGCGCCGGGCGAACGCATCACGGAGCTCCAGCTATCGGAAGAAATGGGTCTGTCCCGGGCGACGTTGCGCAGTGCGCTGCACCAGCTTGCAAAAGAAGGCTTGATGACCCTCATTCCTTACACAGGCTGGAGTGTCATCAGCATGACCTCCGTCGATGTTTGGGAGCTTTACACATTGCGATCAGCTATAGAGCGTCTTGCGGCCCAGCTTGTCGCAAGAGCAATTGACGATCATGGCAGGAAAGTCATCCAAACCGCATTCGAAAGCGTGATCACTGCCTGCGAAACGGCGAACGGCAGTGCGATCGCGGCAGCTGACTTTGCCCTTCACAAAGCCATCATAGAACTGACCGGGCATAATCGATTGATTGCTCAATATGGGCTCATCGAGCAGCAGATACGAATATCGATCCGCTCCAGCGATGCGCTGATCGCCAGCGGCGACGAAATCATCGAGCAGCACCGACCGATCGTCGATGCCATTATCGGCGGCAGCCCAGAGCTGGCTGGGGCACTGTCAGAGCAGCATAACCTTACCGAGGGGCAGAAACTATCGGACCATCTGCGGTCGCGGGAAGAGACAAACCCTCCAACAAGCGAGCGGAAACCGTTCACACGTGAACGGTAGCGCCCGGTACCGAGCGTCCCAGGGCGGCAACGTCGCCGGCGTTCTTTCAAAGGAAATGCACATGGATTTTGAGGATAGCATTCTTCAGCAGGCTTCCCGCATCGTCGCCCATGATGAGGCGAATGCTTATGATGCGGTGGTGCCGCCGATAGTACAGACCTCGCTGTTCACCTTCTCCAGCTATGAAGAAATGGTCTCGACATATCGCGGAGAGACAAGCCGTCCTGTTTATACGCGAGGCCTCAACCCAACGGTCCGGGCCTTCGAAGACATGCTTGCGAAACTGGAAGGTGCCGACGACGCACTCGGGTTTGCCAGCGGTATGGCGGCGATTGCCTCTACAATCTTGTCCTTCGTCAAGCCCGGCGACCGGATCGTCGCAGTGCGGCATATTTATCCCGACGCTTTTCGGCTTTTCGGCACCCTGCTGGCCCGCATGAACGTCGGCGTGGATTATGTGGATGGGCGCGACCATGGCGAAGTTCGCAAAGCCTTGCCTGGAGCCAAGCTGTTCTACATGGAAAGCCCGACGAGCTGGGTCATGGAAACGCATGATGTCGGCACGCTCGCAGCGCATGCCCGCGAGTTCGGGGTTCTGACGGTCATCGACAACAGCTGGGCAACGCCGGTCTTTCAGCAACCCTTGTCGCTCGGGGTGGATCTGGTTCTTCATTCGGCTTCGAAGTATCTCGGTGGTCATAGCGACGTCGTCGCCGGTGTGGTGGCCGGTTCCAAGGAACTTGTCGGGCGTATCCGTTCAGAAGCCTATCCCTATCTCGGAGGCAAGCTGTCACCGTTCGACGCGTGGCTCATCATCAGGGGCTTGCGCACCTTGCCAATCCGCATGAAGGCGCACGAGTCCTCGGCAGTCACCATTGCGCAACGGTTGCAAGCGCATGCGCAGGTGGAGCAAGTCTATCATCCCACCTTAGCCGGGGGCTTGCCGGCCGGTCTGACGGGGACATCAGGGCTGTTTTCGTTTGTTTTCAAGGAAAGCATCGATGTCAGCATATTTTGCAATGCGCTCAAGTATTTCAAGCTTGGCGTCAGTTGGGGCGGCCATGAAAGTCTGGTCGTGCCGGCGGAAGTCGTCCTTCAGCAAAAAGCGCTACCGAACTCAGCGCAAACTTTCGGCATCAATCCGCGGTCCGTTCGCCTGCACGTTGGGCTTGAAGGCACTGAGACGCTCTGGGCTGATCTCGAAAACGCAATCGCGACCGCGGCAGGCTGACCCGGATGGCGTCACCTGCTCTGCATCCGACAGCATAGGTACTTCCACAAGATCTCGAACTAGGGCCTTTTCGGCCGGAAAGCTGGAGCATCCATATGGCAAACTCGCTCAATACGCCTCCACTGTCGCGATATAGCGGGCCAAACCAACCCGACCTCGATACTGAGGAAATCTGGGCCGCCCGCGTCGATCTGGCGGCCTGCTTCCGAATGGCGGCGCGATATGGCATGGAGGAAGGCATATGCAACCATTTCTCAGCTGTCGTGCCCGGTTACGACGACCTGTTCATTGTTAATCCGTATGGATTTGCCTTCAGTGAACTGACAGCATCGATGCTGCTCATCTGTGACTTCCATGGCAATGTGATCTCCGGCAATGGCGCACCTGAGGCTACTGCCTTCTTCATTCATGCACGAATCCACAAAAATATCCCGCGGGCCAAAGCCGCTTTCCATACCCACATGCCCTACGCGACGGCGCTTTGCATGACCGAAGGCGACCCTCTGATTTTTGCAGGCCAGACGGCATTGAAATTCTACGGGAGAACGGCGGTCGACAGTGCCTATAACGGCTTGGCCCTCGACGTTCGCGAGGGAGACCGCATAGCCGGCGCAATCGGCGATGCTGACATCGTCTTTATGAAGCATCATGGCGTCATTGTGTGTGCGCCCAATATCGCTGAAGCGTGGGACGACCTGTATTACCTGGAACGAGCATGTGAAGTGCAAACGCTGGCGCTCTCGACCGGACGAAAGGTCGAGCCGGTCGCTCCGGATATCGCGCAGGCCGCCTATCAACAGATGCGGGAAGGCGATCCGGAGTCCGCTATACTGCATTTGGATTCGATAAAGCGGACTCTGACCAGAGAAGAACCGAAGTTCAGGGAATGAATGTTTCGCGCGAAAGGCCGATTTGGCGCTCGCTTATATCAAAGGCGAGGTACTCATTCGTTCCGCTTCATAATATTATCGGCTAGGGTATCAGGGGTATCTATTACTGCAGTGACTGGTGACCTAACTTATGTTTAGTTCCTCGAGGCCAAGAGCATGGGCCTGCACCGTGCGCTTGAACGGTATTGAACCCGCGACCGGATGGCCGAATTGAATAAGCGTCTGAAACGCCACGCTTTTTTGCATAAAGCCTATTTCTGGAATGTCTGTTCCAGCGACAGCTCTATGTTCGATACCAATTCCCCGTAAGCACATTAATATGGCAGGTGCACGATGCCACGCAAGTGCGCCACCGAAATTCCCACCTCCTGTCCTCTGGATTCGAACGACAGTCGACAAGGGGCCACTGCCGTACTGCCGCAGTCTGATCCGTAAAGGTGGCTCCAACATTTTGTAACAACAAACGACACACTGCAACAGTAGCAAGGCTCATAATGTCATTGAGCTTCGCATCGCCTCCAAACATCGATCTAACTTGGTCGCCAAATAGGACCGGGTAGAGCGTTTTAGTCAAAGGGAAAATTCATGACACGTCATGTCATCGCGTTCACCGCGGCCGCTGCTCTGACCGCTATCGCCGCCGTACCGGCCTTCCCGCAGGTCGTAATCTACGATGGCGAGCCTTCAGATCCCTACTCGGTCGACGGGAACACGGAATCCAACTTTCTAGATTCTTGGAACCGCCATCATGACGATCAGAACCGCTGGTCCGGGCAACAGTCTAGCTTTGGACCGGGTGACGTCATTACCTTGCTTGAAGGTCGCGGCTACCGAGTGAGGAATGTTCAGGATGTCGGCGAACGTTATCTGGTCAAGGCAACCCGTGGCGGCGACAACCTGCTTGTGAGCGTATCGCGGTCTGGCGATATCATGGGTGTTGTGCACGACCAGAGATAAAAGTGATACCGGATTTCGCACGGTGAAGAGCTCACTCGCATATTGATTCCAGGGTCATAGCGTGGCAGTTCTGATTTCCAAACGGCTCAAAGCTCAGATGCGTTCTAACTTCGAAACGTTTGAAGGACGCTGATCCGATGAGCG
Source organism: Rhizobium tumorigenes (assembly GCF_003240565.2). Taxonomy (NCBI): domain Bacteria; kingdom Pseudomonadati; phylum Pseudomonadota; class Alphaproteobacteria; order Hyphomicrobiales; family Rhizobiaceae; genus Arminella; species Arminella tumorigenes. The sequence continues at coordinate 272,271 of NZ_CP117256.1, forward strand.
TGACTTGGCCTTGCATGGGCAATAAAATTAGGGCGCCATCCATTAATAGATTTAGAGTTTTGCGCGTAAGGACGAGGGAACCCGATGACACATGCAACGGACGCCATTGCCCAACCGTCACCTATGAATCCACGCATCCGGCGCATGCTCACAGATCCGATCCTGCCCATGCTTGTTCGCCTAGCCTGGCCAAACGTCCTTATCATGCTGGTACAGGCGTCGACTGGGCTCATAGAGACTTGGTGGCTATCCCATCTGGGTACCGATGTGCTCGCCGGAATGGCGCTCGTGTTCCCTGCAGTCATGCTGATGCAGATGATGTCTGCCGGTGCATTCGGCGGAGCAATTTCGTCAGGGATTGCGCGCGCGCTCGGCGGAGGTCGAAACGCGGACGCAAATCAACTTGCGACCCACGCCATCATCATCAACGTCATTCTTGGCTTCATATTTACAGCGATCATGCTGGCTTTCGGACGGCGGATTTATCGGGCGCTAGGCGGCGGTGGCAGTGAGATTGAGACTGCTCTCATCTATTCCAATGTTGTTTTCAGCGGAATGGCATTCGTTTGGCTGATGAATGGCCTAGCTAGTATCGTGCGTGGTACGGGTAACGTGCTTGTACCGGGTATCGTCACCTGCGGCGGTGCGATTGTGCTTGTTTTTGTGTCGCCGCTCCTGATTTTTGGCTTCGGGCCAGTCCCCGCCATGGGGGTTGCCGGTGGAGGATTGGCGTTGTTGCTCTATAACTTTTGTGGCACCGCTATTCTCGGATGGTATATTTTGTCAGGCCGAAATGCCGTTGTTTTCGGACGTGATGCCCTGAGCTTTGATCGCTTTCGAGACATAGCGCGGCTGGGCGCCGTCTCATCTGTCAACTCTGTGCTCACGAATGTCACGATAGGCGTGGCAACGGCGATTGTGGCTGCTCATTCAAGCGTGCAGGCAGTCGCAGGCTTCGGTACCGCTGCAAGGCTTGAATACCTTCTCATGCCCGTGATATTCGGGATCGGCGCTCCGATGGTTGCCTTGATAGGGACCAATATCGGCGCCGGTCAGTGCGATAGAGCCATCAAGATTGCGTTAACGGGCGCTGCTCTATCGTTTGCAATTACGGAAACGATTGGTATCATCGCTGCGATATTTCCTCATGAATGGATTAGTCTGTTCAGCCATGCTGCCGGGGCTATCGATACAGGCGTCAGCTACCTGCAGGTGATCGGGCCCGTCTACGGGTTCTCCGGGATGGGCATGGCTCTTTACTTTGCTTCCCAAGGGGCAGGCCAACTGCGTTGGCCTATGTGTTGCGGATTACTCCGGCTGGCCGTTGCAGGAGTTGGCGGATGGCTTGCGGTAGAGATTTCAGGTTCGCTACAAGGCTTATACGCTGCCATGGCAATCGCACTTGTTGTCTATTCCACACTTTTGGCGCTGGCGATACGCTCTGGCGTTTGGTTTCACGCCTCCGCCGATGAGGGCTCAGGCTCCCTGAGGCCGCAGCCGTCCCGCGGCCAGCATTAGCCAAGTTCGCCCTTCTAGGCGCACAACGAACTGCGCACCCGAGCCAAACTCTAGCCAACAAGTGCCAGCGATCAATTTCGGATATTTGCCGAGCTTCTAAGATCGCCGACGGAATCGAAAGTCTTCGGCTTCTCAAGCCTCTGGTCAGGCGTGGCGTTCAAGGGCGCGGACCGTCGCATCGACCTGCGGCTCTCGGCTCCGGACCAGATCACCGACTATTCGAGCCGGGCCCGGACGCATTGTTCAGCCAAGAGTGAGGTAGCCAGTATTTAGAAAAACGCCGTAATCTTAGTCGGGCCGAACACCGGTGTTCCGTCCGGCGTTATCGTTCATTGGCCGCAATAGAAGGTGACTTCGGACATCGCCGCCGGGAAAACTTCTGGCGACCGTGCGTTCGCACGTGGCAGGGCGTCCTTCGCCAAGATCGGTGGCGTGGCCGTAGATTTCGGCCATGCCTCCGAGCGGCATGCGATCGCCAACTCAGGTGATGGCGATCCTGTGGGTTTTCCTCGGGTCGAAATCAACAAATGAAAAAATCGCATGTGCAACACCGGGGTGTGATCTGTCTTGTCGATAGCCCCTTCTAAGCGGGGATAGGGGCTTATTCACCCAGCTCAGTTCCGAAACCGCACGCTCTGGAAGCCTGTTTGCCAAAACCGCTCCCTCTGGCGACATCCTTTCCCGCGAGTGCAAATCGCAAGATCACCACCCGGGCAAGAAACGACGTCCCTCAAGCGACTACCAGTCTGACTACAACTAGAGCTTGCTCAGAACCTCAAGCGAACCCGCATCCCCGAAGAAAGAAATCGACTGATTTCCTGGCCCGGGCGATCGCCGCGTCCCTGTTCGGGGGCCGCCCGCCGAGGGTATCCTGAATCATCGGCCCTTGGATGAGGTAATAGAACTGATCCGCTAAAAAAACCGCGTCCTCGACGCCGCCGTTGTATAGAAGAGAGCTTAGCCGATCTCGGGAGTGCTTTCTTCCGGCAGCTTCGGCGATTCGCATCAGTTCGGGAAACTTTCTCGCCTCTCTGTGAACTAGGAAATACAGCGCCAGCACTTGCGTATCCAGAAACGCATCGACCAGCTTCTCGGCGACCGTATGAAGCTCTTCAGAAAGCGTCTTGCCTCCAAGCCGCGACAACTCGGCCGGGGGCCGCCGCTGTTTTGTGAAGTCGATGATAACCGCTTCGAACAGGTCGGCTTTCGTGGCGAAGCGCGTATACAGTGTTCTCTTAGAGCATTTCGCCAGCGCGGCAATGTCATCCGTGCTCGTGCCCTCGTACCCCCTGTCGAGGAACAGGACCTGAGCCGCGGCGACGATCTCCGCCGTCAAATTCGCCTCGTTTCCCTTAGCGGGACGCCCTCTTGAACGTGGGCTTGCCTGGGAGCTCTTTGCGTCGTTGCCACTATTGACCGTAATTTTCATCGTCTCCTGTTCGTATCGACATCCTGAAGGTTCCTCATGACGGCACCGATCGCAATGCTCAGTGCATCGCCGCTGCAGGTGCGCGCTGAATCGGTCTCAGGATAAACACCAGCGGTGTGATGACCAGAAGGGAGATGGCGAAGAAGTAGAACATGTCGTTGAACGCCATGACGGTGGCCTCACGAATCATTACCTGAAAAATGTTGACGGTGGAGAGCTGGACAGATTGCGGATCACTCCCGGACTGAAGCACACGCTCCTGGACAATGAGGGAATTGGCGGTTACCGACTCGATCAAACGCTGCGTGTGAAGCGAGGTCTGACGGTCTAGCAGGGTACCGATCAGGGCAAGACCAACGGAACCACCGAGGTTACGGGCGGCCGTGTATATTCCTGCGGCGTCCTGCGCCTGTTCGCGGGGCACGGAACGCGTCATGGCCTGATTGAGGAAGATAAGCGTGAAAGCTTGCCCGAATCCGCGAAGCAACTGCGAGAAATTGAAGTCGCCCCCATCGGCGCCCGCGGTTAGGCCCGTATCCACATAACAGCTCACAGAATAGCACATCAGTCCGAATACGATCGCTATCCTAAGGTCGAGCTTTCTGGTCAGAAGCGGGAAGAGCGGGATGATCATCAGCATCGGAAGACCGCTAAGGAGGACGACCATGCCCGACTGGAGTGCATTGTATCCGCTGATGCGTGCAAGAAACTGCGGTATCAAATAGGTTATCCCATAGAGCGAGGCACCGGTCACGACCGCCATGACAATGACACTCCCAAATGATCTCTGAAACAGGATGCCGAGGCGGATGACGGGTCTTTCCGCGGTCAACTGACCCACGACAAGCATAAGCAGTCCAAACAGCGCAAATCCCGTCAGCAGTACGATAACCGAGGACTCGAACCAGCTTTCTCTCTGCCCGTCCTCGAGAACGACAGTAAGGCATCCCAGGAACATTGGCAGCCCGACGATACCCAGCCAATCCGCTTTCAGCAGTAATTCTAGACTGGTCCTCGCAGGCGGTAGTCCAAGGGTGAGAAGCAGAAGCAGGCCGACGCCTACGGGGAGATTAAGAAAAAACGCATAGTGCCAGCTGGCGTTCTCTGTAAGCCATCCACCAAGTACAGGGCCTGCGATGGGCCCCATGACAGCGGTGATCCCGAACAGGGCGATGCCGACTGGCTGCTGGTCTGGCGGCAGCCGCAGAGCGATGATGGTCATGGCGGTCGGTATCATAGCGCCTCCGGTAAACCCCTGGCCGACGCGTCCCGCCACCATCATTCCGAGAGACGTCGAAAAACCGCAAGCCATCGAGAAACAGATGAACAGTGACGTCATCACCAGCAGGAACTTCCGGAGGCCGAGAAGGTCGGTGAACCAGCCAGAAAGCGGGATCATGACGATCTCCGCCACGAGGTAGGCGGTGGCGATCCATGTGCCTTCCGATCCACTCGCGCCAATTTCACCCTGTATTTGGGGCAGAGCGGAGTTGGTAATCGAAACGTCCAGCGTCGCCATCAACGCACCGACTATACCCGCGGTGACGGCGGTCCATGCCGCTGCATCCGCTTTTTCGAGCGGTTTAACGGCCTCGCCATCCACTGTCGTGATGCTCATTGTCCGACCTCGACGGCTTCGCCTTTCCCATAGCAGCTACCGCGGGTATCCACCTCGACACTGACGGAAAGTCCGGGAACTAGCAGCTTTGGTGGGTTTGCATTGGCCTCAATCTTGATGCGGACGGGAATGCGCTGAACGATCTTTGTGAAGTTGCCTGTGGCGTTTTCGGTCGGGATCAGGGCGAACTGCGCGCCCGTCCCAGGCGAGAAGCTCTCGACTTCGCCATCGAGGGTGCCGGAGCTAATGGCGTCGACGCTGATGTGAGCGGGCTGTCCCACACGCATCATTTCGACCTGCGTCTCCTTGAAGTTGGCAACGAGGTAGATGTCGTTGACGGGAACGATAGTCATTAGCCGCATGCCCGCAGAGACGTACTGCCCGATGTTGACCGACTTGTCGCCGACGACACCCGCAATCGGCGCGGTGATCTCGGTAGCATCAAGATTTAGCTGGGCGGTTGCCAGCTGCGCTTCGGACTGCCTCACGGCCGCCTCCACCTGTTTGACAGCGGCTTCGGTGGTGTTGATGGCCTCTTTGGCAGACTCTAGTGACGCCTCGGAGACTTTGACCTGCGCAGCCTGCTGGTCACGCTGACTCGTATAAGTGGCTATCTGCTCGTTGGACGTCGCGCCTGAGCGGCCGAGCGACTGATAGCGGTCGACCTGGCTCTGGGCGAACCGCGCCTGGGTCCTTACCGAGATAAGCTGGGCTTCAGCCTGACCGACTGCGGATATCTGCTGCTTCGCTTCGGCCAGCGCTCTGGCGAGGTCCGCCTTGGAGGACTCGACACCCGCCTGCGCCTGCGCGACCTTGGCCTGATAGTCTTGGGGTCTGATTTCCAGGAGCCTGTCGCCGACAGCGACCCTCTGGTTCGCGACCACGTACAAGTGTTCGACATATCCCTGGACCTTAGGGGACACCGCCGTCTGGTCGGCCTGTAGGAACGCATCGTTGGTTGACTGCAGAAAGCGGCCGACTGTCCAGTAGTGGAAGAACCAAATGGAGCCGCCGACAACCGCCACGAGGGCGACGATCAGGAGGATGCGTTTAATCAGCCGCCTCTCTTCTGGCGATTTAGTCGGCGGGGAGAGGTCTCCGGGCTGTTCTTCGGAAACGTCGCCTTCGTTTTCGACCCGCATTGCACTCGCTTTTGCCACTACCTGATCACTCCATCACTTTAATGGTACTATATAGTTTATTTAATCGCGATGGAAATTCCCGCTGGCGACATGCGGCACTCTTCAGAGCTTTTTGGGAAGAAAGGCGAAAAAAGGCGCCGCAAACTGCGGGGGCAGAGAAAGGCGATAGCCTTCAGGAGATATCAGAACTGCTTGCGGCAGCCGATCGTGATCGTGTTACTCTCGAATCGGGGGTGAACGAATAATCAACGCGAGCCGTGAGTTGAAGCTGTCAGCCGCCGTATAATGATATCCTGTATCCAGCATGGGCTTTCGAATAACGCCGCCCTAGCGAACACGCTCTGCAGATTGATGCTGACGCTGGCGTCGAGAGGCACTGACAACCTGATCATGCGCGAATCGCTGCCCGAACTTGCCGATGACCCGCACGACAATGGGATCATCAGCAGCGTGATGCTGCCGGTTGGAAGCGGCCTCGAAGTCAGTCGCTACGACCCGGACTAAAGCTATATGAGGCTTTTTGTCAAACCCACGTGAGCCTGCTTGCGGGAGACAACAGCCCGACGAGGCTGGATGGACCGGCAGCCGGGAAGCGGCTGCCGGAATTCATGCGATCAGAGGCGTTTAGCTAGCAAACGAGCTATTGAAGTTGAAGCCGCCAGACGCGTTGCTGAACGAGAATGTTCCAGCCTTCTGTACAACTTCAGCCGGCAGCGATGCCGAAAACGTGCCTGACTTCGAACCGAAGGTGTAGCTGCCGCTGACAGCACCATCGGCACCGATGGTGACCGTGGAAGCGACCGTGGAGGCGCCGCCGCTCACGAGATCCAGCTGGGCGATGTCGAGTTCGATGATGTTGTTCATGTTAGTCTCCTTTCAGGTTGGGTTGGGGGGTGGCCTGCCTGGCCTTCCCCTCCTTCAGTCATCACCGGCTGCCTATGGCCATCAGAGGGTCCAATATCCAGTCGGTGAAGTGTCGGCGATCTGTGACGATATCGCCGATTAGGGTCATACCGGGGGTCAGCGGACGCTCTTCGCCATACGCGGCGATGCTGGTGCGCTCGAGGCTGACTGTGACCCGGTAGACGGGAGCTGTAAGGGCGATGGGAGCCAGAAGCTCACCCTCGCGATAGGTTGCGCGGGAGACCTGAACGACATGTCCCAAAAGCATCCCGAAACGCTGATATGGAAAGGCATCGACCTTGAGCCGTACCTCCTGCCCTGGCTGGATAAGGCCAGCAGCGCGCGGCGGAACGAGGAGATTGGCTTCGAGGTTGCTGCCACCAGGCACGAGGGCGGCAAGAGGCGATTGGACGATGGCAGTCTGCCCCGGCTGGGCCTGTAGCGCCGCAACCCGGCCGGCCACCGGCGCGACGACCACATAGGCGCGGTTGACCTGCAATTGGGCGAGGGATTGCTCAAGCTCGCTGCGAAGACCTTGTAGCTGAGCGAGCTTGTCGTCCCTTCCAGCCGGCAGGCTGGCCAATTGCGAGCGGGCATCGACAAGATCGCCTTGCCGCTGTTCCTTTTGCCGCTCCAGTTCGTGGATGACGCTCTCCTGGGCAAAGATCTGCTGCTGGCGGCGCGATAGTTCAAAACGCGTGCCGCCGCCATTGACCTGGAGCTTGGCATAGTGGCCGGTATCGTCTGTTTGCAGGGCTTGCAGCCCGCGTTCCGACTCCAGACGTTGCTCCTGGCTCGCCAGTTCACTGCCCAGTCCTTCGACACGGGAAGACAGGCGCCGCTCCTCCTGGTCAAAGCGGGTGTTGGATGCCTTGATCTGTGTGTCGATGGACTGGATACGGGCTTGCGTCTCGATCCGCAATTTTTCACCAACCGTGCCGTCAGCGCCGGTCATCTCCAGCGACAGCTCCACCATCGGCTGCCCCTGGGTGACCTGGTCTCCCTCATGGACGAGCACGCGTGTTACCGTACCGCCCCTGGCGGCGTAGATCTGCGCCAGGCCGCCAGTCGGGGCGATGTAGCCCTGCACCGTCTCCTTGCGCGCATAGGTACCAGTCATGAGATAGGCCGCACCGACGACAACGAGGCAGCCGAGGACGGCCGTCATCATCCCGTGGCTCACCGGTTGTGCGATCATCACCTCCCCGCCAATGCGGCGGCGATGTTCAGTGGCTTCGGTGCGGAACAAGGTACTCATGGCACCACCTGCAGAGGCTGTGCCGGCACGTCGCGCTTCAGCTCGCGTATATTGCCGTTCTCGACTGCGAAGACGCGGGCAGCTCCCTCGATGGCTCCGGCGCGATGTGCGACCATCACTTGGGTGATACGGAGCTTGCTCAGCGATTGCATGAGGCGGCGCTCCGACAGAACGTCCAGGTTGGCCGTCCCCTCGTCGAGGAACAATATGGACGGCTTGCGGTAAAGCGCACGGGCGAGGAGAGCTCGCTGCTGCTGCCCACCCGACAGCGTCGATCCAAGATCGCCAACCAGGGTCATGTAGCCCATTGGCATACGCATGATTTCGTCATGAAGGCCAACGAGGCGGACGACTTCTTCGACCCGCGCCATATCGATCTCAGGATCGAAAAAGGCGATGTTGTCGGCAATCGTCCCCGCAAAAAGCTGGTCGTCCTGCATCACCACACCAACCTTGGCTCGATAGGCGCGCATCCCGAACGCCCCGAGCGGGAGACCGTCGACAAGCACCTCGCCTTCGCCCGCCGGATAGAGGCCCATCAACAATTTCAAGAGGGTAGACTTGCCGCCACCGGAAGGGCCAACAAAGACGACGGATTGCCCCGCCTCTATGGAGAGGGATACATCCTTGAGAACCCATGCCTCACGTTCGGCATAGCGAAAGGAGAGGTTGCGCACGAGGAGCGATCCGGCAAGGGGACGATCCTCGCGTGCTGCGGCATTGAGGGCGGGCTCGGGATCCTGATGAACGACATCGGCCAGGCGCTCGAGATGAAGGCCGATCATTCGAAATTTGAAATACTGATCGACGAGTGAAAACGCTGCCGTGCTGAACTGGCTCCGATAGGAAAGGAAAGCCAGCAGCATGCCGAGCGTCATCTCTCCCCTAATGATGCTGCCGGCGCCGAAATAGAAGACCAGAAGCATCTCGGCACCCGTCAGGAAGGATAGGCCTGCCGAGCCTTTGAGACTGATTTTCTGGACGCGTACATTGTTGTTGATGCTGTCGGCATAGGCATTTTGCCAGACACCGTGGCGTTCCAGTTCACGTCCGAACAGCTTGAATGCTCGCGCACCACGGATAGTTTCGAGGAGGATACCATCCACCTTGGCCTGGTACTGGATGCCTTCGTTGGTCAGGCTGCGAAGCCAAGGGAAAGTCCCCATTCGGATGCAAATGACTAGCGCCAGCGATGCCAGCACAATGCTTGCCAGATAGGGTGCGTAGATCAACATCACAGCCAGCGTGATGATCGCCATCAAACCGTCCAGCGCGCCTGACACAAAGCCACCTGTCAGCAGATCCTGAACCGGTTGAAGGGAGTTGAAACGCGACAGGATATCGCCGAGACGACGTTTTTCAAACCACGGGACAGGAAGGCGCAAGGCATGGCGCAACAGATTGCCGCGCATCTGAAAGGTGAGAAGCGTGCTGAAGTGCATCTGCACGTACCCGCGCAACAAGGTCGTGGCGCTCTGGACCAGCAGCAGCAATCCCGCGCCGATGACTATGACGTTCAAGAGACTGAAATCACCTTTTGAGATGGCCTCGTCGACAATCATCTGGTTGACCAGCGGCGACAGCAGAACAAAGAATTGCAACAGGGTGGAGAGCGCCAGGATCTGCAGCAGGCTCGGAATGAAGCCTGCGCTCCGGGACCACAGGTCGGCCAGGCGCACCCGCTCGACCACCTTGCGTGTTCGGAAGGTGGTTGCCGGCGTGAGTTCCAGCGCTATCCCGGTAAAATGTTTCGATGCTTCGTTGAGGGAAAGCCGTCGCTGGCCGCTCGCGGGATCGTGGATGTCCACCCACCGGCCGGATGCATGCGTCAGCACGACGTAGTGCGACATATCCCAGTGGAGAATGCAGGGTGTCTTCAGCTTGCCGATATCTGCCATTTCCAGCTTCAGCGGCCGACTGGTCAGACCGAGATCGTCAGCGACGGCGATGAGCGTTTTCAGAGTCGTACCGTTTGCGGATGCAGCGTGGCGGCGGCGAAGTTCTGACAAAGTTGTCCGATGACCGTGAAAGCCGGCCACCATCACCAGGCACGCAAGCCCGCATTCAGCGGCTTCGGATTGTAGCAGAGGCTCAATCCCGTAGCGTTTATGGAGGGCCGTGAGAAACAACTGACTATCTCGCTTTAGCGGTGGTGAAAAATGAGAAATGGGGTGCAATTTCCGACGAAAGCCCGGCCGTTATGCCGGCCGACGACCGTCCGCTCACGACAGGGCCGTCGACGAGTTTTCTGCACACGATGGTTAAAGTTCAGGAGATTTGGACTTTTAAATCCAGTTCAGAGCTCGCATCGGACCAAGGGCACTGACTGGTCCCGAGTTCCGTGAAGATGAGTGATGTAAGACATACGACAAAGCTCCCTTGGATCGTTGTCGGCGCTTTATTCCCGGCACTCGTAATTCGTGCGTGGCAATCAAGCTGCCGTGTCCAAAGGTATGGCATGCCTCACTATTGAGTTGGGACTAGTTATATTGGGAGATGTTGCGGCGGCGCACTTTGCTGCCACAATCAAGATGATATCGGGCTCGAAGGAGGGGCCGAAGGCTCTGGCTGCGTAGCGGCAATCACGATGAGGCGTCTCATCCTGATCGCCGCGCTATACTCTGGCCCAGGGGGCGTAGAAGGCGACGTGACGGCCTACCTGCTCCGCATGCGCTACGGCCAGAAACATTGAAGCAAGATTTTCAGCCTTTTGCTTCGGCATCTTCAACTCCGAAGCCTTGCTGGCGCGCTCATTCTCGGCCGCGCACTGATCTCTGGCATTCATATGACAGTGTTGGGATTGCCTTTGGCATTGGCGGCGTGGTCGCGGCAAGTTTGCTGCTTCTGGCCAGCGGTTACCATAGCTCGGGCGAGCAATGGGAAAGACATATGCGAAGACGTTCCTGATTCTAGTCGTTTGCCGATGCTTCGGCTGGCATTGTTATCGACAGCGGAGCAGACTAAAGTGGAAGTCAAGGGAGGCGTCATCGAGGAACGTCGCCGTTTTTCCATGAAGCTTATCCAGGACTGACCCCTGACTATGTGCCTAAGCCCTCACTCTCCTGCAGCCATTTGTAGGCCCACAACAGCCTGGTCTTGCTTTCGGCTTGTAAACTTCATCACGTAGACAAAGAAGACCGGTACGAAGAGTATTGCGAGGAGCGTCGCCGATATCATACCACCGAGGACGCCCGTGCCAATAGCAGTCTGGCTTGCCGACCCAGCCCCAGTGGCTATAGCTAAAGGGACAACGCCAAGTGAGAATGCAAGCGACGTCATCAAAATAGGCCTGAAACGGAGATGTGCTGCCTCGACCGCCGCGTCAAACGACGATTTTCCAGCAGCCCTTAGGTCTTTAGCGAACTCGATAATTAGAATAGCGTTCTTCGCTGACAAACCCATGATCGTAATCAGGCCGACCTTGAAGTAGACGTCGTTTGGCATATCGCGCAGCATCACCGCGCCCACGGCCCCGATAACGCCGAGAGGGATGACGAGAAGCACTGAAATCGGGATGGCCCAGCTCTCATATAGTGCGGCCAGGCAGAGAAACACTAGCAGAACGGAGAGGCCAAGAAGCATCGGAACTTGCGAGCCCGACTGGATCTCTTGCAGGGACTGGCCGCTCCACTCGTATCCAAAGCCTGCTGGAAGCGTTTGGGCGATGCGCTCGACCTCAGTGATGGCGTCACCCGATGAATACCCGCTTGCCGCCTGCCCGCTGAACCGGACTGCTGGGAAACCATTGTAGCCGACGATCTGTGCGGATCCCTTGGTGAATTCGTATCTCGAAAATGCGGAGATCGGTACCATCCCGCCCGCAGCGTTCCTGACGGTAAGTTTCATCACATCGAAGATAGTTCCACGCTTGTCTGCGTCCGCCTGCACAGTCACACGTTGCATGCGCCCAGAGTTTGGGAAGTCGTTGACGTAGGACGAGCCAAGGTTAGTGCTGATTGTCTGATTGATATCGGCGAATGTCACGCCATAAGTATTTGCTTTCTCGCGGTCGATTGTCAGCACAGTTTGCGGCGCGTCCGGAAGGCCCTCAACCATAACGCCTGCTAGAACGGAGCTTTTACGGGCCCCTGCCATGAATTGGTCGCGCGCCTCGTTCAGCGCTGCAGTCCCCAGATTTGCTCGGTCTTGAAGCCGGAATGCGAAGCCGTTGGTGCTACCCAGGCCGGAAATTGCTGGTGGTGACAATGCGAAGGCACTTGCATCCCTGATCATCTGGAAGCCGGCATTGAACTTTGCCGAAAGTGCCCGTGCCGACTGCGCGGCCGTCCTCTTGCTCCAATCCTTGAGAGTGATGAACGAGAGTCCTGCGTTTTCGCCCGATCCAGAGAAACTAAACCCGCTTATCGCGACGATACGCTCAACAGATGATTCTGAGGCGACGATTTTCTCCATGGCCTTGATGGAATCAAGCGTCCGTTCCGCTGTCGCGTCGGCTGGGCCCTGAACTTGAGCCAGCAACGTTCCCTGGTCTTCATCGGGTAAGAATGACGAAGGCAGTTGCAGGAACATCCACGCCGTCACCGCAGCCACGGCGAGGTACACGATCATCACCCTGCCTACCCTTCGCAGAAGACATGCTACCCATCCGCTATACTTCTTCGAGCCACGGTCAAATCCTCGGTTGAACCATCCAAAGAAGCCCCTTTTTGTGTGAGAGTGACCTTTCTGGACAGGCTTAAGGAACGTCGCGCAAAGTGCCGGCGTCAGTGACAGGGCTAGGAACGCGGAGAAAAGAATGGAGGCGACCATCGTTAAAGAAAACTGCTTGTAAATCACGCCGACAGCGCCGGGGAAGAACGCCATAGGAACGAAGACGGCTGTCAAAACCAGTGTGATGCCAATGACGGCCCCGCTGATCTGAGTCATCGCCTTCTTTGTCGCCTCCTTGGGTGAAAGCCCTTCTTCTGTCATGATCCGCTCGACATTTTCGACAACGACAATCGCATCGTCCACCAGAATCCCAATGGCGAGGACCATGCCGAACATGGTGAGAACGTTGACGGAGAACCCAAGCACGTACATGATGCCGCAAGCACCGAGCAAAGCGATTGGCACTACGATGGTCGGAATGATCGTATAGCGAAAGTTCTGGAGGAAGAGGAACATCACGGCGAATACGAGAACCATTGCCTCGACAAGCGTCATCAGCACCTGTTCGATAGAGATGTTGACGAACGGCGTGGTGTCGTAGGGAATGGAATATTCAATATCACTTGGAAATGAGGGTGCAAGTTCGGTCAGGCGAGCCCTGATGGCGGTGGCCGTCTTCAGCGCATTGCCGCCAGGGGCAAGTTCTATGGAAGCGCCAGCGGCAGGCTTGCCATTGATGCGAACCGATGTCGAATAGCTATCGGCACCGACTTCAATTCGTGCCACGTCGCTAAGTCGAACAGTTGAGCCGTCAGTTTCCGCGCGAAGCACGATCTTACCGAATTCCTCCGGCGTGGTGAGTTGGCCTTTGATCAATAGGGAGCCTGTCGTGCGGCGATCCGGCAAAGATGGGGACGTGCCAAGACGGCCAGCAGCGACCTGCGCATTTTGGGCTTGGATGGCTGCTGTAACATCGGCGGGTGTCAGATTAAGGCCAAGCAGTTTGTCTGGGTCAAGCCACACACGCATGGCGCGCTCGCCACCAAAGAGTTGGGCGTTGCTGACACCAGTGACACGGCGCAACTCATTGGCAATGTTTCGGCTCATGTAATCGCTGAGAGAAATACCGTCGGTCGAACCACTTTTAGAGGTTAGCGCCACCAAAAGCAGCGTTCCGCCTCCCGCTGTTTCGACGTTTATTCCTTGTTGGACAATCGACGGCGGAAGCCTGGCTTCGACCCGTTTGATGCGGTTTTGGACGTCGACGGCCGCCGTTTCAGGAACCGTTCCCGGCTCGAATGTCACAGTAATCTTGATCGAACCAGCCGCGTCGGATGTTGATTCATAATAGAGCAGCCCAGGAACGCCATTCAGTTCCTCCTCCATCAAGCGTGTCACGCCCTCGTAAGTATCTTCCGGGGATGCGCCCGGATAGGTAGCCGTGACGGTGATTTGAGGCGGCGCTACATCCGGATACTGGGAAATAGGAAGCAGGAAGAGCGAGATTGCGCCACCGAGCATAATTGCGATGGCGAGAACCCAAGCAAAGACTGGACGTTCGATAAAGAAGGCTGGCATCGAAATTATCCCTCTTTCTTTGCGGAGGAGCTTGTCGAAGCTATCCCGGGCCATGGCTCGGCCTTGACAGACGCGCCGGGGGCAATCCTCTGAAATCCATCCACCACGACCCTGTCGCCTGTTGCCAAACCCTTGACGACAACCCAGCGGCCTTCAATAATCCAGCCGAGCGTCACGTCGCGAACTTCGATTTTGCCTTTAGCGTCGACAATATAGAGCTGAGGTTTTCCGGCAGTATCACGTTGCACTGCTTGCTCCGGAACAGCGAATGCGCCTTCCAGGGAGCCCTGCTGGAGTTTTGAGCGAACATACATGCCCGGAAGCAGGTTGTGTTCCGGATTTGGAAACTCGCCCCTAAGGATCAATTGCCCAGTCTGGGCGTTCACGCTTGCCTCAGAAAACAACAGCTTGCCTTCGTGTGGGTACGCACTGCCCTGCTCCGTCACGAGCTTCATGGCTACCCTCTCCCGACCCACCTCCTTAAGATGACCCGTCTTAATAGCATTTCGTAATAGTATCAATGTGTCGGCGGGCTGGGTGAAGTCAGCGTAGATCGGATCAATCTGTTGGATTGTCGCCATTACGTCTGAGGTTGGGCTGACCAACGTGCCCTCGGTGATGAGAGCGCGACCGATCGTGCCGGTGATGGGAGCCTTGACCTGCGTATACTGAAGGTCGAGCTCGGCCGAGCGCAAATCCGCTTCCGCTCGGGAAACATCGGCGTTGCTCTGGGCCAGCGTCGCGATTGCCGTCTCACTGTCATCTGCGCTGGTAACGCCCTTTTGCTGAAGCTGTGTTTGCCTGTCTGACTTTTGGGAGGCCAATTTTCGAGCAGCTACCGCGCTGTCAACAGCTGCTTGCGCTGAATCAACCTTGGCCTGAAATGGAGCCGGGTCAATCACATAAAGGAGGTCACCTTGTTTGACACCAGCTCCCTGCTCGAAAACCCGTTTCAGCACCAGCCCAGTCACGCGCGGGCGGACGTCAGCAGTAACCATCGAGGCAACACGCCCCGGCAATTCACTGACGACCGGTAGAGTTTGCGGCCTCACCTCTACAACGGACACAGGCGTCGGTGGCGCCGCGGCGGCTTTCGTAGTGGCATCCTCGTTGCTGCAGGCCGTTATAGAGAGGGCGACGCACGCCCATAATGCAGTCCGCGTTACTGACATAGATAACGACATGGAATGTCCCCAGGTGAAGCTTTATGGAGAGAAGTCAGGCCACATCAACCAAAAACAAGATAAACGAGACAGTATCGTTTTCTGGATGAGAAAATGGTTTCTGAATTCAGCGGGTAGAGGCACCAGGGCCATATTCAAACAAACACTATCGCTGGCGATTTCAAGTACGACCGTCAACGGCTTAACGATTAGCCGCTGCTAATTCTCAGGCATCACTAGCGGCTTTGCCATTTGATCAATTAGAGAGTCTGCTCCCCTTTCGATGCCAATTTTTGAACCCTTCAAGCGCACAAACGTCGCACCAGCGTTCATTGCCATCGGATATTGCTTGGTGACGTAAGAAGACAACAGGCGACTGGTACTGGAATCGTAAATCTCAACGGCGTAGCTCACTGACCCAGCCATTGTCCCTTCCCGGCCTCGAACGGCCTGCGCAGTGTTGACCACGACGCCGCCGACATCCAAATGTGAGAGCGGTCCGAGAATGGGTGTGGTGTCCTTCGCTCCGGTCAGCGTCAGGTGCAGTCTAACGGTCTGGGGACCAGGGCTCTTGACAACTGCAAACCTCGTCTTCAGTCGCGACGTAAAGACATTCTGCATGTAGTCGGCAAGGACCGACTTGTCAGCGTTTGTGAGCTTGACGAACTGATTGTCCTCACCCCGGTAAATGGTGACCGGATCAATGATGATCTTGGTGTACTGCCGCCAGTCAACGGTAGTTGAGAAGCGGTACGGCACCCGACCAGATTTGTCCTCGGTGTTTGAGCGAAGCTGAGACCTAGATGCAAGTCCTGAGTAGGGCGTCGGATCTGCCGTGGTGCACCCAGATATGATAGAAGACAACGCGGCTAGCGAAATGGCGAATAATAGAGTTTTCAAATGTTGGCTCCAAGGTCGATGGCATCTCTGCCGTGGCCAACTTAGCTGTCTGAATGTTGCGGTGTTATTTGAAATGTTCAAAAATGTTCGACAGAAAGATTTGTGCATTTCCCGGCAGTCCAGGTGCGTGGCAGCACGACACCGTAATCTGTTCAAAACGCCGAAGTACATACGTTGGAAGTAAGATGTTGCCCCCTGGGAGCTATACATCCCCAGCCTCAGCGTGTGACTTACCTACCCTTCGTAATACTTCCGCATGTCCTCTGGTGGCGTGGTGATAGCGAGATAAACCAAAGCTTCCTCTCCAGTATTTTCAATACCATGAACGACGCATGGCGGTGTCCTAACGATTTCACCGGCACTGAGAGGGATGGATTGGTCGTCTTCAAGCAACAGCATTCCTTGGCCAGCTTCTATCAACCAAGTCTGTTCTGAGTTGGGGTGACTATGTCGAGCTGAAACTGCGCCTGGCTTCATGGTCACTCTGGTGATGGTCACCTGTGCGTCTGGGGAATTATCCTGACATAGGATTTGCTCAGATTTTTTTCCCTGATTTCGCAAAACTACAGACTTTTCGACTGCGAGAATTTGAACTTTCAGTTTGATCTCCTGTCAAACGCCTAACCTGTTACCCGCATTACCGTAATCGCCGATAGACTAGATACTTCTTACACATTGCTTCGTCCTCCGTAAATCGAGCAAAACGCCTAATCACGGGATGGAGGGATTTACCGCTTTGCTTCGTTGATCGAGTGAATGATTTCCCCTGTTGATCGCACACGCGCGATTGCTGGAAAAATTCTGTGGACTGTAAACTCGTGCATTTCTCTACTTAGGCTTGAGCATCCGTCCTCCGCAATTATGACTGAGTACCCGTGCTGCCACGCCTCGCGTGCTGTGCTTTCGACACCAAAATTTGTGGCAATCCCAGCTATTATGACGGCTGTGATACCGCCCCTGTTTAGCAATATATCTAATTCAGTGTCGTGAAACGCGCCCCATTGGCGCTTGGTCACGACAGGTCCGCTCAAGCTGCATACAGCCCACGAAAATTCGGAAAAACGTAGTGGTAGCGGGTCTGGCATCCGACTCTGCGCGTCTGTCGGTTGGCCCGGCAGTTTGGAAAAGTCCATTTTGACGCGAACCGTCAAACCGCCGAATGACGCGACCGCCTTGGCGAGAGCTGCAGCATTTGTCACCACAGTTTCAGAAGAGTGCGGCGCAATTGCTCTTTGCAATATGCCTTCCTGCAGGTCTATGACCAAAAGCGCGGTGGTCGACGGCGCCAATACAATGTGCCTCAAGACTGACTCCTATTAAAGCAATTATCCGGTCGCCAATCGTGTGAGTGCGAATCGTTACCTGTCAATACAACCTGTTTGTCATGGCAGGAATATATCACATCGTGCAACAGCACCCCCTCAACCCCATATTCAGCAAAGCCTGCCAATCTTTATCCGAATTCGCCCAAGCCTCTTGCGAGCGCCTTTTATTCGGTCGCAGCCCCAACTGTATGGGAGCTTCTATTTTGGGACAACCGGAAGGCATATAACAATTATTAGGCCGTGCGGCACGCCGTCAGAGAGAGAGAAGCGACCGGAGTGGCCTTTAACCACGATACCTTGCGCGATCGTAAGACCAAGACCAAGCCCTCTTTTTGCGCCAATTTGGCGGGATTCATCTGCCTTAAAGAATGGTTCCAACACTTTTTCCTTGAGTTCGTCCGGTAGGCCGGGGCCGTTGTCACAAACGCGAATTTCGACCTCACCCTGATCATTCGTATTGAGTCTCAGTTCTATGCGTGCCGCGTAGCGGGATCCATTCTCAATTAAATTTGTCAATGCTCGGGTCAAAGCTTGAGGCTTGCAGGTGTGGGTCAATTTTCTGGGGCCTATATAATCAACGTCAATCCCTGCATCTTGAAAGTCGGAAGCGATTGTTTGTAGCAGACTGGAGAGGTCGACTTTGCGCGCTTTCTCAGTATCAGACGGATCATTAAAATATGCCAGGCATTCGTCCACCATAAACACCAATGTAGTAACATCGGTCAGCATAAGATGCCTGAGTTCGGGCTCGAAGCAACGCTCGATACGCATCTTCAGTCGGGTCAGCGGCGTTCTTAGATCATGCCCTACGGAGCTGAGAACGCGGGTACGGTATTCTACCATGCTTTGGATCCTGTTACGCATTACGTTCAGCGATTCCGCCAAGCTACGGATCTCCAATGCGCCGTCCGCTTCGAACGGCTCATGAGTATCGTCATCCATACTCACACGCTTTGCCGCCGCCGCGAACCGCCGCAAAGGGTTGGTGATCAGCAAGCCGCTAAAATAGGCGAGAACAAGCAAAGGAACTACAATCTTTAAAAGCCCGCTGGCGACGGCCGGCGCAAACCAGACTTCAGCGGGAAACACTGGTATCCGGAAAACAAGAACACGCCCATAGTCAACGCGCACTGCCAGCACATTCGGCTTGGCTTGCGCGGAGAACAAGTGCTTGATTGATGTCAGTATATTTCCGGCCGTTAGCGCTTTAGCTCGCGAAACGAGTTCTTCATGGGAAAGAATATTTCCTTGCCAGGTTAACTGCTCTTCCGCCGGCAACTTTTCGACAGCAACATCCATGCTCGCCGCCGCAGCAAGAACAGCATCCTCTTGCTGCAGTGTTTTAGCATCTTTGAACTGTAGGAACAGTGCTTCTGCTCTTCCGGCGAACAGCCCATTCTGAAACTCGCGATCTTGCCGGCCGTAAATGAAAGGCTCTGTAAACATGGCAACTATCGAAACCAAAATAACGAGCATAGTCGCTAGAATGAGTATCTGCCGTTGTATGGAGGCTCTTCGAAGGTTTCTCAAATTACCCGCTCAACTCGAGATGCGAATAAATAACCGCCAAGCCGGACGGTCTTGATAAAGGTCGGATCTTTCAGGTTTGGCTCAATCTTCTGTCGCACGCGACTGATGTGTGCATCAATGCTGCGCTCAACTGGCCCAGCAGATCCTGCATGTGTCATTGAAAGGAGCTGTTCGCGATTGAGCACCTTGTTTGGATGGGAGCAGAATGCCAGAAGGATTTCGAATTCGGCTGTCGTCATGGATACCTGCACCCCATCCGGATCTTGTAGCTGTCGACTTTTCGGGTCGATGCGCCAGCCTGAAAACGTCATTGGGGCAAGATCAGGCTCAGCCTCCCGTCCGCGTGCGCTTCGTCTCAAGATGCTTTTGATCCGCGCCATCAGTTCACGCGAATTAAATGGCTTGGTAACGTAGTCATCAGCTCCAAGCTCTAATCCCAGAACTCGATCAATGTCTTCCCGCATCGCTGTTAGCATCAGTATTGGCAGAGAACTTGACGAACGGAGCCGTCTGCAAATGCTAAACCCGTCCTCACCGGGAAGCATTGCGTCAAGCACGATAAGGTCGAAAGAATGGTGAAGCAAAAGCTTGTCCATGTCCGCGCCGCTGCCTGCAGACATTGCTTGGAAGCCGCCTCCCCTAATCAGCTCAACAAGCATGTCGGCGATGGCTAAGTCATCTTCAACGACGAGCACGTTGGTCTGATCCGAGATCGCCATTTCATATGCCATATTGGGGTATTCTGCCTTTGACTGAATTGCGAGTCCAGCATTATGCCACCAGGCACGCAGCTAGTCATTTCGTTTTGTTTTCCGCGCCCGACTGCCCTTGTCGCGCTCGATACATCAGGAGCGTTAACGATCCGACGCCTCAAGCTGCATGTACAATCTCAGCGTATTTCTCAGTAGTTACCGCGAAAGCCGCCGGCTGTTGCATGAAATTACATTTGAAGATGTTGAGATATGTTGTTGGAGGTGGGGAGGATGCCTCGAATTACGACGATAGATTGATCTCGCCGCGTTTCTCAATGCCGATGAGAACCGTTGATTGTCGCAAGCTCTCCCGACCACCAGGCGAAAGAATGCAGTGAGTAGCAGCGCTGACGCGTAGCGCCGCAACAGGACGCTATCATTAATTCCGCTATAGAAGGCAAAACCAGCATTTGCCGAGGTGCCCGACGGTGACAAGGAGAAATAGTGCCGTAATCACGTATCCACTTATTGAAGCCGCTCCTATCGCCCAGAACACAACGATACATACCCCATACAGTAGAATCTCCCCCTTCAGTGCCGAAATCGGAAACGTATCCAAAGTCGAAGGAGACGCAAAATCGATTTTCTAAAGGATCGTGTCCCAGCGCGTGGTGTATCTGGGTTTCATAGCCATCGGTGTTTTCCGGTAGGGTCGGGTTGCTTATGACCAACCTGAAGGACACCACCGATGACCGACGACATGATGAACCTGCGCTCGCTTGTTGAGAAGAGAGCCGATGCGGATTTCCTGCGCGAGATGATTGGCTTTGCCGCCGAGAAGCTGATGGCACTGGAAGTTGGGGCCGCGACGGGTGCTGGCTATGGCGAGAAGACAGCGCTTCGTCTCGCCCAGCGCAATGGCTACCGCGATCGCGACTGGGAAACGCGAGCCGGAGATCGTGTCCCGTAGCGTGGTGTAGCTTTTGACATCCACGGCATATCCCGGTCTTGGCCGGAGGGAATATCAACGAGCCACTGCTGGCATGCTGATGAGGGGATCATCGCTCATTTGGGCGATTGTTTCCAGCGTCATATAGCGGGACCGCTGGACGGCCCATTTGATGGCATGGACCGCTCCCTTTCCCTCAGCGAAGATGGCGGCTGTTTTTTAGCCAAGAAGGAGTCATCCCATGCCTGTTGTTACTGTTGGTCTCGATCTCGCAAAAACAGTCTTTCAAGCTCACGGCGTCGATGCTGCCGGCCAAACTGTTCTTCGCCGTCGCCTTGGACGCAGCGAATTGTTGGCGTTTTTTGCTAAGCTGCCGCCTTGTTCGATCGCGATGGAAGCATGCTCAAGCGCTCATCACTGGGCTCGGGAGCTGGTGAGGTTGGGACACGACGTTCGGCTCATTCCGCCGCAATATGTCAAACCCTACGTTAAACGGAATAAGACCGACGCGGCAGACGCAGAGGCGATATGTGAGGCGGCGGGTCGACCAAGCATGCGCTTTGTTCCGATCAAGACCCGAGATCAGCAGGCAGTGCTCGTTTTGCATCGGTCTCGTTCATTGCTGGTTCGGCAACGAACAGCATCGATCAACGCTGTGCGGGGATTGGTTGGTGAGTTTGGGCTTATCACATCAAAAGGCCGCTACCGCATGTCAGAGTTGCGGCAGCGCATGAACGCAATGACACCAGACCACCTACCAGAAATCGCCTGCCAAGCTATCAATACCCTGTTTGATCATATCGATGTACTCGAAGAACAGATTGCTGCTGTCGAACGACAGATTGTCGAGTGGCATAAGAGCAACGAAGACAGCCTTCGACTGGCGACTGCGCCAGGTGTTGGCCCTATCACAGCGAGTGCTATCGTAGCAGCTGTGGGAGATGGTCGTCAGTTCCAGTCGGCGCGGCATTTTGCGGCCTGGCTTGGATTGACCCCAAGGATACATGCGAGCGGGAAAAAAGAGAGGATCGGAAGGATCAGTAAAGGAGGCGACCGATATCTGCGGGCGCTTCTAATCCATGGCGCAAGAGCGATTGTCGGTACGCTGTTCCGCAAAAATGTGACGCCTCGTCCGTGGCTGCTTGCACTGGCGGCACGCAGACCGACCAACGTCACCGCCGTCGCCGTCGCGCACAAAACGGCACGCGCCTTGTGGGCAATGCTGACGCGTGAAGAGAAGTACCGCAAACCAATTGCTGCTGCACCGTCTGCAGCGTAACAGCTTCAGCACTGTTCCTATAAACAGTGCTGGCTTGCGAGGGTAAGCGAATGTGATGGCAAACCGGTATGATCCGGGTTCGGCAAAGGCCCATGAAACGATGCGAGCCATATGAGCTCGTCCATTTGTCTGGCCGCCGATCCGCGAATACCATCAAGGCCAGCGGCCGAGAGGCTCGCATAGACAGGCCGGATACACGAACGCAAGCACCGTGTCTGCCGTGACGTTCAAATTGCACCTTGCAAACCGGGAGCGGTCCATACACATCGTTCTGCTCGAGGAGCAGAGCGCCGACGAGCCGAATGATGGCATCCTCGTTTGGAAAGATGCCAACCACCTCGGTGCGGCGCTTGATCTCACCGTTTAGGCGTTCGATGGGATTTGTCGAATGCAGCTTCGCCCAATGCTGCTTGGGAAAGGTCATATAGGCCAGCACATCGTTCTCTGCCTCATCCATCAGATTGGCAAGTTTTGGCACCTTCGGCCTGATTTGGTCGGCGACATTGCGCCATTGCGTGCTGGCAGCCTCCGGCGTCTCCTGGGCAAACGCTGGTATCCCTCCGCCGAAGGCCGTCTGCCGTGATTTGCTGATTGGCTTTAAGTCCATGCCTTATGTCATGCGCTACAATCATATCACCCATTGAGGTCTTGTCCGCCGATGATCTTGGTCGCCGGCGGGATTGGTCGGACGAAGAGAAGGTCCGGATCGTCGAGGAGAGCCTGCAGGGTTTTCGGCAGGGTTCAGTGACAGCACGGCGCTATGGATTGTCGCGATCGTTGCTGACAGCCTGGCGTCGTCAATATCGGAGCGGGCTTTTGAACGTTTCCGCGTCAACGGGCTTCGTACCGCTTTCGATTTCGCCGCCGGGGGCATCTTCCGAGATGAACTCACCGCCGCGGTCTGAAGACGACAAGACGATCGAGATCGGCCTGCCGAACGGCCGGCGGCTGACGATCCCGGCCTCGCTTGATCCGACCATTCTTGCCCGACTGCTACCGATCCTGGATGCGTCATGATCGCTTTTCCAGCCGGGGTGAAGGTGTGGATCGCGGGTGGCGTGACGGACATGCGTTGCGGCATGAACAGCCTGGCGCTGAAGGTGCAGGAAGGCCTTGGCCGCGATCCTCATGGCGGTGAGGTCTTCTGCTTTCGCGGCCGCAAGGGTGACCTGATCAAGGTCCTGTGGCACGACGGCGTCGGAATGTCGCTTTATATAAAGCGCCTTGAGGCTGGCAAGTTCATCTGGCCGGTCAGCCATAACGGCTCTGCCGTGCCAGTGTCGACGGCGCAGTTGGGCTACCTCCTGGAAGGGATCGATTGGCGTAATCCGCGTTGGACGCAACGCCCTTCCAAGGCAGGTTGATCGCCTCTATTTGCGCTGTTTTTGTTGGGCTTTCGGCATTTTTCATGATAGCTTTTGGCCATGGATGACGCTGCTTCGGAGATAGCCAGATTGCGCGCCGCGCTTGCGGCGTCCGAGGCGCGTGCTGCCTCCGCCGAGGCCAATCTCGCGCAGGTGCGCGCCGTCGTGACAACCTCTGAGGCGATGATCCGGCACCTGAAGCTTGAGATCGCAAAAATGCGCCGCGAACAGTACGGACAAAGTTCGGAACGGCGCGCTCGGTTAATCGACCAGATGGAATTGCAGCTCGAGGAACTCGAAGCTGATGCCACCGAAGACGAGATCGCAGCTGACCGCGTGGCAGCGAAGATCACAAATGTCTCCGCCTTCGAACGCCGCCGGCCGGCCCGTAAGCCGTTTCCTGAGCACCTGCCACGTGAGCGCATGATCATCGAAGCTCCGTCGACCTGCACCTGCTGCGGCTCGACCAGGATCGTGAAGATGGGCGAAGACATCACTGAGACGCTGGAGGCGATCCCGCGGCAGTGGAAAGTGATCCAGACGGTGCGAGAGAAGTTCACCTGCCGGGATTGCGAGAAGATCAGCCAGTCACCGGCCCCGTTCCATGCGACACCGCGGGGATGGGCAGGTCCCAACTTGCTCGCCACGATCCTGTTCGAGAAGTTCGGCCAGCATCAGCCATTGAATCGCCAAGCCGAGCGCTACGCCAAGGAAGGCGTCGATCTCAGCCTCTCCACGTTGGCCGACCAGGTCGGAGCCTGCGCGACCGCCCTGCAGCCGATCCATGACCTGATCCGCGCCCATGTACTGGCAGCCGAACGGCTGCATGGTGACGACACCACCGTGCCGCTCCTGGCCAGGGGCGCAACACGGCAGGCAAGGTTATGGACCTACGTGCGCGATGATCGTCCGTTTGCGGGCGGCGCACCGCCCGCAGCGCTCTTCTACTTCTCACCCGATCGCGAGAAGACCCATCCCAATCGGCATCTCGCCGGGTGGCATGGCATCCTGCAAGCCGATGCCTACGGAGGCTATAACGATCTCTATCGTGCCGATCGAAGTCCGGGGCCGGTCAGGAGTGCACTTTGTTGGAGCCATGCGCGGCGCAAGTTCTTCGAACTGGCAGATATCGCCGGCAACGTACGCAAGGGCAAGCCAGCCCATGAGATATCGCCTGTCGCGCTTGAAGCCGTTGCCCGCATTGACGCGCTCTTCGACATCGAGCGCGGCATAAACGGCATGTCCGTCGAGGAACGGCTTGCCGCTCGGCAGGAGCATGCTCGCCCACGCGTCGAGGATTTGTACGACTGGCTCAGAGCGCAACACGCTCAGATGTCGAAGCACAATCCCGTCGCCAAGGCGATCAACTACATGTTCGATAAGGAGGGACGCTGGGAGGCCTTCACCCGGTTCCTCGATGACGGCAGGCTATGTCTGACCAACAATGCGGCCGAGCGGGCCCTGCGCGGGATTGCTCTCGGAAGAAAGTCCTGGCTATTCGCCGGCTCCCAGCGAGGAGGCGAGCGTGCCGCCTTCATGTATTCTCTGATCGTCACCGCCAAGATGAACGACATCGATCCGCAGGCCTGGCTGGCGGACGTACTCGCTCGCATGCCTGGCATCCCCGTATCAAGGCTGCCGGAACTGTTGCCATGGAACTGGTCTTCCGCAGGCCATGTCCGTCAGAAAGCAGCCTGATGGCGCGCCCGACGCATGTCTACACGATCGACTATGTCGCCTCGCTGATCGGCGAGAACATTGAACTCATCCAGCAAGTCGCCAGCAACTCCGACAACATCGACTACGGCGAGATGATCCACACCCACGATGGAAGCGAAGAGGGCATCACGACCTTCACCGAACGCGGGATCGAAAGCTTGCAGGAATTCCTCGCCGATATCCGCACCTGGGATGGTGGTATCCGCCAATTCCTCATCGACGAGCAATGCGATCAGGGAAAGATCGAACGCATCATGGCAGACGAGCCGAAATCATAACCCCTGCGGCCCTCGCCGGATGGATACCTTCGAAATGCCCGACATGCCCATGGCCTTTACGAGGTCATCGACCGATCGCGTCGAGATGCCCTGGATATAGGCCTCTTGTATGACGGCCGTCAGAGCCTTCTCGGCCATGCGGCGTGGTTCCAGGAAACTCGGGAAATAGCTACCTGTTCGCAGCTTGGGAATGCGCAGCTCCACTGTTTCTAAAGCTTCTTGATGCTTCGCCTAAAGCTGCACCTGCGCAGTATGTTCACCATGTTCGTTTTCCGCCAGCATCTTGTTTCTGATGCTGTTCATTGCTTCTCGCCGACAGGTGCGCGGTTGCAGAACGAAGATTTTGCAGCACGCCACCATCTACCAATTGTCCTTCGAGCTTTTCTGAGGTTGCGACCCGATTTAGAAAGATCAGGCTGGGAGCTTTTTCGCGTGGACCGAGGAACGTTTGAAATTTGAATACGCTCCATGAACGCTTTGCCGTCGAATTGCTTTGAAGCGTGGACACTGCCGTCACCAAGGATTACATCGTAGAAAAAGACCTCCAGGTTCAACACCGGGGTGAGCTTTATATTGCGAACCATTGCTATGCCCGGACGCGTTGTCACGACCAGAGCATAACCGCCAGAGCGCAGTGCGTCGAATAGTTCGGGGATGGTGTAAACAGCAACGGCCATATATCCATGGGTCTTCAGCTGCGATAAAATTACATCCGCCCCATTTCTAGCAAGAAAGACGAGGATTGGGTTACGGTATTTAACATCTGAGTGCAGCGTCACAGACCTACTCCTTTTTATGAAATGAGCTTAGCTGTTCTCAGCTCAACGGTGTGTTCGATCTTATTCGGTTTTGTTTTGAGCTTTGCGGCGGCGGTGCAACGCGACGGATTGTGGCGCTGCCAATCCGCGCGCTGCTCAATCCAGATCCGCGATAGACCTAATGGCGTTGCGACCCGTCTCGATCGCCAGCCAAGGCACAGCAGCGGTTTGCTCCAGCACATATTGAGCTTGCTGAA
Organism: Rhizobium tumorigenes; assembly: GCF_003240565.2. Taxonomy (NCBI): domain Bacteria; kingdom Pseudomonadati; phylum Pseudomonadota; class Alphaproteobacteria; order Hyphomicrobiales; family Rhizobiaceae; genus Arminella; species Arminella tumorigenes. Next base: position 298,542 of record NZ_CP117256.1, read on the forward strand.
GAGGGCGAAAGCCTCGACCGGCCTCATCGCCCTTCGTCAGTAGCGCGTTGTTGGAAACCTGACCGTGCCGGATTGAACCTACGGCTTGGTGATCTCGCCTTTGACATTTTGAACCACATTCCTTGAGTACCTCGAGATTAGAAGGTCTCTTGATCGGGGAAGTTGGTTTATTGGCGCGTGGAGAGGCAATTTTGTCGAAGGCGTAGTTCGCCGGTTTTGAAAATGGAATAGCGACCACAGGCGCCAGGGGGAAAGGCGAGGTGCTGGCCCCGCGCGCTGGCGAAGAATCGATAGCAGCCATCAGCCCTGTAGGCTTGACGCCCCCGTGCAGCGAAGCAGTGTGGATGCTTGGTCTTGCGGCAGGCGGATTGGCGGCTCCGTGCCACTGAGTGGTATAGGCCGCTGCGGACGATACGCCAATGATAAGAGCACAGGCACTTAACCTGATCCATGTGCCCGAAAGTGCGAAACGCGGATGCTGTCCAAGATCGATCGTGTGTTGGTACGTCCAAACTCTTTCCGCGTTTAAGTCGAGTGCATTTACCCGTGAAAGACTTCCTTGAACGGGTAACTTGGCATCTGGCTCGAAAGTCATTTTGGGAGTCCTCTTCAGCCTCGGGATGGGCTTGTAACTTGGATCGTATCAAGGACACCTGTTTTCGAATGTTCTAATTTGTTGGGTTATGTTGCGGTAGAGATGGCACATGCGTGTTTAACCCACGTTGTCGCTGAACCGGTGGCTGTTTCTTGCATCGCATGACTTGAAGACGTCTGTTTGTCTGAGAAGCTCATCAGGCGCTCACGACGTCAGAAGTTCTCGATCCCAATTCTTCGAAATTTGTACCGGATTCTGTCACTACAAATGAATTACGCCCACAGAGGCAATTGGTCGCAACAGATCGCAACATTTCAGAATAAAACTTCGCAGCAGTCTGGTGCAGTGGATGCAATATAAGCAGTTAAAAATTAACCAACTGCTTTTTAAAGTGTACCCTCTATGCCGACTAATCCTGATTTCTTAGTGTCTGTTCAAGAATGGCGGGCGTGCGCGGGGTTGAGTGAAGGGCGGCAATCAGATTCTTTGTATTTTGCGACAAATACGGAGAGATCGAATGGCCTGGACACCCTTCACCCGGCGTCACCATGACAGAAGCCGCATGCGCTACGCAAGTGATCTGAATGACCGTGAGTGGAGCTTGATCGAGCCCTTCATGCCGAGGCAGCCTCGACTGGGCCGCAGACGCAAGACGTCGCTTCGGGCGGTGATGGACGCGATTTTTTATCTGCTGCAGTCAGGCTGCCAATGGGCATTGCTGCCGCATGATTTTCCACCGAAAAGCACGGTCTACCATTATTTCAACCGGTTTTGCCGGGACGGGACGTGGCGTCGTATCCATGACGCGCTCTACTGCCGAACGCGGCAGCTTGAGGGGCGAGAAGAGCAACCGTCATTTGCCAT